>NZ_JAFCTU010000007.1:0-216393 GCF_049896185.1 Massilia sp. TSP1-1-2
CGAAACCGTATATATGGACCGCGAAAGCGACCGACATTCTTGCCAAAGTCACGCGCGCTCGTGCCAAACTTAATAAGCTTCAATCTGTTTGACGCACTACACTAGTGCCAAATGCGGTGCGCCTGTTCGATGAATTCAGTTACAAGGCTGGCTCATGGCCGAGGGCCTGGCGCGTGCTATTGAAGGCGGAGGTCATGGCGCCTGCGAAAACACGCGTTTCATCGTAACGTCGCTCCCTGGACTTGATGCCGGCACGCTGTACGAAGACGTTTATTGCGAGCGTGGTCAATCCGAAAATTACATCAAGCACCTCAAGGGCGATCTGGCGTCAGACCGCACTTCCTGCACGAGCTTTCTTGCCAACTGCATGCGTCTGCTTCTGCATGCCGCTGCTTATGTCCTACATCAACAGATGCGCACCGAAGCACTGCAGAATACGGAGCTGTCGCAGGCGCAACCGTCAACCGTGATCAAGAAACTGTTCAAAATTGCTGTGCAGGTCCGGCAATACAAGAATAAAATCGTTCTTCATCTACCAAGCTCGTGCGCTCTCAAACATCTCCTACAGACATTGACCGAGCGACTCTATCTGCCGACTCCGGCAAAGATCCTCAACTCGTCCTGAACAGGGCACGTCGGGTCTGCCGAGAATTGACCGCCCACCATCAACCGCTAACCCTCATGCCGCTTCATTCCTTTCCCGTTCGCTCGGGTAGGGCAGATTTCGTCCGAGACATCCGAACTACGGTCAGCGCCAAGCGATGCCGAAAAACCGTAAGCGCGATGGAGATTCATGCAACATTCGGGCTAGGGCACGCGCCTGGGCCGCCAGCAGCTTACCCTCGCTGGCAATGCACAGGTAATCGTTGCCGGCAAGCATAAGTGCGCCGGCGCCGGCCGGCTTCCACACATGCATGTGTTCACCGCCGAGCAGTTGTTGAACCCGCGTCACATAATGCTCGTCCATACGCTTTGTTACGAAAGAAGGCATGCGCAATTCGGCGCGGATGGGGTTTAACGTTTGATTTGCGGCAGATGTCATGATGATTTCTCCTGAGAAAAGAAATTTCATTTTCTGCCTTCAATTATTGGCATTGGTGCAACATCGACGATGTTTGATCTAAATCAAGTTATCCATTGTCAACATAAGACAGGATTACGATTGATGCGAATCAATTTGATAAATATCAAGAACTTACGAGATGACTGCAGATGGGCTTGCCGAGGCGCACTTTTAAAACGACCAGACGCCGGCTGCAGCAAAGTTCGCTGCGGGCCGTGCAGCGCTATGAACGCAAATTCGATCACGCCACCTGGCGCTACATCGTGCTGGCGTGGATAGGCTGCCTCGGCATGCCCACTTACTACCTGATCTGGACCTACGTCTTCCCGCAGGCGTACGAAAGCCTGCCCCTGCGCCTGGTGGGAGCGGCCCTGTGCGTGCCGGCGCCATGGGCCGGCACGCTGTTCAAGGGCCCGCTGCGCGACACTTACCTGTTCGTGGCCGTCACCTACGTACTGCCATTCCAGTTCACCTTCCTGTTCCTGATGAACCATGCCTCCGGCGTGTGGAGCCAGTCGCTGCTGGTGGCGCTGATCGTGCTGTTTCACTTCTCGACCGCGTGGGCGCTGATGTCGTTTGCGACCGGCGTGGCCGGCGCCTGCGCGCTGTTCGCGCTGGTTGGCGACCCGGCTTTTTTAAGCAGCCACCAGGTACTGCAAAACCTGCCGATCTACGCCTTTACCATTGTCGTGGTCGCAGTGTCCAAGGTCGGGCGGCGCGTGCTGGCCAACGAAAAGCTGGCCGGCATGGCGCAGGGCCTGGCCACGGTCTCGCATGAATTGCGAACGCCCCTGGTGAGCGTGGACGCCAATGTACGCGGCATCCACCGGCGCCTGAACGCGGCTGCCAATCCGTCGCCTGCCGACTGGCACGAGATGAGCGAAGCGATGACGCGCATCCAGCATGAAGTGCGCCACATGAACCACATGGTCGACCTGTTCCTGCTGTCGGCGGCGGCCGTCAACGAGCAGCTTGAAGCGGACGAATATGTCTCGATGCAGGAGGTGGTCGAATCGGTCATCCGGCGCTATCCGTTCACCGCGCAGTCACAGCGCGACGCCGTCAGGATCGACGTGCGGGCCGACTTCACCTTCGCCGGCAAGCATGAACTGTCGGTCGTCATCCTGCTCAACCTGCTACGCAACGCGCTCAAGGCGCTGCACCGCGCCGGCAAGGGTCGCATCCGGATCATCATCGACGGCAAGCGCGCCACCCCGCGCTTGCTGTTCATCGATACCGGCTGCGGCATTCCGGCGCCACAGCTGCCGATGATCTTCAAGCGCTTTTATTCGTACCCGCCCAAATCGGGATCGGGCATCGGCCTGGCGCTGTGCAAGGAAATCGTGGACGCCTGGAAGGCGCGCATCCGCTGCGTCTCGCGCGAGTGGGCGTACACCATTTTCGTCCTCGAATTCCCCCCGGTCCAACTCGCCAAAGCAAAGTAATCGCCCCCACTCTGTCAGGATACCGCTCCATGCCACTGCCGATTTATCACCATCCCAGCCTGACCGTCCTGATCGACGACAGCGACAGCTTCCTGAAAAGCCTCTCGTTCCAGCTCGACCCGGCGCTGGCCAGCAAAGCCTTCCACGACACCAGTTCCGCGATCGCGTGGCTGACGGGCCAGGGCGGGCGCGACGAGGCGCACCAAAACAAGCTGTGCGCCAGCTATGACACCTATCCCAATTCGCACGAACAGGCCAACGTCACCTTCGACGTCGACCAGATCCACCGCATCAGCTTTGAGCGCAGGCGCTTCGTGACGCCCTCGGTGCTCGTGGTCGACTACTCGATGCCGCAGATGAACGGGGTGCAGCTGTGCGAAGCGCTGGCCCACCTGCCCTGCAAGAAGATTCTGTTTACCGGTGTGGCCGATGAAAAGGTGGCGGTGGACGCCTTCAACCGCGGCCTGATCGACCGCTACATCAAAAAGAGCGACGACGACGCGCTCGACAAACTCGAGGCCGAGATCGTGGCGCTCCAGCGCGAATATTTCGCAGCCAGGTCCGATCCGCTGCGTGAACTGCTCGCGCTGCACAATTACAGCTTTGTCAGCGACCCGGTGTTCGCGCAGCTGGTCAAGGGCATCCTCAAAGAGCAGCGGATCGTCGAGCATTACGTGTTCTCGAACCCGGCCGGCATCTTGATGTACGACGCCGACGGGCAGGCGCAGTTGATGGTGGTCGAAACCGAGGCCAGCATGACGTCGCACTATGAAGTCGCCTGCGACAACGAGGCGCCGCAATCGTTGCTGGTGGCGCTGCGCGAGCGCTGCATCATCCCGTGGTTTCGCGAAGGCGACGGCATGTACTCGGCCGACTTTGCGGCCGGCTGGCACAAATACATCGCGCCGGCGCAGGTGTGCGAGGGCGCCCAAAAATATTACTGGGCCTTGTTCAAGCTGGCGCCGGGCGAATTGGCGGAGATGGCCACCTCGTTTTCCGACTACCTGCACGAGCGCGAACCGGCGCTGTAACAATTCGCGACTGCATCACGGCACCCGGGGTCAGGCTTCGCGCAGCGTTTGCAGGGGCGGCTGGCTGAGGACGTGGCGCAATCCTAGCCAGCCGCCGATGACGGCGCAGGCGGCGCCCACCACCACGCCGGCCAGCCATACCGTCGGGCTGAACGTCCATTCGAACTTGAATTGGTAGGTTGCCAGCGCCCACCCCAGCGCCGCCGCGCCGCTCGCGGCCAACAGGCCGGCCAGGGCGCCCACCAGCGAAAACTCGATCCACTGCGCGCGCGCCAGCTGCCGGCGCGTGGCGCCCAGCGCCCGCAGCAAGCCCGACTCGCGCGTGCGTTCATCTTGCGAACCCATCAAAGCCGCATACAGCACCAGCACTCCCGACGCCAGCGTGAAGGCGAACAGGAACTCGACTGCCGTCACCACCTGGTCAAGCACATCTTGTAATTGGCGGATGATGCCCGAGACGTCGATCACCGATACGTTAGGATAGGCGCGCGCCAGTTCATTGGTCAGTCCCGATGCGTTTTGCGGCAGGTGGAAAGCGGTCATGTAGGTCTGGGACGTGTTCGCCATCGCGGACGGATTGATGATGACGAAGAAATTGGCCCGCATCGAACCCCATTCAAGCTTGCGCAAGCTGGTGACCTTGGCGTCCACCAGCGTCCCGCCCACGTCGAAGCGCATCACGTCGCCCAGTTTCAAGCGCAGCGTTGTGGCGATGCCCTGCTCGACCGATGCTTCGGCCACGCCCGGCTTGTCCTGGTACCACGTGCCCGCCACGATGCGGTTGGTGGGCGGCAGGTCGGTGGTTGTCGAGAGGTTGAATTCGCGGTCCGACATGCGCCTGGCGTTTTCATCTTCATAAGTGGCGCCGGTGATCGGCACGCCGTTGACGGCCGTCAGGCGCCCGCGGATCATCGGGTACAGCACCGGCCCGGCCACCTTGGCCGCTGCCAGGCGGCGCGCCACATCCGCCTTTTGGTCGGGCATGATGTTGATGATGAAGCGGTTCGGCGCGTCCGGCGGCGTGGCGCTGCGCCAGGCCGCCATCAGGTCGCCGCGCACCACGGTCAGCAGCAGCAGCGCCATCAGGCCGAGCGCCAGCGACACCACCTGCACGATGGTGGCGCCGCGGCGCCGCTGCAGCGAGGTGACGGCAAAGCGCCAGCTCTGGTTGTCGATGGCGCCGCGCAGGCGCTTGAGCGAGAGCAGGCCAAGCCAGCCGGCCAGCGCGAACACGCCAAAGGCGCCCAGAAAGCCGCCGGCCGTGACCAGCGCCAGTTTCAGGTCGCCCGCCTGCCACAGCAGCAGCAGCGCAAACACGATCACGCCCAGCGCGTAGGTGGCCAGCGCCAGCGGTGCGGGAGCGGCCTGCTCGCGCCGGATCACGCGGTTGTGCGGCACGTTACGCAGTTGCAGGATGGGCGGCAGCGCAAAGCCGACCAGCAGCAGCATGCCGGTGACGACGCCCTGCAGCGCCGGCATCCAGGACACCGGCGGCAGCTCGGTTTCGATCAGTTTGCCGATCAGTTCGAGCAGCACCAGATGCCCGCCCAGCCCCACCAGCACGCCCAGCGCGCTGCCCACCAGGCCGACCAGCGCGAACTCGGTCAGGTACAGCACCGTGACCTGGTTTTGCGTGAGCCCCAGGCAGCGCAGCATGGCGCAGGCGTCCAGGTGGCGCAGCATGAAGCGGCGCGCCGCCATCGCCACGGCCACCGCCGCCAGCATCGCCGAGAGCAGGCCAACGAGCGACAGGAAGCGGTCGGCGCGCTCCAGCGTGGCGCGCATTTCGGGGCGCCCGTTTTCAAGCGACTCGACGCGCACGCCCTTGATGGCGCCGGCCTCGATGCGCTCTTTGAGCCAGGCTTCGTAAGCGGCCACGGCGGGCAGCGCGCGGGAAGTCGGCGCGGCCACTTGCAGGCGGTACGTCACGCGCGAACCGTTGTCGATGAGGCCCGTGGCGGCCAGGTCGGCCGTCGAGAGCATCACGCGCGGTGCAAAATTGGCGAACGAGGCGCCCCGGTCGGGCTCGGAGGCGATCAGTTGCGTGATCGTGAAATCCTTGTCGCCCACCTTGATGGTGCCGCCCACGCGACTCTTGAGGGCAGTAAGGATGTTGGGGTCGACCCAGACCGTGCCGCTGGCCGGCGTGGCGTCGGTCTTGACGCCGAGCGCGGACGTGGCCTGCGATGCGTCGGTGGTGATTTTGAGTTGCCCGCGCAATGGGTAGCCGGGCGAGACGGCCTTGATCGAGGCCAGCTGGGCCACCGACTGCTCGCCCTCGCCCGCCTGCGCCATGCTGGGAAAGGTGACGGTGTCGGCCAGCACCAGGCCGCGCCGCAACGCTTCCGCGCGCCAGGCCGGCAGCAGCGGGGAGTCGGCGTTGATCAGCAGGTCGGCGCCGAGCAGTTGGTGCGCATCACGCTCTAGCCCGGCGCGCATGCGGTCGATGAAAAACCCCACCGCCGACAGCGCGGACACGGCAACGATCAGGGCAATGAGCAAAAAGCGCAGCTCGCCGGCGCGCCAGTCGCGCGCGGTCATGCGCAGGGATTGGGCGAGGATCGGGGTGCGCATGGGAGTGGACATGACGGTCGGCATCGGGAAAGGAGTTGGCGCGTCTATTTATATAGTGGCGAAAAAACGGTCGACTTCATCGAGGTAGCCCTGCTTTTGCACGGGATCGAGAAAGGCGGCGAGGAAACTGTTGCGGGCCAGGCGCTGGGCATGCACACGGCTGAGCGGCAAGGCATCAAATACGGCCAGGAAATTATCATTCATGTAGCCGCCAAAATACGCGGGATCGTCCGAGTTGACCGTGGCCAAGAGACCGGCGTCGAGCAAGTCGAACAAGTTGTGCGATCCCATGTCGCCAAACACGCGCAACTTGACGTTCGACAACGGGCACACCGTCAGCGCCACCTGCTCGCGCGCCAGGCGACTGGTGAGCGCGGCATCTTCCAGGCAGCGCACGCCGTGATCGATCCGCTCCACCTGCAGCACGTCGAGCGCGGTGCTGATGTAGGCGGGCGGACCTTCCTCGCCGGCATGGGCCACCAGGTGCAGCCCCAGCTGGCGGCAACGGGCGAACACGCGCGCGAACTTTTCCGGCGGATGGCCTTGCTCCGAAGAGTCAAGGCCGACGCCGATCAGCTTGTCGCGAAACGGCAAGGCATCCTCGAGCGTGGCCAGTGCTTCCTCTTCGGACAGGTGGCGCAGGAAACACATGATCAGGCCGGCACTGATGGGGCCATCCTGGCAGGCGCGCCAGATGCCGTTGATCATCGTCTCGAAGGCAATGCCGCGCTCGGTGTGGGTTTGCGGGTCGAAAAAGATTTCGGCATGCACCACATTGTCGGCTGCCGCGCGCGCCAGGTAGGCCGCGGTCATGTCATAAAAATCTTGCTCCTTAATGAGAACGCTGGCGCCGGCGTAATAAATGTCCAGGAACGATTGCAGATCGGTAAACGCGTAGGCGGCGCGCAAGGCGTCGACCGATGGGTAAGCCAGGGAGATGCCGTTGCGCTGCGCGAGTGCAAAGATCAGCTCGGGCTCGAGCGAACCTTCGATATGGATGTGCAATTCCGCCTTCGGCATCTGTTGCACAATGGCGCGCAGTTGGTCGTTCGGCATGAGGATTCTCCGTGGCGTTGGTGGGGCGTGCTGCAAATCATGCAGTGTAGCGCAAGCGCGCCGGACCGATTGGACGGGCCTTGAAAGTGTGACACGCGCGCCATGTTCGTGCGCCATCGGCCGCCCAGATCGTGCACTATGTAACGGCCCTCTGTGGATGCGGTGCACTACTTTCCCGGCCCCTCTAAAGCGTGTGGCAATAAGCATATGAAAGCGCGATGAATCACCCCGAAACGTCACGCTTTATCCACATAAAGTTGAACTTTTTTCGTTTTAAATCAACCGCTTAATTCGGTTACATTCGCTCACACGACATTGCTTTGACTTCCAGAACTATTAGGCACATAATTAATTTCATAGGCGTAAGAATACCTTGCAGCACGCACAATTCACCGGAGGAATCCGGAACAAAAATAAAACGTCGTTACACGTTTTTTTGTTTCAGAAAGATTGGAACTTGGAATGGTCGTAACGATTCAAAGAGGAGTACGCAAAGCAATCGGCCTGGACGGAACGCCAATAAATCCCTGCCAGTGACAGTGATGTAGTGTTAGCCCATTAAAGGACATTCAAATGACCATTTTTGACAACTACGCAGCTCGCTACGAGCGTACCCGGGAAGAGGAATATTCCCTCTCAGAGTATTTGACACTGTGCAAGAAGGACAAGCAGACCTACGCCAGCGCTCCGGAACGCATGCTGGCAGCCATCGGCGAGCCCACGCTGGTCGATACGCGTAACGATACGCGTTTGTCGCGCATCTTCGCCAACAAGGTCATCAAGATCTATCCCGCGTTCAAGGAGTTCTACGGCACCGAGGAAGTCATCGAGCAAGTCGTCTCTTACTTCCGGCACGCCGCGCAAGGCCTTGAAGAGCGCAAGCAAATCCTCTATCTGCTGGGCCCGGTCGGTGGCGGCAAATCGTCAATTGCGGAAAAACTCAAGGTTCTGATGGAGCAGGTGCCCTTCTATTGCCTGAAGGGTTCGCCCGTCAACGAGTCGCCGCTCGGCCTGTTCAACGAAGACGAAGACGGCGTGATCCTCGAAGAAGACTTCGGCATCCCCCGTCGCTACCTGCGCACCATCCCCAGCCCGTGGGCCGTCAAGCGCCTGCACGAATTTAACGGCGACATCAACCAGTTCCGCGTGGTCAAGCGCTACCCGTCGGTGCTCAAGCAAATCGCCATTTCCAAGACCGAACCTGGCGACGAAAACAACCAGGATATTTCCTCGCTGGTGGGCAAGGTCGACATCCGCAAGCTCGAGGATTATGCCCAGGACGATCCGGACGCTTACAGCTATTCGGGCGGCCTGTGCCTGGCCAACCAGGGCTTGATGGAATTCGTGGAAATGTTCAAGGCGCCGATCAAGGTGCTGCACCCGCTGTTGACGGCGACGCAGGAAGGCAACTACAAGGGGACCGAAGGCTTCGGCGCGATTCCCTTCGACGGCATCATCCTGGCCCACTCGAACGAGTCGGAATGGAAAACGTTTCGCAACAACCGCAACAACGAAGCTTTCCTCGACCGGATTTATATCGTGAAGGTGCCTTACTGCCTACGCGTGGCCGACGAGATCAAGATCTACGACAAGCTGATTCGCAATTCGTCGCTGGAAAACGCCCCGTGCGCGCCCGGCACCATGAAAATGATGGCCCAGTTCGCGATTTTATCGCGCCTGAAAGACCCGGAAAATTCATCGATCTTCTCCAAAATGCTGGTCTACGACGGCGAAAACTTGAAGGACACCGATCCCAAGGCAAAGTCGATGCACGAGTACGTCGATTACGCGGGTGTGGACGAAGGCATGAATGGCTTGTCGACCCGCTTCGCCTTCAAGATCCTGTCCAAGGTCTTTAACTTCGACAACACCGAAGTGGCGGCCAATCCGGTGCACCTGTTATATGTGCTGGAGCAGCAGATCGAGCGCGAGCAATTTCCGCCCGAGACCGAACAGCGCTATTTCTCGTATATCAAGGAACACCTGGCGCAGCGCTATGTCGAATTTATTGGCAAGGAAATCCAGACCGCTTACCTGGAAAGCTATTCCGAATACGGCCAGAATATTTTCGACCGCTACGTCACGTTCGCCG
The DNA here is from genome assembly GCF_049896185.1 of Massilia sp. TSP1-1-2. Taxonomy (NCBI): domain Bacteria; kingdom Pseudomonadati; phylum Pseudomonadota; class Betaproteobacteria; order Burkholderiales; family Oxalobacteraceae; genus Massilia; species Massilia sp. TSP1-1-2. The sequence continues at coordinate 9,262 of NZ_JAFCTU010000007.1, forward strand.
ACTTCTGGATCCAGGACCAGGAATTCCGCGATCCGGACACGGGCGAGAGCTTCGATCGCGATTCGCTGAACAACGAACTGGAAAAGATCGAAAAGCCGGCCGGCATCAGCAACCCCAAGGATTTCCGAAACGAAATCGTCAACTTCGGGCTGCGGGCGCGGGCGACCAACGGCGGCAAGAATCCCGCCTGGACCAGCTATGAAAAGTTCCGTACCGTGATCGAGAAGAAAATGTTCTCCAACACGGAGGAGCTGTTGCCGGTCATTTCGTTCAACGCCAAGGCAAGCGCGGAAGACGCCAACAAGCACGCCGACTTCGTTGCCCGCATGGTGGGAAAAGGGTACACCGCCAAGCAGGTGCGCTTGCTGTGCGAATGGTATTTGCGGGTACGCAAGTCGTCATAGTCCGCCGCGTGGCGGTACGCCAACGCGGCCGCGCACCGCCCGCTTGCACAGCGGCGCGATGCGCGCGAAGTAAACGGTTTAAGGCAGGAGGCCCGTTTTGACCTATCTCATCGACCGACGCTTGCAAGGCAAGAACAAGTCTGCGATCAACCGCGAGCGCTTCCTACGGCGTTACAAAAGCCAGATCAAGGACGCTGTCGGGCGTGCCATCAAGGGCCGCTCGATCACCGATATCGAAAGTGGCGAGAAAGTATCGATTCCCGTCAAGGATGTGAATGAGCCGAATTTTGGCCACGCCCACGGTGGCGTGTGGGAAACCATCAACCCCGGCAACAAGGAATACCAGAAGGGCGACCAGTTCAACCGGCCGCGCGGCGGCGGCGGTGCGGGCCGCGGCAAGGCCGGCAACAGCGACCAGCAATCGGAAGACGATTTCATTTTCGAATTGTCGCGCGAAGAATTCATGAATTATTTCTTCGAGGATCTTGAGCTGCCGAATATGGTCAAGACCCAATTGACCGCCACCACCGAATTCAAGAACCAGCGCGCCGGCTACAATATGTCGGGCACGCCATCGAACATCCACGTGCTGCGTTCGCTGCGCGGCGCGCTGGGCCGGCGCATCGCCGTGGGCGGCACGTCGCGCAAGTCCTTGCTGCATGCCGAACGCGAACTGGTCGCGCTGATCGAAGAAGGCATACCGCTCGACGATGCGCGCGTCATCGAGCTCAAGCACCTGATCCATCACCTGCATACCAAGCTGCTGGCGATTCCCTTCATCGACCCGTTCGACCTGCGCTACAGCAACCGCGTGAAGGTACCCAAGCCGATGACCCAGGCCGTGATGTTTTGCATCATGGACGTTTCCGGCTCGATGGACGAGTCGCGCAAGGACACGGCCAAGCGTTTTTTCATCTTGCTGTACCTGTTTTTAAAACGCGCCTACGACAAGATCGAGGTCGTCTTCATCCGCCACCATACGGCCGCGGCCGAAGTGGACGAGGAAGAATTTTTCCACTCGCGCGAATCGGGCGGCACCGTCGTGTCGTCGGCGCTGCATTTGCTAAGCAAGGTGATCAGCGAGCGCTACGGCAGCGGCGCATGGAACAGCTACGTGGCCCAGGCCTCCGACGGCGACAACTGGGACAATGATTCGGTGCTGTGCAAGCAGTTGCTCGTCAACACCATCATGCCGGCGGTGCAGTATTACACCTACGTGGAAATTACCGACGGGCCGCCGCAAAACCTGTGGGAGCAGTACGCCGAGGTCGGCGACCATCACCAGAATTTCGCCATGCAAAAGATTGTCACGCCGGCCGACATTTATCCCGTCTTCCGCGAACTGTTCAAAAAGCAGGCCAAATAGACCAGGGGGCATGATGCCAAGAGATCCAAAACATCCGCGCGCCCTGCCCGAACAGTCGGAGTGGACCTTCGACCTGATCGAGCATGCGCACGAAGAAATCCGCCGCGTGGCCAAGTCCTTTGGCCTGGACACCTATCCCAACCAGCTCGAAATCATCACCGCCGAGCAAATGATGGACGCTTACACGTCAGTGGGCATGCCCGTGTCGTATAACCACTGGTCCTTTGGCAAGCATTTCCTGTCGACGGAAAAGAGCTACAAGCGCGGCCAGATGGGCCTGGCTTACGAAATCGTCATTAACTCCAATCCCTGCATCGCCTACTTGATGGAAGAGAACAGCTTGACGATGCAGGCGCTGGTCATCGCCCATGCCGCCTACGGGCACAATTCCTTCTTTAAGGGCAATTACCTGTTCCGCACCTGGACCGATGCGGACGCCATCGTCGACTACATGGTGTTCGCCAAGAACTACATCGCCGAATGCGAACGGCGGCATGGCATCGATGCCGTCGAATTGCTGCTCGACTCTTGCCACGCCCTGCAAAACTATGGCGTGGATCGTTACAAGCGGCCCGCCAAGCTGTCGATGGCCCAGGAAAATGCGCGCCAGAAAGAACGCGAAGAGTACGCCCAGTCGCAGGTGAACGCGCTGTGGCGCACGGTGCCGCGGCGCGACGAAGAACTGGCCGACGTCGCCGCGCCCCGCTTTCCCCCGGAGCCCGAAGAAAACCTGCTGTACTTCATCGAGAAGTACGCACCGCTGCTCGAACCCTGGCAGCGCGAGATGGTCCGCATCACGCGCAAGATTTCCCAGTACTTTTATCCGCAGCGCCAGACGCAGGTGATGAACGAAGGCTGGGCCACCTTCTGGCACTACACTATCTTGCAGGAGCTGTACCAGGAAGGCGTCGTCGGCGACGGTTTCATGCTCGAATTCCTGCAAAGCCATACCAACGTTGTCTATCAGCCGCCGGCCACCAGCCAGCATTACAGCGGCATCAATCCGTATGCGCTCGGCTTCGCCATGATGGCCGACATCCGCCGCATCTGCGAAGACCCTACGCCCGAGGACCGCGAATGGTTCCCTGCGATTGCCGGCAGCGACTGGCGCAAGACGCTGGACTTTGCCATGCGCAACTTCAAGGATGAGAGCTTCATCGCGCAATACCTCTCGCCCAAGCTGATCCGCGACTTCCACTTTTTTGCCGTGCTCGACGATGACAGCAACGACAAGCTGACCATCTCGGCCATTCACGACGAGCGCGGCTACCGCGACGTGCGCCAGAAATTGGCCGACCAGTACAACCTGGGCAACCGCGAACCGAACATCCAGGTCTGGCAAGTCAATACCCGCGACGACAGGGCGCTCACGCTGCGCCACGCCCAATACCAGCGCCGCCCGCTCAACGGCCAGGCGCAGGAGGTGCTCAAGCACGTGGCGCGCCTGTGGGGCTTCGACGTGCGACTCGATACCGTCGATCCTGACGGTAACGTGGTTAGTACGCTGGAATGCAAACGCGAAAAACGCAACCGCAACTGACCTCCTTCCCCATCTTCGGGCCGCTTTCGCGGCCCGTTCGCTGTTGATATGACTTCGCAACAACACTACGAACTCCCCTGCCGCCCTGCATGCCAGAGTCAAGCAAGAAGATTTGCCATGCTCGCGCAAAAAACACTAGGCAGGGTCCGTCAATATGCTATATTGCGATCGTGATGACCGTCATTCCCCAGCCGCATAGCTGAGGAGATCCAGCCAGTCCAGACAGCGCGCACTGAAGCGTCGGCAAAGTCAGTGTCGCAGGCGCTTTTCATGCGCCTGGCTGGTCCGCCCGGATGACGTTCAATAGAACGCCCCGCCTTGCTGAAACTAGTTATAGTTAGCATAAATGCCATGCCGGCTGCAAACTATGTTCGGTATTGGTCGCCTAGGTCCGTTAAAACATCACGCAATACTGAATGCGACCGTTTTATCTGCGGTTAGAAGGAATGCTCCAGAATGGTGCGGTCGCCGAGTATTGATTTTTTTATCAGAAGGTGCAGGTCGGAGCGAAAAGACCCACTCCGGCACCCACTTCTCCCCATGAATCGAACCGATTTGGAGGTGCAAAAAAGGGATGGTAAAAAATGAATACGTAGGTATAATTCGCCGACGTCCCGGATACGGCTCAAGGTTTCGTCGTGTTTTGTGGGTTTAGTCGCTACAAAAAGAGTTGGTATTGGAGAAAGCAGGCATGAATTTTTCGCACGAGAAGAACCCCGGGAAGAATTTCACTGGCATTGCAGTCGTCATCTTGATTCACGCGTTGGTTGCTTGGGGCATAGTCTCTGGTCTGGGCACCCGCATGGTCGCGAAAATGGCTGATGCTGTTGAAACCAAGATCATTGAGGAAGTCAAGCCTCCTCCACCGAAGGAAGTGCCGCCGCCGCCGCCGCCGCCGGAAATGAAGGCGCCGCCGCCTCCATTCATTCCGCCGGTCGAAGTGAACGTGCAACAACCTCCACCGGTTCAGACCGCGATCGCCAACGCGACCAACGTCAAGCCGGCAACCACTGAACTGCCACGCCCTTCGGCACCGGCAGCGCCAGCACCGGCCGCTCCCGCCAACCCGAACCCGGTTCGGACGGCAGCAGTGGCAGACTTCAATACTTGCGCTAAACCGGAGTATCCAAAAGCTTCGCTGCGTAATGAAGAAACTGGCACCGTCACCGTGTCGTTCCTGATCGGCGTCGATGGCCGCATGGTCGACTCGAAGATTACCAAGTCCAGCGGCTTCCGGGACTTGGACAAGGCCGCTCAGGCAGCGATCGGCAAATGCCGCTTCAAGCCTGCGATGGTCGACGGCAAGCCGGAACAAGTTTGGCAGCCAGTACAGTACCAGTGGACGCTGGAATAAAAACCGAGGCGCTCAGCCTCACACCGTGATTTTCGTTGTCATCATGTTCAGCGAACTGATTATTTTATAAATTTGGAGGAAGCATGTTTAAGAATACCCGTTTGTCCGCTGTTTTGGCGGCTGTCCTGTTTTCGGTTACGGCAGCTTCAGCGCTGGTTTCCGCACCAGCCTTCGCTGACGCTCCTGCACCGGCAGCTTCCGCTCCAGCAGCGGCCGCAACCGATCCAATGGCAGCACCAGCAGCAGCGCCGGCCGCCGCCGACGCAGCACCAGCAGTTGCGCCGGCAGAAGCCGCAGCCGCACCGGTAGTCAAAGAAGAAGTGCGCAACCCGTATGGCATCGGCGCACTGTGGGCCGAAGGCGACTTCGTTTCCAAAGGCACGCTGATCATCCTGTCGCTGATGTCCATGGGTTCGTGGTACATCATCATCACCAAACTGATCGACCAGATGAAAATCTTCAAGCAATCCGCTGAAGTCCAGCAGAAATTCTGGAAAGCTTCGTCGATCGCCGCAGGTTCGGCTTCGCTGAAAGAAGGCAGCCCATTCCGCTTCATCGCTGAAACCGGCACCAAGGCTACCGTGCACCACGACGGCGCCCTGCTCGAGCAGATCGATCTGTCGACCTGGGTGACGATGTCGATCGCCCGCGCTGTTGAAAAAGTCCAGTCGCGTCTGCAAGATGGCCTGTCGTTCCTGGCAACCGTTGGTTCGACCTCGCCGTTTATCGGTCTGTTCGGTACCGTATGGGGTATTTACAATGCACTGACCGCCATTGGTATGTCGGGTAACGCATCGATCGACAAGGTTGCAGGTCCCGTGGGTGAAGCGCTGATCATGACCGCCTTCGGTCTGTTCGTCGCCGTTCCTGCTGTTCTGGGTTACAACTGGCTGGTTCGCCGCAACAAGTCGGCAATGGAAGATGTTCGCTCGTTTAGCGCCGACGTTCACTCGGTCCTGATCTCTGGCGCCATGTCGACCAGCGAAGCTGGCCGCGCTGCCGGCGCTAAAAAGATCGGGTAATCACCATGTCCATGAGCGTCGGCTCCGATAGCGGAGAAGAAGACCAGGTCATGTCAGAAATCAACACGACGCCGCTAGTCGACATCATGTTGGTTCTGCTGATCATCTTCCTGATTACGAGCCCGGTTGTTCTGAAGCTGCAAAAGATTTCGCTGCCTTCCGAGACCAACCAGGCACTGAAGCCAAAGCCGACCACGGTCAACATTGTGGTCAACAAAGATGGCGACATGTACTTCGACCAAAAGCGCCTGGCCGATACGAACGAACTGTTCGATTTCCTGAAGAAGGAATCGGTCAAGCTGCCGCAGCCTGAAGTGCACGTCCGTGGCGATCAAGAAGCACGCTACGAGTTCATCGGCAAGGTGATCTACACGGCACAACGTGCTGGTATCCAGAAGGTCGGATTCATTACCGAACCGCCAGATAAGACTCCTGGCAGTAAGTAACGTCCTTCGGTAGCGCGCGGTGGTGACACCTGCCCGCGCGCTGCGGGTCCCAACATTAGAAAGGAAATACCATGAGTATGAATGTCGGTTCTTCTTCCGCCCCAGGCGCGGATCCGGAACCAATGATGGAAATGAACATGACTCCCTTGATCGACGTGATGTTGGTCTTGATTATCATGTTGATTATCACCATTCCGAAGCAGCAACACTCGGTCAACCTGAACATGCCTGTCGGTACGCCACCGCCTCCGACCAAAGAGCCAGTCGTCATTACCATTGACGTTGACTTTGACGGTACGATCCTGTGGGACGGCGCAGTTGTTCCTGACCGTAAGGCTCTGGAAGCAAAAATGTTGGCCGTTGCAGCCACAGCAGACCAGGCCGAAGTTCACCTGCGTCCGAACAAGCTGGTGTCTTACAAGTATGTGGCTGGCGTCATGGCTACTGCCCAACGTCTTGGTGTCACCAAGATCGGCATGGTCGGCAACGAACAGTTCCAGTAAGCGCTATTGTTGATAGACGAACGGCAGGTATCCCCTGCCGTTTCTTTTTGATTGAAAGATTTCCTATGATCAAGTCACGCCTCGCACATCTCGGCCTCGCTCTGGCCGCACTCGGTTTTACCGCCGTCAGCCCGGTTATCGGCTTGTCCACCGCGCACGCTGAAACGGTGCGTCCGGAAATCGGCGGCCCACTGCAAGCCGCCCAAAAAATGATGTCCCAAGGTAATGCCAAGGGCGCCATGAACGAGCTGCGCAAGCTCGACGGCATGAAAAAATCGGACAACGAAGCCTATCTGGTCGAGCGCGTGCGCGCCGCCGCCGCTTCCTCCTCCGGCGACTACGATACGGCCGCCCGCGCTTTTGAATACCTGATCAATTCGGGCAAGCTGTCTGGCGCAGAAAGCAATAAATTTTCCGAAGGCCTGGTCGGCATTTACATGCGCGCCCGCGAATACGGCAAAGCCAACGCCGCCATCAACAAGGCGCTCGCCAAAGGCGACGACGCCCGTCTGCGCGGCTACCTGATCCAGAACTATGTTTCCATGGGCAACATAGGCGAAGCCATGCGGCTGCTGCAAAACGACTTGCGCAACGCTGAAAAAGCCGGCCGTTCGCCACAGGAAGACCAGCTCAAGATGCTGGCCAACCTGCAAAACATGAAGGGCGACAAGGACGGCTACGTCAATACCATTGAAAAGCTGGCGCAGTACTATCCGCAGCCAAGCTACTGGGCTGACCTGCTGAACCGCGTCAAGGCCAAGTCCGGCTTTTCGTCGCGCCTGAACACCGACGTGCTGCGTCTGCAACTGGCCAACAACCTGCTGAAAAAGCCAAGCGAGTTCATGGAACTGGCCCAACTGGTGCTGCGTGACGGCGCCCCCGGCGAAGCGGTCAAGATCCTTGCCAAGGGTTACAAGGACGGCGTGCTGGGCGTGGGTCCCGATGCGCCGCGCCACCAGCGCCTGAAAGACCTGGCCGACAAAAACCTGGCCGATGCGGCCAAGAATCTGGCCACCGAAGAAGCCACGCTGACCAAGGCCGCCGACAACAACGGCCTGCTCAACCTCGGTTACGGCCTGGTGCAGTCCGGCCAAGCCGACAAGGGTCTGAAGATGATGGAAAACGCCATCAAGGCCGGCGGCCTGAAGCAGCCTGAAGACGCCAAACTGCGCCTGGGCGAAGCCTACGCCGCAGCGGGCAAGAAGGCGCAAGCGATTACGACCTTGAAATCGGTCGGCGGCAAGGACGGCACCGCCGAAATCGCCCGCTACTGGATCCTGGCGATCAACCGCCCGATGGCTTGATCGTTCCTGCGGTCGTGCCTCGCTTAAAGCGCTGCCTGCATCTTGCAGGCAGCGCTTTTTAGCTTTGACCGTATAATCTCCATTTCCATAGTTTCATCACAAGGTTCTTGTACCCCAGCCCATGAAGGTATTTCGCGGACTTCCCAACGACAGGGCACGCGCGCCGTGCGCGCTTACGATCGGCAATTTTGACGGTGTCCACCGCGGCCACCAGGCCCTGCTCGCGCGCGTGCGCGAGAACGCAAGCCGGCTGGGAATCGAGGCGGCCGTGATGACGTTCGAGCCGCACCCGCGCGAATTTTTCGCGCGCCGCTCGGGCGACATGTCCAAGGCGCCAAAGCGCATCGCGAACCTGCGCGACAAGCTGCAGTCGCTGGAAAGCGCGGGCATCGACCGCGTCATCGTCGAACACTTCAATACCCAGTTTGCCGCCATCGCGCCGGACGACTTTACGTCGCGCGTGCTGGTCGATGGCCTGCACGTCAAGTGGCTGATGGTGGGCGACGACTTTTGCTACGGCGCCCGGCGCGCCGGCACCGTCGCCATGCTCAAGGAGGCGGGCGCGCGCCACGGCTTTCAGGTCGAGACGCTGCCCACGGTGCTGCTCGGCGCGCAGCGCGTCTCGTCCTCGGCGGTGCGCGCGGCGCTGGCCGGCGGCGACTTTGCCCAGACCCGCGAGCTGCTCGGCCACTCCTACAAAATATCCGGCCACGTGATCCACGGCGCCAAGCTTGGCCGCACGCTCGGCTTTCCGACGCTGAACCTGCGCGTGGCGCACCGCCCCGCCCTGGCCGGGATCTTCGTGGTCCAGGTGCACGGACTGGCGGACCAGCCGCTCCCTGCCGTGGCCAGCCTGGGTGTGCGCCCGACGGTCGACGACAGCGGGCGCGTGCTGCTCGAAGTGCACGTCTTCGACTTCAACGCGTCCTGCTACGGCAAGGTGGTGCAGGTTGAATTTCTCGCCAAGCTGCGCGACGAAGAAAAATACACCGACCTGGCCACGCTGACCGAAGCCATCGCGCGCGACGGCGAACAGGCGCGCGCCTGGTTCCGCCGGCGTGCAGGCGCCCTCACCGCCACCGACCGAATTTGACGCCGAATTTGACGCCGGCTTTGCCGCCGACTTTGCCACCACACCCCTGCGCGCGCCGTGCGCCGCTCCCCGAATACCCAGATACACACCTTTGAAGAAAAATATGTCCGATACCAAGCCAGACCAGCCAGTCCATGCCAGCACCAACGCCGCCGCACCGACCGCAAACGCCCCGCGTGCGGGAAAGAAAGAAGCTAAACCTGCCTCCAGATACCCGGTCAACATGACCGACACGCCGTTCCCGATGCGCGGCGACCTCGCCAAGCGCGAACCGGGCTGGGTCAAGCAATGGCAGGACAAAAAAATCTACGAGCGCGTGCGCAAGGCCGCCAAGGGCCGCCCGATGTTCATCCTGCACGACGGCCCGCCGTACGCGAATGGCGACATCCACCTGGGCCACGCCGTCAACAAGATTTTGAAGGACATGGTCGTCAAGTCGCGCACCATCGCCGGCTTCGACGCGCCGTATGTCCCGGGCTGGGATTGCCACGGCATGCCGATCGAAATCCAGATCGAAAAACTGCACGGCAAAGGCTTGCCCACCGCTGAAGTGCTGACCAAAGCGCGCTCCTACGCGCTCGAGCAGGTCGACCGCCAGCGCGCCGGCTTCATCCGCCTGGGCGTACTGGGGGAATGGGACAACCCTTACCTGACGATGGCCTACAAGAACGAGGCGGACGAGCTGCGTGCGCTTGGCACGCTGCTCGACAAAGGCTATGTCTACCGCGGCTTGAAACCGGTGAACTGGTGTTTCGATTGCGGCTCGGCGCTGGCCGAAGCGGAAGTCGAATACCAGGACAAGCGCGACCCGGCAATCGACGTCGGCTTCCCGTTCGCGCAGCCTGACAAACTGGCGGCCGCTTTCGGCCTGCCCGCCATGCCGGCCGGCGACGGCTTTGTCGTCATCTGGACCACCACACCCTGGACCATCCCGTCCAACCAGGCGCTCAACGCGAACGCGGAAGTCACCTACGCGCTGGTGGAAACGGCGCGGGGCGGCAAGCCCTTGTTCCTGATCCTGGCGCAAGACCTGGCCGAGTCGTGCTTGGCGCGCTACAAGCTCGAAGGTAAAGTCATCGCCACCTGCCTTGGCGCGGCGCTCGAAGGCATCTCCTTCAAGCACCCGCTGCACGCGGCCGATCCTTTCTTTGACCGCCTCTCGCCGATGTACCTGGCCGACTACGTGACCACCGAAAGCGGCACCGGCGTGGTGCACTCGGCGCCCGCCTACGGCCAGGAAGACTTCATCTCGTGCAAGGAGCACGGCATGCAGGACGATGACATCCTCACGCCGGTGATGGGGGACGGCCGCTTTGCGTCCACCCTGCCCCTGTTTGGCGGGATGACCATCTGGGAAGCGTCCAAGCCGATCTGCAGCGCCCTGACCGCTGCCGGCGCGCTGTTCGAGGTGAAGATGTTCGACCACAGCTACATGCATTGCTGGCGCCACAAGACCCCGATCGTCTACCGCGCCACGTCGCAGTGGTTCGCCAGCATGGACAACACGCCCAAAGACGGCGGTCCATCGCTGCGCGAAACAGCCTTGAAAGGCATTGCCGAGACCAAGTTCTTCCCTGACTGGGGCCAGGCGCGCCTGCATGGCATGATCGAGAACCGTCCGGACTGGACGCTCTCGCGCCAGCGCCAGTGGGGCGTGCCGATGGCCTTTTTCCTGCACAAGGAAACCGGCCAGCTGCACCCGCGCACGCCCGAGCTGCTCGAACAGGTCGCCAAAATGTTCGAGGAGCGCGGCATCGACGCCTGGCTGTCGGTCGAGCCAAAAGACTTGCTGGGTGAAGACGCCGACATGTACGTCAAGAACAAGGACACGCTCGACGTCTGGTTCGACTCCGGCTGCACCCACCAGACCGTGCTGCGCGGCTCGCACGCGGCGCAATCGCGCTTTCCGGCCGACCTGTACCTGGAAGGCTCGGACCAGCACCGCGGCTGGTTCCATTCGTCGCTGCTGACGTCGTCGATGTTGAACGGCTGCCCGCCATACAAAGCCCTGCTCACGCACGGTTTCACGGTGGACGCCGAAGGCAAGAAAATGTCCAAGTCGCTGGGCAACACGCTGGCGCCGCAAAAAATCTCCGATACGCTGGGCGCCGACATCTTGCGACTGTGGGTGGCCGCCACCGACTACACGGGCGAGCTGTCGATCTCCGAAGAGATCCTCAAGCGCGTGACCGAGTCGTACCGCCGCATCCGCAATACGCTGCGCTTCCTGTTGGCCAACACGTCCGACTTCGACTACGCCAGCAATGCCGTGCCGGTGGCCGACCTGGTAGAGATCGACCGCTACGCCATCGCCAGCATGGCCGCGCTGCAGGCGGACATCGCCGCCCACTACGAACGCTACGAATTCCATCCGGTCGTGGCGCGCTTGCAAAACTACTGCTCGGAAGACCTGGGCGGCTTTTACCTCGACATCCTCAAGGACCGCCTGTACACGTCCGCGGTGGATGCGCCGGCGCGCCGCTCGGCCCAGACCGCGCTGTGGCACATCACGCAAAGCCTGCTGCGCGTGATGGCGCCGATGCTCTCCTTTACGGCCGAAGAAGCGTGGGCCGTGTTTGCCAGCCCGGAAGCGTTCGCCGCCAGCGACGAGACCATTTTCACCCAGACCTTCTGGGCTCTGCCGGCCATTGACGGCGCCGGTGCGCTGCTGGAAAAATACGCGGCGCTGCGCGCGGTGCGCGCCGACGTGACCAAGCAACTGGAAGAATTACGCGTCTCCGGCGCCATCGGCTCGTCGCTGCAGGCTGAATTGACCATCCAGGCTGCTAGCGCCAAGTACCAGCTGCTCGCCAGCCTGGACGACGACCTCAAGTTCCTGTTCATCACTTCGCAGGCGCAAGTGAGCGAAGTGGCAGCAGAAGCCGACGAAGCGATTGCCGTGACCGCGTCGGACGCACCGAAGTGCGAGCGCTGCTGGCACTACCGGGCCGACGTGGGCAGCCACGCCGAGCACGCGGGCCTGTGCGCGCGCTGCGTGAGCAATCTGTTTGGCAGCGGCCAAAAACGCGCCTTTGTATAAACGATAATAATCACATCTATGGCAAGCAAAAAACAGCTGTTCTCCACCTCCAAGTCCTCCGGCGGCAGCCTGCTGCCGTGGCTGGGCGTGGCCGCCATCGTGATCTTGATCGACCAGCTCACCAAGATCACGATCGCCAAATTGTTCACCTTTGGCGAAGAAAAGGCGTTCACCTCGTTCTTCAACCTGGTGCTGGCGTATAACAAGGGGGCCGCCTTCGGCTTCCTGAACAACCAGCCGGGCTGGCAGCGCTACTTTTTCACTGCCATCGCGCTCATTGCCGTCGGCGCCATTTTGTACATGCTCAAGAAGCATTCCGGACAGCGCCTGTTTTGCTGGGCGCTGGCCTTGATCATGGGCGGCGCCATCGGCAACGCGATCGATCGGGCACTGTACGGGCACGTGATCGACTTTCTCGACTTTCACGTCAAGGGCCAGCACTTCCCGGCCTTTAATGTCGCCGACAGCGCCATTTTCCTTGGCGCGGTCCTGTTCATCTACGACGAGCTGCGGCGCGTGAACAAAAATTGAAGGAGCCATGCCGATGGATTTGAAAGGTAAGAAAATCGTGCTCGGCCTGTCCGGCGGCGTTGCCTGCTACAAGGCTGCGGAGCTGTGCCGCGCGCTGGCCCGCGAAGGCGCCACCGTGCACGTCGTCATGACCGAAGCGGCCAGCCACTTCATCACCGCCGTCACCATGCAGGCCCTGTCGGGCAACCCGGTCTTTACCGACCAGTGGGACGCGCGCGTGGCCAACAACATGGCCCACATCGACTTGACGCGCGGCGCCGACGCGGTGCTGATCGCGCCCTGCTCGGCCGACTTCATGCGCAAACTCGCGCACGGCGTATGCGACGATCTGCTCTCGACGCTGTGCCTGGCGCGCCCGCACCTGGTGCCGCTGTTGATCGCGCCGGCCATGAACGTCGAGATGTGGCAGAACCTCGCAACCCAGCGCAACGCCAAGCAGCTGCGCGCCGACGGCGTGCGCATCCTGGGCCCGGCCGCCGGCGAACAAGCCTGCGGCGAAGTGGGCCTGGGCCGCATGCTCGAGCCGCTCGACCTGCTCGATGAACTGGTCGCCTCGTTCCAGCTTAAGGTCCTGGCCGGCAAGCGCGTCCTGATCACGGCCGGTCCGACCTTTGAAGCCATCGATCCGGTGCGCGGCATTACCAATCTGTCGTCGGGCAAGATGGGTTACGCGATTGCGCGCGCCGCGCGCGAAGCGGGCGCCGACGTGCAGCTGGTGTCGGGACCGACCGCGCTGGCCACGCCGCACGGCGTGCGCCGCACCAATGTGCAAAGCGCGCAGCAGATGCATGACGCCGTGATGGCCCAGCTCAAGGGCCAGCACGTGTTCATCGGCGTGGCCGCCGTGGCCGACTGGCGCGTCGTCAACGCCAGCGACCAGAAAATGAAAAAGCAGGATGGCGCCATCCCGACACTCGAATTCGCGCAGAACGCCGACATCCTGGCCGACGTCGCGGCGACCACGTCGATTTCAGGCTGGCCGTACTGCGTCGGCTTTGCCGCCGAATCGGAAAACCTGCTGGATTATGGCGCCACCAAGCGCGAGAAAAAAGGCATTCCATTGTTGGTGGGCAATATCGGCCACCACACCTTCGGGCAGGATGATAACGAGATCATCCTGTTCGACGAGAGCGGCCACACCGTGCTGCCGCGCGCCGACAAGCTGACCCTGGCGCGCCAGCTCATTTCCGAGATCGCCAAGCGCCTCGAACAACGCTCCCTGCTCAAATAAGACCATGAAAACGATAGACATCAAGATCCTCGATCCGCGCATGACAGACCTGCTGCCCGCCTATGCCACCGAAGGCAGCGCGGGCCTGGACCTGCGCGCCTGCATCGACGCGCCGCTCACCATCGAAGCGGGGCAGACGGTCCTCATTCCCACCGGCCTGGCCATTCACCTGGCCGATCCTCGCTACGCGGCCATGATCCTGCCGCGCAGCGGCATGGGCCACAAGAACGGCATCGTGCTCGGCAATCTGGTAGGCTTGATCGACTCCGACTACCAGGGGCAACTGATGGTGTCGACCTGGAACCGAGGACAAAGCGCCTTCACCCTCACCCCCATGGAGCGGCTGGCGCAACTGATCGTGGTGCCTGTCCTGCAGGTGGGATTCAATATCGTCGATGAATTCGACACAAGCGAACGCGGTGCGGGCGGTTTCGGCAGCACCGGCAAACAATAAAAATATGGAGAATGTTATGACCCGATTCATCGGTCTGCGCCCGGCTGCGCCGGCAATCCTGGTCGCTCTGCTGCTGTCGGCGTGCGAAACGATCGCGCCGGTCCAGACCGGGCCGGTCGTCGCGCCCAGCGTGCCGGTCGACACCACCCCGGTCATTTCGCCAAAAGTGGCGGCGGCGGCCGACTCGCTCACCAAGCTGGCCGCGATGCAGGACCGCCTGTATCGCGTGGCGGCGCCGCTGTTGATCAACAACGCCGAACTATGCAAGGCGCATGCGCGCAATCTGCTCGGCTTCACGGCCCGCAACCGCTACTGGTACCCGGGTGAATACAACGAGGCGGCGCAAGTGGCCTTTGGCATGGGCGAGCGGCTGCAGGTCACCGGCGTACTGGCCGGCAGCGGCGCGGCGCGCGCCGGTTTGCGCCGCGGCGACGACCTGATCTCAGCCAACGGCAGGCTGCTCCCGACCGGTCCGAACGCGTCGAGTTCGGCCGGCGCCGTATTCGGTCCGCTGGTGGCCTCCAAGGCGGCGCTCGACATGCAGATCGAACGCGATGGCAAGAACCGCGAACTGAATATTCCGGTCACGCGCGCCTGCGGCTTTCTGATCGAGCTTGGCAACACCGACAACATCAATTCCTACGCTGACGGCAATCGCGTCATGGTCACGCGCGGCATGCTGCACTTTGCCCAGTCCGACGCCGAAGTGGCGGTGCTGCTGGCCAAGGGCATGGCGCACAATATCTTGAACCATCCCACGCTGATGCGCAGCACCGGCACGCTTTCGAGCATGATCGACAACCTGGCCCATGTGCGCCCGGACAGTTCCATGCTCATCGGCAGCGCCGGCATCAAGGCCACGCCGGCCGAGATGGACGCCGTGGCCGACGGCCTGAGCCTGTACCTGCTCTCGCGCGCCGGCTACAGCATCGACGCCGCGGCGCCGTTCTGGAAGCGCCTGGCGGCGACCTATCCAGCCACGGTGCTCAACAGCTATGTGGCCAATCACCCCGCCACCGCGGCGCGCCTGGCCGCGATTGAAAAAACCAGCGCGGACATCAAGGCCAAGGGCAACAAGAAGACGCAGTAATCCGGGGCACGAGGCTGCCGCGAAAGAGGCCACGATGCAGCACAGCACATCGTGCTCGCGCACGCGGGGACCCATAGAACAGTTGCTCAGTTGACCTGTTCGATGGATCCCCGCATACGCGAGGACGATGTTGTTTGGGTGTTCGCGTAGGCAAAAATTGGCGATGGCTGTGCAGTTAGATGGTTGCACAACATGCGTAACAACTGCGGCCGCAACAAGCAAGCAGCTGAAGGAAAAGTGCCGGCAAAACCGCCTTTAGCTCGGGAAATTCGGGAAATACGTCCCCATCACCCACGTCAGCACCCCGCAAAACACCACCGCCCCTACCAGCACCACAAGCAGCTTGCCGAACTTGGGCGAGCCGTCGTCATTTTTCGTATCATTGCTCATCATCGCGCCGTATGCTGGTCTAAACCACCAGTATATTCGACGCCGCAGCCATTTCACAGCGGACATGCCGCGCGTGGTACGGGCATGGTATCGTCCCGCTCTCATGCAACAGTCCATAGGCCTCCAACTTGACCAGGTCGATTCCACTACCGGATGACTACCGCAGCGACGACATCCTCGCCTTTCACAGCCGCGACCGCGAAGCGCTGGCCGAAAAAGTCCAGCCGCAGCGCATCCGCAAGGGCGTGCTGATCGACGGCGTGCCGGTGCTGCTCGACGTCGCGCTTGCGAGCGGCGCGGCGCGCTGCACGGTCGACGCCGACGGCGTGCTCACGCCTGCGGCTCTGGACCAGGTCGACGATGCGCTGCTCAATATCCTCGCGCTGCGCATCGACCCCGCGCCGTTTCTAAACGCCGTGCGCGCCGACACCCTGCTCGGCCCCGTGGTGCAGCGCCAGCGCGGTCTGCGCATCGTGCAGTCGGCAACGATTTTCGAAGCGCTGACCTGGGCCATCATCGGCCAGCAGATCAACCTCACGTTCGCCATCGCGCTGCGGCGCACCTTCATCGCCCAGGCCGGGCGCGCCCACGCCAGCGGCCTGTGGTGCTATCCGGAGGCGGCCGACGTCGCCCGCCTCGCGCCGGAAGAGCTCACCACGCGCAAATTTTCGCGCGCCAAGGCCGACACGCTGCTGCGCCTGGCGCGCCTGGTCGACAGCGGGAGCCTGGTGCTCGATCGCAGCGCCGACGTCGCGCAGCTCAGCGCTGCGCTGCTGGCCGTCAAAGGCATCGGTCCATGGACCGTCAACTATGCGCTGCTGCGCGGCTACGGCTATGCCGACTGCTCGCTGCATGGCGACGTGGCGATTCGCGCCGCCTTCCAGCTGCTGCTTGGCGAAGAGGCAAAACCGGACATTGCGCGCACCGAAGCGTTGCTGGCGCGCTATGCGCCGCACCGGACCATGGCCGCCGCCCACCTGTGGGCCAGCCTGCATCCGCCCACGACAGAAAACGCTTGACCCTCACGCCGCGTCAGCTTTCACACTGGCTTTACGTTGAAGACATGGAGCAAAGATGGAGCACCGCATGGAACACCGCATGATGCATCTGAAAATTGGCGAGCTGGCGAAACGGTCGGGATTGACGGTGCGCGCGCTTCACCACTACGACAGCATCGGCCTACTCCGTCCTTCAACGCGCACCGATGCCGGCTACCGCCTCTACAACCGCGATGACATCGCGCGCCTGCACCAGATCCAGGCGCTGCGGCGTTTTGGCGTGGCGCTGGCCGACATCGGCACTTTCCTGGCCAATCCCGGCTCCCGCCTCCCCGCCATCGTCGACCAGCAGATCGCCGCGCTCACGCGCCAGATCGAACAGGCCGGCGTCTTGCGCGACCAGCTCACGCGCCTAAAGCGCCAGCTGGCCGCCGACGAGGAGCCGGCGCTGGCCGACTGGCTGACTACTTTGGAGCTGATGACCATGTACGATAAATATTTTACGCAAGAGCAGCGCGAGCGCCTGCCGTTTTTTAACGGCAGCGAGGAATGTATCGCCGAATGGGATGCGATGGTCGCGCGCATGCACGCGTTTCGCGATGCAGGCACGCCGCCGGAGACGCCCGAGGTGCAGCAGGCAGCACGCACCTGGATGGCGATGCTTGAGCGCGACACTGGCGGCGACGCGCAGCAGTTGGTGCGCCTGAATGCGATGCAGGATAACGAACCGGCGGCGCGGGCGCAAAACGGCATCACCGCCGAATTGGGGGACTACGTCAAGGCGTCCTTCAGCGCGTGGCGCCTGGGTCTGTATCAAAAATACCTGAGCCCGGATGAATTTGCTTTTATGAAGGCCAACTATCCCGTCCGCATGCAGGAGTGGGGACCGCTGATCGCCAAGGTGCGCGCGCATATCGCCACGGGCGCGTCGCCGCTTGATCCCGCATCGAAGCTACTGGCGGGCGAGTGGATGGAACTGTTTTGTTCGTATGCAGGGCAAGATCCTGCTACACATATGAAAATCCGGGAAGCGCACGAAAAGGAAGCGGGGCTAAAGACGGGAACCTTTGTCACTGACGAATTGCTGATGTTCATACGGGCGGCCGTGGCCGGCTAGCCTGTGGCATACAGAGCAGCATAAGGGCAACCGCCCCAGACACCAAAAAGCCGCTGAACTCTTGCGAATTCAGCGGCTTTGGAATTTGGTTGCGGGGACAGGATTTGAACCTGTGACCTTCGGGTTATGAGCCCGACGAGCTGCCAGACTGCTCCACCCCGCGTCTGTATGCAGTGATTATACGGGCGTTTTCCGTCTTAGGCAATATCAATCTATCTTCAATGTGCGATAGCAGCACGAAAAATCCGGTGCCGCCGCCCTTTCGCCGCATTCTCGAACCGCCACGCCCCGCGCAATCGGTGTAAAGTAGGCGAAAATCCAACTGACGGTCACATATGAAATTCTGCTCCGAGTGCGCCTACCCGGTCGTGCTGCAAATTCCCGAAGGCGACAACCGCCCGCGCTACGTCTGCGCCCAGTGCGAGACCATCCATTATCACAATCCCAAGCTGGTGGTCGGTTCGATCCCCGTGTGGGATGAAGACGGCCGCATCCGCGTGCTGCTGTGCAAGCGCGCCATCGAGCCGCGCCATGGCTTTTGGACCTTGCCGGCCGGCTTCATGGAAAACAATGAAACGACAGCCGAGGCTGCCGTGCGCGAAACCGAGGAGGAAGCGGGCGCCGACATCGAGATCGGCGAACTGTTCAGCCTGCTGAACGTGGCCCAGGTGCACCAGGTGCACTTGTTTTACCTGGCGCGTTTGCGCAGCCTGGACTTCAAGGCCGGCATTGAAAGCCTGGATGTGCAACTGTTTGCCGAACATGAAATTCCTTGGGAGGACCTGGCCTTCCCCACGATCCGCAAGACGCTGGAACTGTTTTTTGCCGACTGCGTCCAAATCAAGGAGAGTGGTGCCGGCTTCGGCTTTCACACCCATGACATCACGCACCCCATGCGCATAGCGAGCCTGCCGAAAGACTCATGATCCCCTGGCTTGAGACCCACTCGCCCTTTCCCGACGTGTCCGAAGCATTGACCTTGGACGCGCCGGGACTGCTTGCGGCCGGCGCCGACCTGTCGCCCGAGCGCCTGCTGGCCGCCTATCAGCGCGGCATCTTCCCGTGGTTTTCCGAAGGCCAGCCCATCTTGTGGTGGAGTACGGACCCGCGCATGGTGCTCAAAACCGCCGACTTCAAGGTCAGCGACAGCCTGCGCAAGGCGCTGCGCCGGGTCGAGCGCAGCATGGCCGAGCATGGCCGCTGGCAAGTGAAGTTCGACAGCGCCTTCGAGCGCGTCATGCGCGCCTGCGCCGCGCCCCGCAAGGACGGGCCCGGTACGTGGATTTCGGAAGACATCATCGACGGCTACACCGGCCTGCACGCGCTCGGTTACGCGCACTCGTCCGAACTGTGGCTCGATGGCGAACTGGTCGGCGGCGCCTACGGCGTGTGCATCGGGCGCATGTTCTACGGCGAATCAATGTTCGCGCGCGTGACCGACGGCTCCAAGATCGCGCTCGCTTTCCTGGTCGACTTTTTGCGCAGCCAAGGCGTGACGATGATCGATTGCCAGCAAGAGACCGGGCATCTGGCGTCGCTTGGCGCCGCACCCATCGCGCGCGCTGCCTTTTTGCACCATTTGCGCATCGCCATCGGGCAGGGGGCGGTGTCCGGATGGGAGTTGCCGCCCCGCTTGCGCGCGATACGGTAAAGACGGTAAAGGCGGTAAAGACGCCAAAGTTTCGATACAATGGACGCCAGAGGAAGCAACCACGTCGCCTTGAAAGCTCATGCATGGCCCACTTAAATGACCTGCCCTTCTCGACGCTGCAGTTCTACACCACGGCGCCCTACCCTTGCAGCTATCTGGACGCGCGCCAGGCCAGGTCCCAGGTGGCCACCCCTTCGCACCTGATCAACGCCGACGTGTATTCCGAGCTCGTCAAAAACGGCTTTCGGCGCAGCGGAATTTTTACGTACCGCCCGTATTGCGACGGTTGCCAGGCTTGCATTCCGGTGCGCGTGCGCACCGCCGAATTCAAGCCCAGCCGCGCCCAGCGCCGGGCCTGGACGCGCCATGCGGCGCTGGTCGCCAGCGTCGCCAACCTGAGCTTTTCGGACGAACATTACGCGCTCTACCTGCGCTACCAGACCACGCGCCACGCAGGCGGCGGCATGGACCAGGACAGCCGCGACCAGTACGCCCAGTTCCTGCTGCAAAGCCGAGTCAACACGCGGCTGGTTGAATTTCGCGACCCTGAAGGCGTGCTGCGCATGGTCTCCATCATCGACGTGTTGTCCGACGGCCTGTCGTCGGTCTACACTTTTTTCGACCCCGACCTGGCCGGCGCCTCGTTCGGCACCTACAACGTGTTGTGGCAGATCGCCCAGGCGCGCGAACTGGTCTTGCCGTACGTGTACCTGGGCTACTGGATCGAGCAAAGCCCCAAGATGGCTTACAAGATCAATTTCAAGCCGCTCGAAGCACGCATCGACGGTGCCTGGAGCGTGCTGGACCGATAGGCGGACTGGGCTGTTACCGCGGTACAAGGTAAAATGCTGCACCCGCACCAACCCGAGTGGCCCATGTCTGAAAAATTGTTGTACGCCCTGACCCGTCCCCTGCTGTTTTCGCTCAATGCGGAGGCTGCGCACAACCTGACCCTGCCTGCGCTGCGCAAGGCGCACGCGCTGGGCCTGACGGCCAGGCTGCGCAAGGCGGCGCCGGATCCGCGCGTGGTGATGGGCCTGACCTTTCCCAATCCGGTCGGCCTGGCCGCCGGGCTGGACAAGGACGGCGCCTACATCGACGCGCTGGCCGCACTCGGTTTCGGATCGATCGAAGTGGGCACCGTCACGCCGCGCGCGCAGCCGGGCAACCCCAAGCCGCGCATCTTCCGCCTGCCGGCCAAGCGCGCCATTATCAACCGCATGGGCTTTAACAATGGCGGCGTCGATGCGTTTGTCGCCAATGTGCAGTCGTCGAAATTTTATCAAAATAAAGAAGGCATCCTGGGCCTGAACATCGGCAAGAACGCCGCCACCCCGATCGAGAATGCGGTCGACGACTACCTGCACTGCCTTGAAAAGGTCTATCCGTACGCCAGCTACGTGACGGTGAATATTTCGTCGCCCAATACGGCCAACCTGCGCCAGCTGCAGGGCGCCTCGGAACTGGACGCGCTGCTCGCCACGCTCAAACAGGCCCAGTTGCGCCTGTCGGACCAGCACAAGCGCTACGTGCCGCTGGCGCTCAAGATCGCGCCCGACCTCGACGCCGAGCAGATCAAGAACATCGCCGACACGCTGCTGCGCCACAAGATCGACGGCGTCATCGCCACCAACACCACGCTCAATCATCGCACGGTGGACCGCGTGCGCAACGGGAACGAACAGGGTGGCGTCTCGGGCGAACCGGTGTTCGAACTGTCGAACATCGTGATCCGCGCGCTCAAGCGCGAAATGGGCGACGCGCTGCCGATCATCGGCGTGGGCGGCATCATGAATGGCGACGATGCGCGCGTCAAAATGAAGCTGGGCGCCTCGCTGGTGCAGCTGTACACCGGCCTCATTTACGCCGGCCCGGGGTTGGTGCGCGAGTGCGCGCAAGCGATTGGAGGACAACATGGACAAGATGGACAAGCGTAAGCTGGGCGCCACGGCGCTGGAAGTATCCAAGGTATGCCTCGGCACGATGACCTTCGGCGAGCAAAACAGCGAGGCCGACGCCCACAGCCAGCTCGATTACGCGCTTGAACGCGGCATCAACTTCATCGATACCGCCGAGATGTACCCGGTCATGCCGCGCGCGCAGACGCAGGGTGCCACCGAGCGCTTCATCGGCTCGTGGCTCAAAAAAAGCGGCCGGCGCGGCGAGATCGTGCTGGCCTCCAAAGTGGCCGGTCCCAACGCGGCGATGCACTGGGTCCGCAACGGCAAGAACAACCTCGATGCGGTCAATATCCGCGCCGCCGTCGAGGCCAGCCTGGCGCGCCTGCAGACCGACCATATCGACCTGTACCAGATCCACTGGCCGAGCCGCAACGTGCCGATTTTCGGCGCGACCGCATTCGAGCCGGCCAAGGAGCGCAGCTGCGTGGCGATTGAAGACACGCTGGCCGTGCTGGGCAAGCTGATTGACGAAGGCAAGATCGGACACATCGGCGTATCCAACGAAAGCGCATGGGGCGTGAGCGAATACATCAAGCAGGCCGAGGCCAAGGGCCTGCCGCGCATTGCCACGATCCAGAATTTGTACAACCTGACCGCGCGCAGTTTTGAAACCAGCTTGCTTAACGAAACCTGCTATCGCGAAGAAGTGAGCCTGCTCGCGTATAGCCCGCTGGCGTTCGGGCAGCTGAGCGGGAAGTATCTCGATGACCCGACAGCGTCGGGACGGCTGACGATTTTTCCCGCCAACTGGAGTCCGCGCTATTTGCGGCCAAGCGTGCTGGCGGCGGTCAAGGACTATGTTGAACTGGCCAGGGCGAACGCGATGACGCCGACGCAGATGGCGCTGGCGTGGTGTTATTCACGCTGGTTCGTGGCCTCGACCATCATTGGCGCGACCAGCCTGGCGCAGCTGAAGGAAAATATCGATGCGGCCAGCGTGGTGCTGGCGGCAGAAGTGGTTGATGCGATTGATGGGATTCATGCGCGGATAACGAATCCGGGGGCATAGCCTCGGCACTGAACGACAGCGCCTGAAAGGCACGCCCGCCCGCCTAGGATCAAACAACAACGCCACCCTCGGGTGGCGTTGCTGCATCTTGCGGCTCACATTTTATTTCATCGGTACGCCATTTACCATGTCGGCCGACGCTGCCTGCGCAGGCGCTGCGGATGGCGCCGCCGCTGTCGATGGTGGCAACACTGAATTGGCAACCGCGTCGTTCATTTTGATCTGTAACAAAACCGGGTAATCATAAGCTGCACCGGAAGCTGCATCGACGCCGGCGCCAATCACGCCGCCGAAAATGATATTGCCGGCCATCATACCTTTAGTTTTGGACTTGACGCTGGCCATACCCGTTGGAAAGCCCGCCTTTTCGCACTTGACATTCATGTCGCCATAAGCACGGCGGACTGTCACGGTGCCAGGCGTCGTGACAAAATAAACACCCTTATCATTTTGAAGTTTGCAACTGGCGCCATCGACTTTACCAGCGTCGGAGAGTGTTTCGACCGAAATAATCTGGCTCGTTCCACTAACGATTGACGCGCAGCCGGGGGTAATGATCAGCGCGGCCAATGCGGCGCTCGTTCCCGCCAAACCGATATAACGTTTTGCAAACATGTTTTGATCCCTGTATGGTCAGACCGAAGTTTCCGGAATGAATTGTTCTTATGAGGAATCATTATATGATGTAATTAAATATTTGCAATTTTTTAATTGTTATTATTTCAATCTGCTTGTCTATACAAACAGTTAAAAATAACAAGGTACTTATTGCACATCTGCATTTAACGCCTTCTCCACTTGCGCGCGCGTCACCTCGGGCGCGAATTGCGCGATAAACCGATACGCATACTCACGCAAATACGCCCCCCGCCGCAGGGCCAGCCGCGTCACATTGGGCGCAAACAAATGCGACGCCTCGACCGCGCGCAACCCCTTGTCGCGCCCGTGATCGAACGCCATCGAGGCCACGATCCCCACGCCCATCCCGAGCGACACATACTGCTTGATCACATCCGAATCCATGGCCGTAAGTACGATATCGGTCTTCACGCCAGCCTGGGCAAACGCCGCATCGATATGCCCGCGGCCCGTAAAGCCCACGTCGTAGGTAATCAGGGGAAAAGCGGCCAGGTCCTCGAGCCGGATCGGCGAATGGCCCAGCAGCGGATGCCCGTCCGGCACCACGATCAGGTGGCTCCAGCGGTAGCACGGAAACGACACCAGATCGGGAAACTGCGACAAGCCCTCGGTCGCAATGCCGATGTCGGCCTTGCCCGACAAGACCCACTGCGCGATATGGTCGGGCGTACTTTGCTGGAGCGCGATGCGCACGTCCGGAAAATCCTGCCTGAACGACTGCACCACCTTCGGCAGCGCATAGCGCGCCTGCGTGTGGGTGGCCGCGATGGTCAGCGTGCCGCTATTCTGGCCCGCGTAATCGAGGCTTGCCTGCTGCAGGTTTTCCGCTTCCACCAGCAGCCGGTCGATGATTTTGAGGATGCCCTTGCCCGGCTCCGTCATGCCGGTCAGGCGCTTGCCGTTGCGCTCGAAAATGACGACGCCAAGTTCGTCTTCGAGCTCGCGGATCTGGCGGCTCACGCCCGGCTGCGACGTAAACAGCGCGTTGGCCACCTCGGTCAGGTTGTAGCCGCGGCGCGCCGTTTCGCGAATCGAGCGCAATTGTTGGAAGTTCATATCGATGCTCCCTGGTCGACAAACACGTGCATCCGGCGCGGGCGCACCAGCAGCGTGTCGCCTTCGCGCAGCTGCAGCTGGCTGTAGCGCTCATTGGGAATGACGGCCTCGATCAGTTCCGCGTTGTCGGCCCGTTCCAGGTCCAGCTGGGCGAGCGGACCGATCGCATGCGCGCGGCGCAGCGTGACGACGATGCCTTCGCCGCCGGCCACGTAGCGCTCGACGTCCAGGTCATGCGGACGCACGTAGGCGATGCCTTTGCTGTCTTGTACCTGGGCGTGGTCGGGCACCGTAAAGCTGGCGTCGCCGCTGGCCAGCACCCCTTCGTGCACCCGCCCGTGAAACAGGTTGACGTTACCCAGAAAGCCGTACACGAAGGGCGACGCCGGGTTGTTGTAGACCTCGTCGGGCGCGCCCAGCTGTTCGACCCGCCCCTTGTTCATCAACACCACCTGGTCGGCCACTTCCAGCGCTTCCTCCTGGTCGTGCGTGACAAAGATGGACGTCACATGCAGGTCGTCGTGCAGGCGGCGCAGCCAGCGCCGCAATTCCTTGCGCACCTTGGCGTCGAGCGCGCCGAATGGCTCGTCCAGCAGCAGCACGCGCGGTTCGACCGCCAGCGCGCGCGCGAGAGCAATGCGCTGGCGCTGTCCACCCGACAGCTGCGGCGGAAAACGGTCGCCCAGCCAGTCAAGCTGCACCAGCTCGAGCAGATCCTTGACCTTGCGCCGGATCTGGTCTTCGGGCAGGCGCTCCTTGGCCGGCTTGACGCGCAGGCCGAAGGCGACGTTCTCGAACACCGTCATGTGCTTGAACAGCGCATAGTGCTGGAACACGAAGCCGACCTGGCGCTCGCGCACATGGCGGCGCGACGCATCCTGGGCGTCGAGCAGCACGCTGCCCGAATCGGGATGCTCCAGGCCCGCAATGATGCGCAGCAGTGTCGTCTTGCCGCAGCCGGAAGGCCCGAGCAGCGCGGTCAGTTCGCCCGCCGGGAACTGCAGCGACACATTGTCGAGCGCGACGAATTCGCCGAAACGCTTGTTGATATTCTTGACTTCGATCGTCATGGTCAATGCTCCCTGTTGCGTGCTGCCGATTCGACCGGGTCGGTCTCGTGCAAACGCCATTCGATAAATGATTTGATTGCCAGCGTCACCAGCGCCAGCAACGCCAGCAGCGAAGCGACGGCAAAGGCGGCCGCGTAGTGGTATTCGTTGTAGAGGATCTCCACGTGCAGCGGCATGGTGTTGGTCTGGCCGCGGATATGGCCCGACACCACCGACACCGCGCCAAATTCACCCATGGCGCGCGCGTTACACAGGATCACGCCGTACAGCAGGCCCCATTTAATGTTCGGCAGCGTCACCTTGATGAACGTCTTCCAGCCCGACGCGCCCAGCACCAGCGCCGCTTCTTCTTCCTCATTGCCCTGCGACTGCATCAGCGGAATGAGCTCGCGCGCCACGAACGGGAACGTGATGAATACGGTCGCCAGCACGATGCCCGGCAACGCGAACAGGATCTTGATGTCGTGCTCTTGCAGCCATGGGCCAAACCAGCCCTGGGCGCCGAACATCAGCACGTAGATCAGGCCCGAGATCACGGGCGAAACCGAGAACGGCAAGTCGATCAGCGTGAGCAAGATGCTCTTGCCGCGAAACTCGAACTTGGCCACGGCCCACGCCGCGCACACGCCAAACACAAGGTTCAGCGGCACCGAGATGACGGCGGCGATCAGCGTGAGCTTGATGGCCGAGACGGCGTCCGGGTCGGTGATCGCGGTCAGGTAGGTTTGCCAGCCCTTTTTGAAGGCCTCGACGAACACCGCCACCAGCGGCACGAACAGGAACAGCGCGAGAAAACTCAAGGCGACCAGCGTGAGCACGATCCGGATCCAGGCCGGCTCAAGCACGTTGTTGGATGACTGGCGTGAACCGTTCATTATTTGCCCGCCCGTTTGCGCGTCCACGCCTGCAAAAGGTTAATCGACAGCAGCATCAGAAAGGATGCGACCAGCATCACGACCGCGATCGCCGTGGCGCCCGCGTAGTCGTATTGTTCCAGCTTGGTGATGATGAACAGCGGCGTGATCTCGGACACCATCGGCATGTTCCCCGCGATGAAAATGACCGAACCGTATTCGCCGGTGGCGCGCGCAAAGGCGAGCGCGAAGCCGGTCAGCATGGCCGGCATGATGGTCGGGAAAATGATGCGGGTAAAAGTTTGCAACGACGTGGCGCCCAGGCTGGCGGCCGCTTCCTCGAGTTCGCGCTCGGCGTCTTCGAGTACCGGTTGCACCGTGCGCACCACGAACGGCAAGCCGATGAAGGTGAGCGCCACCACCACGCCGACCGGCGTAAAGGCGACCTTCCAGCCGAGTTTTTCCAGGTACTGGCCAATCCAGCCGTTGGACGAATACAGCGCGGTGAGCGTAATGCCGGCCACTGCGGTGGGCAGCGCGAACGGCAGGTCGACCAGGGCGTCGATGATGCGCTTGCCGGGAAACTGGTAGCGCACCAGCACCCAGGCGACGATGCCGCCGAAAAACACGTTGATGGTGGCGGCAATCAGCGACGCGCCAAAGCTGAGCCGGTAAGACGCCATCACACGGTCCGACGTGACGGCCGCCCAAAAGGCTTCCCACGTCATCGTGAAGGTTTTCAGGAACACCGCCGAGAGCGGGATCAGGACGATCAGCGCCAGGTAGAAAATGGTGA
Source organism: Massilia sp. TSP1-1-2 (assembly GCF_049896185.1). Lineage (NCBI taxonomy): Bacteria > Pseudomonadati > Pseudomonadota > Betaproteobacteria > Burkholderiales > Oxalobacteraceae > Massilia > Massilia sp. TSP1-1-2. Next base: position 36,181 of record NZ_JAFCTU010000007.1, read on the forward strand.
ACCCCAACGACAGGCCGAACCCGGGCATGACCCGGTAAGGCGCGCGTTGAGGCTTGGGGGTAGGAGACATGGAGCCCTCTTATTACATTTTTATCTAAGAAGGCTCAATAATCGCACTATGGAGTCATAAAGGAAACGAAGCTTTCCTCATTTGCATAGTCGTTTTTTGTTATTAGGAATGCGCTGAGCGATCAGTAAATGAGTTTTGCAGCGACGCCGGTCAAGGTCAGGGCCAGCAGTACGCGCAGGAATTTTTCCGGCACGGAGCGTGCGAACCAGGAACCGATGGTGATCCCGGGAACCGAGCCGATCAGCAGCATGGCCAGCAGCGTCCAGTTGATCGATCCCAGCCACCAGTGGCCGAAGGCGGCGATTGCGGTCAGCGGCACGGCGTAGGCGATGTCGGTGCCGGCCACTTCGGCCGAACTCAGGCGCGGGTAAAGCATGACCAGCAAGGTGGCGCCAATGGCGCCGGCGCCGATGGAGGACACCGTCACGAGCGTGCCGAGCACAACGCCGGCGACGATGGTTGCCGTGTCCAGTGCCCTGCCTTGCAGTTGGCGCTCCGGATGGGCGGCCAGCCAGGCCAGCATTTTCCCCTTGAACAAGATGGCGACCACGGTCAACAAAACCGAGCCGGCGATGGAGTAGCGGATGACTTGCCCGATGCTCTTGTCGACGGTGCCGAAGTATTTCAGGGCCAGCGTGGTGAGGACGGCCGCAGGCAAGGCGCCGTAGCACAGCAGCTTGACGATGTCCCAGCGCACCGTGCCGCGCAGGCGGTGGGTGAAGGTGCCGGCCGTCTTGGTGATGGAGGCGAAGGCCAGGTCGGTGCCCACGGCCACGGAGGGTGGAATACCGAAGATGAGCGTGAGCAGCGGCGTCATCAGGGAACCGCCGCCCACGCCGGTCATGCCGACCAACAAGCCGACGGCAAAGCCGGAAATAATATATGTAGTAAGCATGCGAGAACCCCTAAAGTAGCTGCAAGGGTAAAGGGGCTCAGCAGTAAAACAAACGACAGAAAGCTTATTTGCTTATGCGTGTGGTGGAAATGAGCGGGGTTTGAGCAAAATACACCGTGTCTGCGCGCATGCTCTTCCACCACGTTGTTGGGCAAGCTTACTTGTTCGGCTGTGGCGTCAACCGCAAATATGGCCGGGCTGCAGTAAAACCTTTCGGATACTTTTGCTTGATCACATCCGGATCCTGCACGGTCAAGGGAATGATCACATCGTCCCCATCCTTCCAGTTGCCGGGCGTAGCCACCGTATGCTTGTCGGTCAGCTGCAAGGCATCGATCACCCGCAGCACTTCGTCGAAATTGCGCCCCGTGCTCATCGGATACGTGATCGACAGCCTGATCTTCTTGTTCGGATCAATCACAAACAGCGAGCGCACCGTGGCCGTGGCCGATTGCTCCGGATGAATCATGTCGTACAGCGCAGCGACTTTCTTGTCCGCGTCGGCAATGATGGGAAAGCCCACCACCGTCTGCTGCGTCTCTTCGATATCTTTGATCCACTGCCGGTGCTGGTCGGCCGGGTCGACCGACAAGGCAATCGCCTTGACATTGCGCTTGTCGAACTCGGGCTTGAGCTTGGCTGTCAAGCCCAGCTCGGTCGTGCACACGGGCGTGAAGTCGGCCGGGTGGGAAAACAGCACCACCCATGAATCGCCCGCCCACTCATGGAACTTGATGGGACCCAAGGATGAATCCTGCTCAAAATCGGGGGCGGTATCGCCCAGACGCAAAGTCATAATGATCTCCGTGAAATGAATCAAGTGAATAATACTAAGTCAATCATGCCGGAATGGCCGCCATCCTATTGTGCGCCTTTTCAGCCAGCCGGCGCAATAGCGCCTGTCCCTGCGGCCAATTTCCCAGGCCGGACTCGGCATTGATATGCCCCAGCAGCCCTCCTTCGACCAGCTCGCTGCCCCAGCGCCCCGCCCACCGCGCGGCGTTGTCGGCGCGCATCCACGGGTCATTGCTGCTGGCGACCATGATGGACGGACACGGCAGCGGCAGCGCCGGCAGCAGATCGGCAACGGAAAATTTGTCCGGATCGGCCGGCGCCACCAGCAAGGCGCCCGCCAGGTTGCTGCAGTCGCGGGCAATGCTGTGGACCGCCGTCAGGCAGCCAAAGCTGTGAGCGACCAGCAAGGCCGGGCGCGGATCGGCAGCGCGCACCTGCCCGAGACGGGCGGCCCAGGCAGCAAGCTGCGGGCGGTCCCAGTGGTCCTGGCGCACGCGCGCAAATTCGGGATGGCGGCGATGCCAGCGCGATTGCCAGTGATCCGGGCTGCTGTCATGCAAGCCGGGAACAATAATGACATGAAAATCGGGAAAAAGTTGAGTAGCCATGCGCGCCTCCTGAGTCAGGAGAATACGGGCAGGCGCAGCGAAAGTGAACGAATGCTTTCGTGCTAGTTTATGCGCTTAGTGGAGCGGTCTTAGTAAAAACGGTTGAACAGCACCACAGCCCAGCATGCCACGGCCAGGAAAATTGACAGCATGACGGCCGCACTGCCCATGTCCTTGGCGTTCTTGGACAAGGGATGGCGCTCGAGCGAGACGCGGTCGACGATCGCTTCAATGGCCGAGTTGAACAGTTCGACGATCAGCACGAACACCAGCACGCCAACGAGGAACAATTTCTGGAATGACGACACTGGCAGCAACAGCGCCACCACGGTACCGATGACAAACAGCACCAACTCCTGGCGGAACGCATGCTCATTCTCATAGGCAGCTTTCAAGCCTGCGATGGCATAGCCCATGGCGGGCAGGATACGCTGGAGTCCGCTCTTGCTCTTGAATTCGCTCACTGGCTGGGTCATGGTGGTCATCCGCTGCAATTTCGATGCAGCATTATGCCTTACCTCCCTGCCCCAAAGTCATCCACAACAGGGAAATTGCCAATCCTTTTCACATTATGGTATAAAGGATCCATATATACTGCAGCGCACAAACCACATTATGAAAATTGAAACCGTCGAAGCCCCGAAAACATCCATCCAGGTCATCGAACGCATGGTGGCCTTGCTCGACGCGCTGGCCAGCTACACCGATCCGGTGAGTCTGAAGGAATTGTCCAAGGTGTCCGGCTTGCACCCGTCGACCGCGCACCGCATCCTCAACGACATGGTCATCACCCGTTTTGTCGATCGCGTCGAACCGGGCACCTACCGGCTCGGCATGCGCCTGCTGGAACTGGGCAACGTGGTCAAAAGCCGGCTGTCGGTGCGCGAAGCGGCGCTCGACTTCATGCGCTCGCTGCACAAAAAAACCCAGCAAACGATCAACCTGTCGGTGCGCCAGGGCGACGAAATCGTCTACATCGACCGGGCTTTTTCGGAGCGCTCGGGCATGCAGGTGGTACGCGCCATCGGCGGGCGCGGCCCGCTGCACCTGACCTCGACCGGCAAGCTGTTCCTGTCGGTGGACGAGCCAAAGGCGATCCGCGCTTACGCCACGCGCACCGGCCTTGCCGGACACAACAAGAATTCGATCACGGACCTGGCCAAGCTCGAACGCGAGCTGAGCCTGGTACGCACGCGCGGCTATGCGCGCGACAATGAAGAACTGGAATTGGGCGTGCGCTGCATGGCGGCAGGCATCTATGACGATTCAGGCAAACTGGTGGCCGGCCTGTCGATCTCGGCGCCGGCCGACCGGCTCCAGGAAGAATGGCTGGATGACCTGGTCGACACGGCCAAGCAGATTTCAGCCACCCTGGGTTACACCGGGCTGTGAATTGCTGGCAGGTTGCGGCACCGCCGGTTGCGGTGTGGCCGGGCGCACGATGGTCGGGCGCGTAAAGAGCGGTCGCATGGTGGACGGTTGCGCCGTCGCCGGTTGCGCCATTGCCGGCGCCATTGCCGGCTGCGCTGTTACCGGTTGAACAGCGGCCGAGCGCGTGATGACCGGCCGCGTGACCGGCAGCGTATTGTCGCTCTGCGTGTACAGCGGCTGGGTCAGCGCCGGCGGCTTGTTGAACGCTTCGAGCCAGCGCTTGACGCGGCCGGCGTCGGCGGTACGTGACTGCTTGCCCTTGGAATCCAAAAACACCATGATCACCGGGCGGCCCTGAATAATGGTTTGCATCACCAGGCAACGCCCCGCCTCATTGATGAAGCCGGTTTTTTGCAGGCCGATATCCCAGTCAGGGTTTTTCACCAGGTAGTTCGTATTGTTGTACTGCATGATACGTCCACCCGCATCGACCTGCGACTGCGGATCGGTCGAGAACTGGCGCAACAGCGGCTGGTGGTAGGCAAACGCAACCAGCTTGGCCAGGTCGCGCGCGCTGGACACGTTACGGCTCGACAGACCACTCGAATCGACATAGCGCGTATGAATCATGCCCAGTTCGCGCGCCTTGGCGTTCATCGCTTCGACAAAGCCGGCCACGCCGCCCGGATAGTTGCGCCCCAAGGCTGCCGCGGCGCGGTTCTCCGAACTCATCAGCGCGATATGCAGCAGGCTGCTGCGCGTCATTTGCGAGCCCACCTGCAGGCGCGAGCGGGTGAATTTTTCGTGGTCGACATCGTCGTCAGTGACGGTGAGCACTTGCTCCATGTCTTGCTTGGCTTCGACCACGATCAGGCCGGTCATCAGCTTGGTGATGGAGGCGATCGGCAAGGCGACATTCGAATTTTTCTCGAACAGTACTTCCGAGGTGCTCTGATCGAGCACCAGCGCCACGCTCGACGCCAGATCGAGCGCATCGCGCGTCAGGTTCAAGCCGGCGCGGTCGCCCGCACTCATCGCGACCACCGGTGCGATGTTGCGCGCGGTGACGATGCGCTCATAGACCAGCTTGCGCTTGCCCCTGACGACAACGCTGCGGCTGACATAGTTATTGTGTGGCACGGCATCGGCCCGACCGGCACGGCGCTTGCCGCTCGCCTTACCACCAACGCGGACCTTGTTGGCGCTGGTGGCTTTGCCGGCTTTGCCGGCCTTGGTGACCTTGGTGACCTTGGCCCGGTGATCGGCGCGCGCGGCGTCGGCTGGCGTGGCAACAAGCAGGACTGATACGAGGGCACTGAAGACAAATTTATACATCTGGAAATCCTTTACCGCAGACATCTGCATCTTGTTGCAGTGTAACAAAGCGGACGTCGATGGCAAGCGAATTCAGCCTCGACGTAGCGCCTGTTGTGCACTGGCTGCTACGCTATTTCGGGCGAGCAGTTATTGCGATGTAACAGTGTACCCTCAATCAAAATATCGAGCGAAGCCTGAGACCGGCTCCCGTGCGGTGACCAGGGTATTCTCAATTTTGTCGGGGTCGGCGTAGCCGAGCGCCATGCCGCACACCACCATTTCGCCGGGCGGCAGCGCCAGGTGTTGCTCGATAATCTTGTGGTATTGCGTAAACGCCGCCTGCGGACACGTGTCCAGCCCGCAGCCTCGCGCAGCAATCATTATGCTTTGCAAGAACATCCCATAGTCGAGCCATGAGCCCTGCTCCATCACCCGGTCGATGGTGAAGATGAAGCCGACGGGCGCGTCGAAAAAGCGGTAGTTGCGGCCATGCTGGGCCGCCATGCCAGCCTTGTTGTCGCGCGTCAGGCCAAGCAAGGCGTACAGGTCCCAGCCGACCTTGCGCCGGCGGTCAACGTAGGGCGAGACCCATTCGCGCGGATAGTAAGCGTATTCCTCGCTGTGCTGGGCGCTGAGCGTTGGGTCCTGGTGGGCGGCGAGAATGGCGTCCGACAGGCGCGTCTTGCTGTCGCCGGTCAGCACATAGACTTTCCAGGGCTGGGTGTTGGTGCCGGACGGCGCGCGCGCGGCCACTTCAAGCAGGCGCTCGATGTCGGCCCGCGCAATCGGGTCTGGCAAAAAAGCCCGAATCGCGTGGCGGCTGGTGATGGCGGCATCGACAGCGTCCTGCCGCTGTTGCTGTTGTTGCTGCTCTTGCTGCTCTTGCTGCTGGCTGACAAACATGACTGCTCCTATTTTTTAACGACACACACAACGCCGACAATGGCGACCGCCATGCCCGCCACGCCCAGCAGGCTGAACGCCTCGCCGAACATGATCCACGCCATCACGGCGGTGGTGGGCGGCGTCAGGTAAAGCAAGCTGGTCACCACAGTCGCGTCACTGCGCTGCAGCAGGGTGAACAGCAGGAAAATGGCGCCGATGGACAGCGCAAAGACCGACCACAGCAAGGCGCCGATGAAGCTTGGCGTCCATTGCACAGTCGCCAAGCCGGGCGAGAAGCCTTCAAACACGATGGCCAGCGGGAGCAGCAAGGCCACGGTCGCGCCGAACTGGATCACGGTACCGGTGCGCAGGTCAAAGCGCGGGCAAAAGCGGCGCTGGTACATGGTGCCCGCCGTAATCGACAGCAACGCCAGCACACAGTAGCCGACTGCCAGCGGCGACAGGCCGACCAGCGACATTTTGGCATACACCACCAGCGCCACGCCAGCCAGGCCCAACAGAAGCCCAAGCCACTGGCGCGGACGCACCGATTCGCCGATCAGCGGAGCGGCCGCAGCCGTCAGGATGGGCTGCATGCCGACGATCAGGGCCGTGACGCCGGCGGGCATGCCCAGCTTGATGGCGCACCAGACGCCACCCAGGTAGCCCGCCTGCAGCAGCAAGCCGGCCACGGCGATATGGCCGATACTTCCCGTCGGCCATGGCGCCCTGACCGCCCCGACCAGCGGTACCAGCACCAGCAGCACGCACGCGCAGCGCAGCAGCAGGAAGGTGAGCGGGGGCGCGAATGGCAGGCCGAACTTGGCAACGATGAAACCGGTACTCCACAAGAACACGAAAAATACCGGTATCGGACTCAAGCGCGCTCCGGATTGTCGCGTTGCAACATTTTTTCAGCGTTCTTTGACATTAATCAATAGTTTAGTTGGTCACACATGTGATATTGCGCCAGATCACAAGCTCATCAACATGGCGTGACGAGTCTAGCACGCCCCTGTTGGGGACGTGCCCTGGACCCTTGTTCTCCTATGGAAAGCACTGTTGCAGCGGCCTCGTCATGGCATGGCAAAATGCGCTGACAGTTGGTGAGAATTGATTTTGGTGCACCGCACAAAAAGCGCTTGACTCATCACCAGATCTGAGTAAAATAGAACTTGTTGCGCTGCACAATACACCGTCAGCCTGAAAGTTTAGGATCTACCTGCTTCATTAGTTCTAAGCAGCACCCATTCATTTATACAATACCGGAGAATTCTATGTTTGCAATCCCAGAGCAGTTTTCGAACGCCACCAAAGCCAATTTCGAATCGCAATTCGCCATTTTCTCCTCGCTGACCTCGAAGGCATTCGAAGGCATGGAAAAGCTGATCGAACTGAACATGACTGCTGCCAAGGCATCGCTGGAAGAGTCGTCGGCCGCCGCCCGTCAGTTGCTGTCGGCTAAGGATCCACAGGAATTCTTCTCGCTGAGCGCCGCACAAGCCCAGCCAAACGCTGAAAAAGCGATGTCGTACAGCCGCCAGGTTGCAGCGATCGCCGCCGGCACCCAGGCTGAGTTCACCAAAGCAGCCGAGCTGCAAATTGCTGAAACCAACCGCAAGGTCATCACCCTGGTTGACGAAGTGACCAAGAACGCGCCTGCCGGTTCGGAGAACGTTGTTGCTGCCTTCAAGTCGAGCCTGGGCAATGCCAACGCTGGTTACGAGCAAATCACCAAGACGGCCAAGCAAGCTGTTGAAGCCATGGAAACCAACGTGAACACGGCTGTCAGCCAGTTCACCCAGGCTGCACAGAATGCCGTGCAAAAAGCCAAGAAGTAATTCCTGGTTGCTGAATGAAAAACCCGCCGAGGCGGGTTTTTTTACGTCTGCGTCATCAAGCAGCGGATCGTCCCCGCGTGGACGACTCTGGCAAAAGCGTAAGCCGCAAAGTTACATCTGGCTCACGATGCTGTCGCAATCACGGTGACGGTACAGCAGAGCAACATCGTCCTCGCGAACGCGGGGGCCCATGGAACGGTTCAACTGAGCAACTGTTGTATGGGTCCCCGCATCCGCGAGGACGATGTGAGCTATCGCTACTACCCGGCCTCTTCGCCCAGATACGCCGCCTTTACCCGCGGATCATGCAGCATGTCGTCCGCATTCCCGCTCATGATCACGGCGCCCGAATCCATCACATACCCGCGGTGCGCCGCCTGCAGCGCCAGCTTCGCGTTCTGCTCGACCAGCAGGATCGTAATCCCCTGCTTCGACACATCGCGAATCACCTCAAAAATCTTTTCCACCATGATAGGCGAGAGCCCCATCGACGGCTCGTCAAGCAGCAGCAAGTCAGGGTGACTCATCAGCGCGCGCGCCATCGCCAGCATCTGCTGTTCGCCGCCCGACAAGGTACCGGCCATTGCCGACGCCCGCTCCTTTAGCCGCGGGAACACCGTGAACCACTTCTCCACATCCAGCGCAATGCCCGCCTTGTCGTTGCGCGTGTAAGCGCCCATCAACAGGTTTTCTTCAATCGACATGCGGGTAAAGACGCCCCGCCCTTCCGGCACCATGGCCAACTTTTTCTCAACCAAATGGAACGACTTGGCATCCTTGAGCGACACGCCCTTGTAGCTAATCACCCCTTCCACCGAGCATGGCGGCAAGGTACCGGTGATCGCCTTCAAGGTCGTGGTCTTGCCCGCGCCATTGGCCCCGATCAACGTGACCAGTTCGCCTTTGTTCACTTCCAGGTCGATCCCCTTGACAGCTTTGATGCCGCCGTAGGCAACCTTCAGACCCTGGATCTTCAGCATAGTTTCGCTCATTAGTGGCCACCTCCCAGATAGGCTTCAATCACGGCCGGATTTTTTTGTATCTCGGCAGGCAAGCCTTCTGCAATCACCTTGCCATACTCCAGCACCGTGATGCGGTCGCACAAACCCATCATCAGCTTGACGTCGTGCTCGATGAGCAAGATCGTCTTGCCCTCTTCCTTGATTTTCACCAGCAACTCGCGCAAGGCCAGCTTTTCCGTCGCATTCATGCCTGCGGCCGGCTCGTCGAGCGCCAGCAGCACCGGATCGGTGGCCAGCGCGCGTGCAATTTCCAGGCGCCGCTGGTCGCCGTACGACAAGAATTTGGAGGTGCGCTTGGCGAACGCGCCAATGCCGACAAAGTCGAGCAGCGCTTGCGCGCGTTCGCGGATCATCGCTTCTTCGCGGCGCGCCGCCGGGAAGCGAAATACGGCGCCGAACACGCCCTGGTGCGTGCGCACGTGGCAACCGACCATGACGTTTTCCAGCGCCGTCATTTCGCCAAACAGGCGGATGTTCTGGAAGGTGCGGGCAATCCCGGCCTTGGCCACGGTGTGCGGCGCCGACGGCGAATACGGTTTGCCGGCCAGGAAAAAACCGCCCGTATCCGGCTGGTACAGCCCCGTAATGACATTGAAAAACGTGGTCTTGCCGGCGCCGTTGGGGCCGATCAGGCCATAGATCTGGCCTTGCTGGATCTCGATGCCGACATTGGTCAGCGCCTGCAAGCCGCCAAAGCGCTTGTTCACGCCTTCGATTTTAAGGATAGTCTGTTGGCTCATCGTCATCTTCCTCACGCAGCCGGAAAGGCGTCTTGCTTGTTGGTCTCGGCCGCGTCCGGACGGTCTTCATGCTTGGGCGAGGGCCACAGGCCGGCCGGGCGATACAGCATGATCAGCACCATCGCCAGGCCGTACAGCAGCTGGCGCAACACTTCCGCTTCCACCAAGACCTTGCCGAACACCAGCATCTGGAACGGCTCGACCGTGTGACGCAGCACTTCCGGCAAGGCAGCCAGCAGCACGCCGCCCAAGATCACGCCCGGCACGTGGCCAATACCGCCCAGCACCACCATCGCCAGCACGGCGATCGATTCGGTCAGCGCAAACGATTCAGGCGACACAAAACCCTGGAACGACGCAAACATCGCGCCGGCCACGCCACCGAAGGACGCGCCCATGGTGAACGCGAGCAGCTTGATGTTGCGCGTGTTGATGCCCATGGCCTTGGCGGCGATTTCATCTTCGCGAATCGCGACCCAGGCCCGGCCAAGGCGCGAATGCTGCAGGCGCGAGGTGACGAACACGATGGCGATGCACAGGAACAGGAACAAGAAGTAATACGCATTCACCGAGGGCATGGCGTAGCTGCCCAGCATGACGGTGGCCTTGGAACCGGCTTCGCCCGCCAGCGAAACGCCGGCGATCGAGACCGGGTCGATCATGTTAATGCCTTGCGGGCCGTTGGAAAAATTGATGGGCGCATTCAGGTTGTTCATGAAAATGCGGATAATTTCGCCAAAGCCGAGCGTGACGATGGCCAAGTAGTCGCCCCGCAGTTTCAGCGTAGGCGCGCCCAGCAAGGCGCCGAAAAAGCCCGCCACCAGCGCGGCCAGCGGCACGATCAGCCAGACCGACAGGTGAATGCCGTTATCCTGCACATCCTTGGAAATGAGGCCGCTGCCCAGCAGCCACTCGCTCAAGCGCGGATACTCGTCGGCCACCGACGTTAGCAACACCGCAAAATGGGGTGACGCCAGCAGCGCGGCCAGGTAAGCACCGATCGCAAAAAACGCGATGTAGCCCAGGTCCAGCAAGCCGGCAAAGCCAACCACGATGTTCAAGCCCAGCGCCAGCATGATGTACAGCAGCGCCATGTCGATGATGCGCACCCACGAGTTGCCAAAATTTTGGGCAACGAAGGGGAAAATCAGCAGCAGGAGCAGCACCACGCCCATGCTGGCAAATGCTTTTTTCTTGTTGTGCTCAACGTCAAAAGTGAGAAGTGCCATGGTGATCCTTTATCGGTTGTCGGTCAGGCGCGGTCGGCGACGCGTTCGCCCATGATGCCGGAGGGACGCACCGTCAGCACCAGGATGAGCACCACAAACGCAAAGATGTCCTGGTAGTGGCTGCCCAGAAAGCCGCCCGTCAGGTCGCCGATGTAGCCGGCGCCCAGCGCTTCGATCAAACCCAGCAAAATGCCGCCGATCATGGCGCCGTAGATATTGCCGATACCGCCCAGCACGGCGGCGCAGAAAGCCTTCAAGCCGGGCAGGAAACCCATCGCAAACTGGATCGATGAATAGTTGGCGCCCCACATCACGCCGGCGATGGCGGCCAGCGCCGCACCGATGGCAAAGGTTGCTACGATGACCTTGTTCGAGTCCACGCCCATCAGGCCGGCAACGCGCGGGTTTTCGGCGGTGGCGCGCATCGCGCGGCCCATCTTGGTTTTTTCAACCAGCACCACCAGCGCGGCCATCGCCATCACGGCCAGCGCCAGCAGCACGACCTGGGTTTGCGAAATGACGGCGCCGCCGATATTGATCGGCTCGGACGAGAGCAGTTGCGGGAACGACAGCGGGCTGCGGCCCCAGATCATCATCGCAAACGTAGTCAACAGGTAAGAGACGCCAATCGCCGTAATCAGGGGCGCCAGGCGCGGCGCGTTGCGCAAGCGGCGGTAAGCGACCCGTTCGATGATGACGTTCACCAGCATGCACACGGGAATGGCGCCGGCAATGGCAATGCCCAACATCGCAAAGCCGGGCAAACCAGGCGCGACAATGGAGAGTCCTTTGAGGATCGACAGGCCGACCATGGCGCCGATCATCAACACGTCGCCGTGCGCGAAGTTAATCAGGTTCAATACGCCGTACACCATGGTGTAGCCGAGGGCGACCAGGGCATACATGCTGCCGAGCACAAGACCGTTGATAATCTGTTGGATGAATGTATCCATGTTTAAGCGCCTCTTTTAAATCGTCGTAACAAAAACGGCACCCGGGGAAACCCCCGAGGTGCCGCTCCTTGTTTCATGGTTCCAATGTAACCGCGCACCGCACGAGGCGTATTTACTTGCCTCCAGCGACAAAAATTCCGAGCGTCGTCATGATAGCGAGGAATGATAAAAACTAATATCGGAAAATAACACGTGTTCCAAATATTATTTCGCCAAGCACGGTTTTTTTGGCTTAAGCTGCCCCGACCAAGCCTTTGGGCAGCGGGAACGTCACATGTTCCTCCACGCCATCGAGCGCGCGCACGCTGCGCGCACCGAGTTCCTTGAGCCGGTCGATGACGGCCTGCACCAGCACTTCAGGCGCAGAAGCACCAGCCGTGACGCCGATCCGCAGCTTGCCAACGAGCCATTGCGGATCGATTTGCGAGGCGTTGTCGACCATGTAGGCGGGCGTACCTTTCTTTTCAGCCACCTCGCGCAGCCGGTTCGAATTCGAACTGTTGGGGCTGCCAACCACGATCACCACGTCCACCTGCGGCGCCATGAATTTGACTGCTTCCTGGCGGTTGGTGGTGGCGTAGCAGATATCGCCTTTTTTAGGCTCGATCACGTTTGGATATTTTTGCTTGATGGCGGCAATGATGTCGGCCGTGTCGTCCACCGACAAGGTGGTCTGCGACACAAACGCCAGATTGTCCGGGCTCGTCACGGCCAGGGCGGCCACGTCGGCCACGGTTTCAACCAGGTACATGCCTTCATTGGTTTGGCCCATCGTGCCTTCCACTTCCGGATGGCCGTCGTGGCCGATCATGATGATTTCGCAGCCCTGGCGGCGCATCTTGGCCACTTCCGCATGCACCTTGGTGACCAGGGGACAGGTGGCGTCGAAAATGGTCAGGCCGCGCGCTTCGGCCTCGGCCCGCACCGCTTTCGAGACGCCGTGCGCGGAAAACACCAGCGTATTGCCGGCCGGGACGTCGTCCAGGTCTTCGATAAAGATCGCGCCCTTGTTGCGCAAGTCGTCCACCACATAGGCGTTGTGCACGATTTCGTGGCGCACATAAATAGGCGCGCCAAACTGCTGCAGCGCGCGCTCGACGATTTCAATGGCACGGTCGACCCCGGCGCAAAAGCCGCGCGGCTGGGCCAGGAGAATTTCACTGGTCATTATGTTTCCCTCACGTTACTTGTTACTTGTCACTTGTTACAGCACCGAAATCAGTTTGACTTCGAATGTCAGCGACTGGCCGGCCAGCGGATGGTTGAAGTCGAAGGTGGCGCCGTCCTCGCGCAGTTCGCGCAGGATGCCGGCAAAGCGACCGCCGCCGGGCGCTGCAAAGTCGACCAGGTCGCCGATGCGGTAGTCGGCGCCCGGCGCCGAGTTTTCATCGAGCGTGGCGCGCGAGACGTCGCGCACCAGCTCGTTGTTGCGCTCGCCGAAAGCTTGTCCGGGAGCGAGCTCGAACACCTTGTGCGCGCCCTCTTCCAGGCCCAGCAAGGCGTCTTCGAGGAACGGCGCGAGCTGTCCCTGGCCCAGCATCAGCGTGGCCGGGTTGCCGCCGAAGGTCGTGATGAGGTCGGTGCCCTGCGCGCTGGCAAGCCGGTAATGCAGGGTCAGGTAGGCCGACGGGGTGACGACCAAGGGAGTGGCATTGGACATGATGTTCGCTAGAGCTGGGAAAGCGATATTGTACCGCGTCAGGCTGGTGCATTCCGACCCCACGATGAGCACATTAATAGTTCCATTCGGTCAACTTTGCCGTATGCTACATGTTTCCCCATTTCAGGTGCCGCCATCATGGGCTTTGCCATACTCTCGCTGTTCTGTTCTTTTCTGATGTTTCTGACTGCCTGGCTGGTGCTGCCGCTGCTGGTGCTGTTGCCGGTATCGATTTTCTTCGGCTGGAAAGGCTACCGGGAAACGATAACGACCTATCCCGAAGCGGGCATCCTGGTGCGCCTGCTGGCGATGGCGCCGATCTTGGTCGCCATCGCCACCGTCCCGCTGGCACTGCTTTTTATCAATGCCAATTACCAGGCTTGACGGCGCCGCGAACTCCAGCCTGCCTCAGCGGTCCAAATAACACGGTTGCAATCGGGCGCCGTAGACCGGTGGAGAATGTGGATGGGAAGCATCAGCGACTGGCCGGAACAGCAGCGTCCGCGCGAACGCATGAACCGCGAAGGCGCCAAGGCGTTGTCGGACCCTGAACTGCTGGCGCTGTTCTTGCGCGTGGGCGTGCGCGGCAAAAGCGCGGTCGAACTGGGGCGCGACCTGATCGCCACCTTCGGCTCCCTGCACGCCTTGCTTGGCGCCGGCGCCGGGCAGCTGTCGGCGGTGCACGGTCTGGGTCCCGCCAAGTCCGCTCAGTTGCAAGCCATCATGGAACTGGCGCGGCGCGCCATCGGCGAGCAGCTGCGCGACGGCACCACCCTGTCCTCGCCCGACGCGGTGCGGCTTTACCTGCGCCTGCAACTGGGGCGTCAGGCGCATGAATCCTTCGTCGTGTTGTTCCTGGATGTAAAAAACCGCTTGATTGCCAGCGAAGAAATGTTCCGCGGCACGCTCACGCACACCAGCGTCTATCCGCGCGAGGTGGTAAAGGCGGCTCTCGTTCACAATGCGGCCAGCGTGCTGCTGGCGCACAATCATCCGTCCGGGGTCGCCGAGCCGAGCGAGGCCGACCTGCTGCTCACGCGCGCGCTGACGCAGGCGCTGGCGCTGGTCGATGTACGCGTGCTGGACCATTTTGTCGTGGCCGGGGCGAGCGTTCACTCCTTTGCCGAGCACGGCCAACTGTAGTTCGTCGGCGCTGCGCCGTTCCCGGGCGTTCGTCATGTTCAACCATCCATGACGCTGCCAAGCGCTATTCCCGTAGCTCCTTCAGGCGCGCGCGCCGGCTCTTGAACTTGAGAAGCGACAGGATCGCCAGCGCAAACACGGCGCTTAGCACGGCCGTCCCCTCGCGTCCCATGCCCGCCGCGACCCCGATCGCAGCTGTCAGCCACACCCCGGCCGCCGTGGTCAGCCCGGTCACCTGTTTTTCGTTCTCCGACTTCAATATGGCGCCCGCGCCCAGAAAGCCGACGCCGGCGGTCACGCCTTGCAGCACACGCGACGCATCCATCAAAGGCATGCCCGCCTGCAAGGGAATCAGCACGAACAAGGCAGAGCCGAGCGAGACCAGCATGTGCGTGCGCAGGCCGGCCGAGGCGCCCACCGATTCGCGCTCGTAGCCGAGCATCGCGCCCAGCACGATCGCCACCGTCAGGCGCACAACCACCCGGGTAATGTCCGAGGCATCGCCCAAATCGGAAAATTCTTCCTGCACGGTCATCCAGCATTCTTGAAACCACGGCTCCATGCGCAACTCCTGTTTTATTGGTATTTGACAGACCAGATTGTAGATGGATTCTTGCCCAGCCCCACGAACGTTGCAATGTGTCGCACATTGTTAAGTTTAATAATCTTAGAAGACACAATTGTTTTTCACAAGTCGTTGATTCTCTAGCGCTTTTCACGCTATACTCTTTCTTTTCCAAGTTTGGATTTATTTTAGGAGTGCGCTATGGCACGTGTTTGCGTAGTAACTGGCAAGGGCCCGATGGTTGGTAACAACGTCTCCCACGCTAACAACAAAACGAAGCGTCGTTTTTTGCCTAACCTGCAAAATCGCCGTATTTTCGTCGAATCGGAAAATCGCTGGGTCTCCCTGCGCTTGTCCAACGCCGGTCTGCGCGTCATTGACAAAGTCGGCATCGATGCCGTCTTGGTCGACATGCGTGCCCGTGGCGTTAAAGTTTAATTAGGGAGCTATCATGGCAAAAACTGGCCGCGACAAAATCAAGCTGGAATCGACTGCAGGTACGGGTCACTTCTACACCACCGACAAGAACAAGCGCACGATGCCTGCAAAAATGGAGATCATGAAGTTCGATCCCAAGGCACGCAAGCACGTCATGTACAAAGAAACAAAGATCAAGTAATCCGGATCCCCATTTCAGTACCAAAAGAGCCGCCCACGCAAGTGCGCGGCTCTTTTGTTATGGGCCGTGTTGTGTGCCCTGTTATGTGCCTTGCTGTGTGATCTATCTGTGTCGGCGCAAGTGCTCGATCAAGCCGTCGGAAGCGTCTTCAATGTAGCCCAGGACCAGGTCAAAGCCATCGTCCTCGCCCTGGTAGGGATCGGGCACGATGTCCGAATCGGCATGCCTGGCGTACTGCATGAACAAGCCCAGCTTGTGGCGATGCTCGGGCGGACAGGCGCGCGTGAGCGCGGCCAGGTTCTCGTTATCCATGGCGTAAATATGGTCGAACTCGACAAAGTCGCTCGCCACGACCTGGCGCGCGCGCAAGCCCGACAGGTCGTAGCCGCGCCGTGCGGCGCAGGCTGCCGAGCGCGGGTCAGGCTCGCATCCGATGCGGTAGTTGTGGGTGCCGGCCGAATCGATCTGCAGCCGGTCGGCCAGCCCCGCTGCGAGGGCGCGGGCGCGGAAAACGCCCTCGGCCGTGGGGGAGCGACAGTAGTTCGCCATGCACACGAAAAGGATGGAAGTAATTTTCATGTTGCAATCATCCCACAGGCTTTCCGGAATCACTCCACGCCGTTGACGTTCTTGTACATCACATCGGTGCGCAGCACGTACTTGACCTCGCGCAGCAATTCGGCCCCCTGGTGCGTCGCACGGTGCGGAAACACCAGCGCCATTCCCGTGCGCGGCTGGATCACTTCCACCTTGAATTCGGTCGCGCCGCCATCAAAGCCGTCATTGAGGTAGATCATAAACGTCAACATGCTCTCTTCATCCGGCCCTTTGGCGAAAGAGCCGTCCCTGTGCCACTTGAAATACTGTTGCGGCGTGTAGCGGTAGAAACGCAGCCGCTCATTGAAGCCGGAAAGCTGCCAGCCCGAAACCTCAGCCGGCAGCATGTGCCGGGCACGTTCGAACAGTGTCGCGGCGAGCGTTGCATCGTCGAAAATGACCCGGTCATTGTTGCGAATTTCTGCGGCGCGGCGCGACCCGGTGGAAAAGTTCACTTCAGACTCAACATAACCAATGTCGTCACCCAGCGCAATATAGCGCGCGCATTCCTCGGGGCTGAAAAAGTGTTCAATTGTGAAGACGCCCGGCGTCAGCTTGTTCACGGGCAGGGTCGCATTCATAGTGGTACTTTCAGAAAATAACAGGCCGAGGGCGATAAGTTCATCATAGCCGACTTAATTATCTACTGCAACTAACTTATTTTCCGTTTGCCACCAACCGCCTTGACGCCGTACAATCTGCCCTTGCATCGAGAGGAAAAGTATGTCGCCCACTGAAATGACGGAACAAGAATTTCTTCAAACATACGATATTCACGCATTCGACGTACCGCTCACCAGCGTTGACCTGGTCATTTTCACGCTGCGCGAGCAAGCGCTGCAAGTGCTGCTGGTCAAGCGCGGCGAGCACCCTTGCAAGGGCAAATGGGCGCTGCCCGGCGGCTTTATCGACATCCGGCGCGATGCCGACCTGGACGCGACGGCCTTGCGCAAACTGCGCGAAAAGACCGGCGTCGACGCGCCCTATTTGGAGCAATTGCAAGGCTTTGGCAGCGCCACGCGCGACCCGCGCGGCTGGTCGGCCACGTTTGCCTACTTTGCGCTGATCGATGCGAATGGCGTGAGCCTGGCCCACGGCGGCGGCAGCAACGCGGCCTCGTGGCATCCGGTCGACGGCCTGGCCGAACGGCTCGACCTCGCGTTCGACCACGCGCAGATTTTCAACACGGCACTGCTACGCCTGCGCAACAAGGTGGAATACACGTCGCTGCCGGTGCACTTGCTGGCGCCTGAATTCACGCTGTCCGATCTGCAGCACGTGTACGAGACAGTATTGGGCCGCAAGGTCGACAAGAGCGCTTTTCGAAAGCGCATCATGGATGGCGACTTCCTGCAAGAGATTCCCGGCAAGCAGCGCCACGCCAGCAACCGTCCCGCGCAGCTCTACACCATCCGGCAAGGCCAGCCCACCGTGTATTTTGCCCGCGCGATGGGTGCGTTGCGCTGAAACACCACTGAAACCGCTGAAAAAAAAAGCGGCTCCCGAAGGAGCCGTGTTAGCGAAGTAAGGTGCGCCGCTGGCGCGTTATGCGTAGCTGCGCAAGCGCATCGAGAACTCTTCCAGCGACTTGATGCCCGATGCCTCGGCGCGGTTGCACCAGTCCTGCAACTGCTGCAGCAACTGGTCGCGCGTAAAGTGCGAGCGCTCCCAGATAGCGCCGAGCTCGACACGCATTTCATGCATGGTCTGCAGCGCTTTGCTATGCTGAAATAGCTCAACTAATTGTTGCTTGTGCGACGCTTCCAGCTTGGCCGGTTCGCGCTGCAACAGCTTGCGCGACGACTTTAAAAAGCGTGCCTCCAGCTCGGCCTTGGTTTTCAGGTGCGCCGCTTCTTCGCGCCAGGCCGCCTTGAGCGACTTGGCATACTTGGCCATCACATCGTAGCGATTGGCGATCACGGACTGCAAGGTATCGAAGTCCGCCACCACCTTGCCCTGGTCGAAAGCCGGCTTGGGCGCGAGCTTCTTGACCTTGGCCAGGCCCATCACTTCAAGCACGCGGATGTAAAAATAGCCAATGTCGAATTCGTACCATTTGGACGACAGCTTGGCCGACGTGGCAAAGGTATGGTGATTGTTATGCAACTCTTCGCCGCCGATCAAAATACCGAAAGGAATGATGTTGGTCGCTGCATCAGCGCAATCGTAATTGCGGTAGCCCCAATAGTGACCAATGCCGTTGATGATGCCCGCCGCAGTGATCGGAATCCACGCCATCTGGATGGCCCAGATGGTGATGCCGATGACGCCAAACAACGCAAAATTGACGATAAACAGCAGCACGATACCCTGCCAGCTAAAACGCGTGTAGACGTTGCGTTCGATCCAGTCGTCCGGCGTGCCCGAGCCATACTTCTTGATGGTTTCCAGGTTCTTGGACTCGATGCGATACAGCTCGGCGCCTTCAAACAGCACCTTGCGGATGCCGCGCGTAACCGGGCTGTGCGGATCTTCTTCGGTGTCGCACTTGGCGTGATGCTTGCGGTGAATGGCGGCCCATTCCTTGGTCACCTGGCCGGTGGTGAACCACAGCCAGAACCTGAAAAAATGGCTCGGCAGCGCGTGCAGGTCAAGCGCGCGGTGCGCCTGATGGCGATGCAAATAAATGGTCACGCTGGCGATGGTGATGTGGGTCACCACCAGGGTGTAGATCACGACTTGCCATCCCGACAATCCAACAATACCGTGCACCAGGAAATCGAAAACCATACTTAACAAATCCATTACTGCTCCAAAATAGTGGCGCTCGCGCCAGCCTGCACAAGAACTGAGGAATACGCCTATTTTACGTCGAACAAGTGCCGCACGGCACGCTGGTAACGAATGATTTCAATTTATGAACGGGTCATCCCAGTCAATACAGCCAGCATTTGCGCGTCCAGTTCACGCATGTCGCGTGACGGATATGCAAGCTTGATTTTTCCATCACGCACCAGCGCGTATATGCCTTTGTTCACTTCGGACACCACGCCGCCACGACCGTTTTGCGGATCGGCGATCCAGAATCCAAGCTCGAGTTCATAACCGTCGGCACCGAACTTCTTGAGCGCGACACCCGGCCCGGGATCGGCCAGCACGCGCGGCAAATTGCGCGGCACCGCTTCGAGCAAGGCGATCACGGCGTCGAGATCATTATCGTACGACACTGTCAATTGTGTCGCCACCTGCACGTTAGGATTGGACAACGATTGGTTTTGCACGGGACCGGAAATGAGCATTTCGTTGGGCAGCACCGTGTCCACGCCATCGAGGCCTTGCAAGATGGTGTAGCGGGTATTGATCTGGGTAACTCTGCCGGAATACTTGTCGACCGTGATCATGTCGCCAATGGCCAGGCTGCGCTCGATCAGAATCACGAAACCGGACACATAATTGCTGGCGATCTTTTGCATGCCCAGCCCCAAGCCCACGCCCAGCGCGCCGCCGAACACCGACAGCACGGTCAGGTCGATGCCCACCAGCGACAGGCTGACCAGCACCGCCACCACGATCAGGAGCGCGCGGCTCATGCGCGCAATCACGACCCGCAGCGAACTGTGCAGTCCTGCCAAGCCCATCAGACGCTCTTCCATCAGGGCGCCGGCCCACATGGCCAGCATCAGCAAGATGACGACCGACACCGCGGCCTGCAAGATGGTCGATAGCGCGACGTGATTTTTGCCTAGCGGCAGCGTGGTTGTGTCCAGGAACAGGAACACATCGCCCCACAGCCCGGTCAGGTAGAGGGCAACCCCGAGCCAGACCAGCAGCGAAAAGATTTTTTCGAACGTCACGAGGGTCGCGCCCACCGTTCCGCGGCGCGCGACGGCGCCGCGCAGCAAGTAGAACGCCAGGCGGATCAAGGCCAGCGAACCGAACACCGGCAGCGCCACCTTCAACAGATTGACGTTGCCCAGGTACGCTTTGGCGACAAGTTTAGAAATGGCAATCAGGGCCGCAATCAATGCGGGCGTGAGTACATCGCGGAAATTGGTCGCGCCCACGCGCAGCGCGCCGTTGCCGTTGACGCGCAACAGGCGCTCGAGCAACCAGCCGAGCGCCACACACACAACAATGATGCCCGCCTGCCAGACGATCTCTGGCTTGTGGATGTCGCCAAACAGGTCGGTCAGCAGGTTATGTAGTGGCATAGGCTCGCTGCGCTTTATTGCGCAGCGTCGGCGTCAGGGTTGGCGTCGGCGTCGGCGTCGTCAAGCGGCTGTTCGCGCGGCGCTTTCTTTTCGATCGGTTTGCGCTGCATGACGGCGGCAAAGAAACCGTCGGTATGATGCTTGTGCGGCAGCAGCTTGAGATAGTCGCCCATTTCCAGGTCGATCTTTTGCTCGGCCAATACCTGGCTCATCGGAACCAAGTCGAACTCCGGGTGCGCGGCGAGGAATTGTTCGACGATGAAATCATTTTCTTCGTTGAGCAAGCTGCACGTCGCGTAGACCAGGCGCCCGCCGCCCTTGAGCAGGCGCGCCGCGCCGTCCAGGATCGACGCTTGCTTGACTTGCATCTCAGCCACTGCCTCCACCTTCTGGCGCCACTTGACGTCAGGATTGCGGCGCAAGGTGCCCAGGCCACTGCACGGTGCATCGACCAACACCCGGTCGATCTTGCCGGCCAGGCGCTTGATCTTGGCATCGCGCTCGTGCGCAATCTGCACCGGATGCACATTCGACAGGCCGCTGCGCGCCAGGCGCGGCTTGAGCTTGGCGAGACGCTTTTCGGAAATGTCAAAGGCGTACAGGCGGCCCGTGTTGCGCATCAGCGCGCCCAGCGCCAGCGTCTTGCCGCCGGCACCGGCGCAAAAGTCGACCACCATCTCGCCGCGCTTGGCGCCGACGATCTGCGACAGTACCTGGCTGCCCTCGTCCTGCACTTCGATTGCGCCGCTTTTGAACAGCGGCAGGTTTTGCAGCGACGGCTTTTTCAGCACGCGCAGGCCGAGCGGCGCATACGGCATCGGCAGCGCCGCGATCGGCGCTTCGAGCAAGCCGGCCTGCACTTCGTCGCGCGTGGCCTTGATCGAATTGACGCGCAGGTCGAGCGGCGCGGGCTGGTTCAAGGCGTCGGCCAGGGCCAGCGTTTCCGCTTCACCATATTGGGCGACGAATTTGTCGAACAGCCACTTGGGCAGGTTGGTGCGCATCTGCGCCGGCATCAGGGTCCGGTCGATTTCCTTGATGCGTTCCAGGAAGGCGGTCTCTTCTTCGGTCAGGCCGCCCAGCGCGTCGGCGCCCACCGCTTCGGCCAGGCCGAGGATGGTGAGGCGGCGCATGGTCGGGCTCTGGCCCGCTTCGGCAAAGTCGGTGAAAAAGGATTTGTTGCGCAAGATGGCATAAATGCCTTCGGCAACGGCGCCGCGCTCACGCGAGCCCAG
The DNA here is from genome assembly GCF_049896185.1 of Massilia sp. TSP1-1-2. Taxonomy (NCBI): domain Bacteria; kingdom Pseudomonadati; phylum Pseudomonadota; class Betaproteobacteria; order Burkholderiales; family Oxalobacteraceae; genus Massilia; species Massilia sp. TSP1-1-2. The sequence continues at coordinate 57,877 of NZ_JAFCTU010000007.1, forward strand.
GCGCGGGTGGTCCTTGAAGTAACGCGACAAGGTCGAATCGGCGGGCGCCGAAAAACGCAAAATCTCGCGCAATACTTCTTCTGTATTGCCGAGTATTGCTGGTGGCAATCTCATGGTATTCCTTGGTTATTTTGTTGACTCGTGACGTGGCTCGGCGATCCGAACCTTGCCCTGATCAATACTGAGCCGGTCCTCGATGAACAGGCGGATCGCGCGTGGATAGAGCTGGTGTTCCTGCACCAGCACGCGCGCGGCCAGTGTGTCTTCGGTGTCGCCCGGCATCACGTCGACGCTGGCCTGGGCCACCACCGGCCCGTGATCAAGTTCGGCGGTCACGAAATGGACGGTGGCGCCGTGAATTTTTTCGCCGGCGTCGATTGCCTGCTGGTGCGTGTGCAGCCCGGGAAACAGCGGCAGCAGGGACGGATGGATGTTCAACAGCCGCCCGTCATAATGGTCGACAAAGGCAGGCGTGAGGATGCGCATGAAGCCGGCCAGCACCACCAGATCGGGCGCAAAACCGTCGATCACTTGTTGCAAGGCAGCGTCGAACTGTTCGCGGCTGGCGTAATCCTTGTTGGGAACGACGACCGTGGGAATGTGGTGCGACTGCGCAAATTGCAGCCCCTTGGCATCGGCCCGGTTACTGATGACAGCCGCAATACGCGCCGGCCATTGCTCGGCCCGCGCTGCATGCACGACCGCTTCCATGTTGCTACCGCGACCGGAAATGAGGATCACAATGTTTTTCATAAGGCGGCATTGTACCCTGAGCGGGAAGCCGGACCAAGCAGGCAGGAAAAATATGTTGCAGTGCAGCAGCCCGCTGCGGCCTTATTCGAAGGAGTAAAACACGCGGAACGGGACCTTTTTCTCGGCCCAGAAGTCGGCCGCGTCGCGAAATACGTCGAGCAAGGTTTCGCGCGCTTCCTTGTCGAATTTCTGAGTATTGGGCAGTTGCTCGATGACGACGATGAAGCCGGGCTGCGGACCGGCCTTGCTGATCGTGTCGGTCAATACCTCGCGCAGTGCGTCAAAATTTTTGCTGCTGGGTTTGGGGAAATGAAAGCTTTCGCCGATCCGTCCACACACCTGCTGCTTGGTCAGCGTGTTGGCGCAATGGGCATACAAAAAATGCTGGCCAAGGCGCCCCGCTTCCTCCTGCAATTCCACAACTCGGAAAGCACGGATGGACTGTACAAGATTGGGCGGCACTGTTATCAACAAATCCATTATTCCCTCAAGTCGTCCTGGTGTATCGGGTGCGCTATCTATCCTCGAATGCCTGTTGGTGGTTGCCACGCGCCAATATACCCCCTAATCGTATAAGGGTAACGTTTTGTGTAACTTGAATCAACCCGAATGTGATTTCAAACGCAATATTTGTTAATAATCAGAAGGTTTTACCTAAATTTACGGGTCATGGCGAAGTCATGCGTTGATTGTGCGGTGCTGCGTGGCTCTCGCCATTTGCTGTTACATCTTGTTGCCACGAGACTTACGTAAAAGGCGCGGACCGGATTACCATACAAGCATGGCGCAAGCCAGCCTGTCAAATTGCACGTAATAACGACCTAGAGGTAATCATGAAACTGTCTATCACGCTTTTGCTGTCTGCCCTGGGCGCCGCCGCCGTGCCGGGCGCCAGCGCCGCCCAGTTTGAAGAATTTGGCCGCGTCCTGCGCGTCCAGCCGCGCACCGAGCAAATCCGCCAGCCGCGCGAAGAATGCCGCACCGAATACGTACAGGGGCAATCCCAGTATGCGCAGCCGCAGTATCAGCAGCAGCCCCGCAGCGCCGGCGGCGCCATCCTGGGTGCGATTGCGGGCGGAATCATCGGCAACCAGGTGGGCGGCGGCAGCGGGCGCGCGGCAGCAACGGCGGTCGGCGTCATGGCCGGGGCCGTGGCGGGCGACCGGATCAGCAACCAGGGCCGTCCGGTGGACCAGGGCCAGTACGCGCAGTCGCAGTATCCGCAAGAGCAGGCGGTGCGCCAGTGCCGCATGGTCGACGCGTACGAATCGCGCACCATGGGCTATGACGTCACGTACGATTACCGCGGCCGCAGCTACACCAGCTTCATGCAGCGCGATCCGGGCGAGCGGGTGCGCCTGCGCGTGACGGTGGAGCCGGACCAGTACTGATCGCTATGTAAATCGCGCCCCAGCACGACCGCCACATCGTCCGCCCCCGGGGACGATGTGGTTTTTTTCGCTTGCACTACGGTAAGGCACCAACAGATAATGGGCGATCGAACCAGGCCCCTTATGCTCATCAAACGAAAATCCATCGAACAAGTCGAATCCTCGCGCCGCCCCGCGCGCAAACCCAAATTTGCCCCCGTCACGCTATCTGAACAGGATGGCGTGCGCTACCTGCATTTCGGCACGGAATGGGTCCAGGGCGCGATGCGCATCCGCAAGCCCGACTGGCCGGAACTCGAATACGCGCAACAAATGATGGCCTGGATGCTGTTTCTCGAACAGCCGCGCGCCATTGCCCAGCTTGGTCTGGGGACCGCCACCCTCACCAAATTTTGCTACCGCCAGTTTCCCGAAGCCAGCGTCACCGCGGTTGAACTCAATGCCGCGGTCGTGACGGTGTGCGCCTCGATGTTCAAGCTGCCGCCCAACGACGCGCGCCTGAACGTGATTGAAATGGACGCGCTCGACTTCGTCAACGACCCGGCCAATGCCGACGCGTTCGACGTCCTTCAGTGCGACCTGTACGACGCAACCGCGCGCGGCCCGGTGCTCGACACGCCCGAGTTCTACCGCGCCTGCTGCGCCTGCCTGGCGCCGGGCGGTATCATGACGGTCAACCTGTTTGGCGACCACCCGAGCTTTGCTCGCAACATCAAGGCCATGAAATTCGCCTTCGCGCACGTCATTTGCCTGCCTGAAGTGCATGATGGTAATGTAGTGGCGATCTGCTTCCAGGCCCGCCCTGCCCTCGACTTTGACGTGCTGACCGCGCGCGCGCTCCAGATCGTGGCCGCCACCAAGCTGCCGGCCAAATCGTGGGTCAAGGGTATCAAGACTGCAGTGCAATAAGCAACGCAACCGGAGCGAACTTGAACGCAGAACACCATAAAGAAACGGCGCCCAAGACCCGGCCCAAGGCGCTCGACCTGCAAGCCATTTTCACCTGGCTGCTGGCCGACGGCATTGTTGAAAAAGCCACCGTCAAGGCCCAGTTCGCGCACGCGCAGGGGATCCACAAAAATGCCGTGGCGATGCATCCGCTGTCGGCTGTGGCGCTGTGCAAGATCGTCTCGGCATTGCCGCCGAATCGCTTGATGACGCTTGACGCGCTGACCGAGTGGGCGGCCGGCAAGGTTCACCTGCCCTTCATCCGCATCGACCCGCTCAAGATCGACTTCACCAAGGTTGCCGACGTGATGTCGGCCAGCTACGCGGCGCGCTTTAACATCTTGCCGGTGGAATTGAGCGCGACCAGATTGGTGGTGGCCACGGCCGAGCCGTTCAATATCGACTGGGCCCGTGAAATCGCCAAGATTTCGCGCCGCGACATCGAATTGGTGCTGGCCAACCCGCTCGACATTGCCCAGTATATTTCGCAATTTTTCAGCCTGGCCAAGACCATCAAGGATGCCAACAAGTCCAAGGGCCAGGACCTGGCGCTGCGCAACAACTTCGAGCAACTGGTTGAACTGGGCAAATCGAACAAGCTCGACGCCAACGACCAGCACGTGGTCAACATCGTCGACTGGCTGTGGCAATACGCGTTCGAGCAGCGCGCTTCCGACATTCACCTGGAACCCAAGCGCGAAATCGCGTCGATCCGCTTTCGCATCGATGGCGTGCTGCACCAGGTGTACCAGGTGCCGGCGGTGGTGATGATCGCCATGACGGCGCGCATCAAACTGCTCGGGCGCATGGACGTGATTGAAAAGCGCCGCCCGCAGGACGGGCGCATCAAGACGCGCACCTCCGGCGGCCAGGAAGTCGAGCTGCGCCTGTCGACCATGCCGACCGCGTTTGGCGAAAAGATGGTGATGCGTATTTTCGATCCCGACGTGGTCGTCAAAACGCTGCCTGAACTGGGCTTTCCGCCCGAGGACGCCGTGCGCTGGGACAGCCTGACGGTGCGTCCGCACGGCATCATCCTGGTGACCGGGCCGACCGGTTCGGGCAAGACCACCACGCTGTACACCACGCTCAAGGCCTTGGCCACGTCGGAAGTGAATGTGTGCACGGTGGAAGACCCGATTGAAATGGTGGAGCCGAGCTTTAACCAGATGCAGGTCACCCCTTCGATTGACCTGACCTTTGCCGACGGCGTCAAGGCGCTGATGCGGCAAGATCCGGACATCATTATGGTGGGCGAGATCCGCGACCTGGCCACCGCCGAAATGGCGATCCAGGCCGCGCTGACGGGCCACCTGGTGCTTTCGACGCTGCACACCAACGACGCCCCGGCGGCAGTGATGCGCCTGCTCGAACTGGGCGTGCCCTATTACCTGCTGGAAGCGACGCTGGTCGGCATCATGGCGCAGCGCCTGGTGCGCACGCTGTGCAAGCACTGCAAGTCGGACGATGGCGAGATTGCGGACGATGTGTGGGACAGCATCGGCGGCAATTGGAACATGCCCAAGCCGGCCAAGGTGTACCGGGCGGTCGGCTGCCCGGAATGCCGCCAGACGGGCTACCGGGGCCGCACGGGCCTGTACGAGCTGCTGACCATCTCGGAAGACTTTACCAGGATGATCGGCAAGGAAACCAACCTGGCGTCGCTGCGCGCGCAGGCGGTCAAGGATGGCATGAAGCCGCTGCGCATTGCGGGTGCGTTCAAGATCATGGAGGGCTTGACCACGGCTGAGGAAGTGCTCAAGGTCACGTCCAAGCTGACCAATTAAACGACAGGTAAAAAAACTGCCTAGCGGAAATCGGATTCAGCGGCTATAATATTGCCTCTTCGGGTCGTTAGCTCAGCTGGTAGAGCAGCGGACTTTTAATCCGTTGGTCGCAGGTTCGAATCCCGCACGGCCTACCACGAATACCCAAAAAGCCCACAAGGTAACTTGTGGGCTTTTTGCATTTGCGCGCCATTTCGGCTTGTGAACTGGCAGCGTTGGGTGTTTTGGTACCGTCCCGCCGAGCCGGACCGTCGCGTTTTGAACCATGCGGAACACAAGCCGGATTGCTTGATGCAACTCAATACCGAAATTCGCAACCCATCCAAATTTATGGTTTCCCAACGGCATTTTCTGCCGGGCGACAAGGCGCGATTATTACCGTCGCCAATACACGTTTCGCGGAGCCTCTGTTTTTCCTGTTTCGATAACATTCTTAGCATAAGTTCACTAAGCAATTTTCTTCGCGCACTTGCAGTGCGCCCGCCACGATAACAAGGCGCCCTTTCGCTGGAGGACCGTGCATGAACTTGAGCAATCTCCCCCTTGACCTTAGCGGCCTCACAGAAGCGAATCGCCCCATTCGTTTGCGCCTGTCCAATGAGAAAGGCGTCGTCGACGATCTGTTGCTGGTCAAACAAGTGAGCGGAGTAGAAACAATCTGCGGCGGGATCGAATACGCCTTGCTGTGCGTGTCCACCAAGGCGGGCATGCAGCTTAAGCAATTCATCGCCAATCCCGTCGAATTGCAGTTTGTGACGGATTCAGGTGGCTTGCGCTCCGTGTGCGGCATCGTTGGCGCCGTGGTGGAAGGGCACGCCGATGGCGCTCTGGCCACGTACCAGTTGATCGTGCGCGATGCATTCTCGCTCTTCGAGAAAACCTGCAACACGCGCGTCTTTCGCAACGCAAGCGAAGTCGATATCACCAACGTCATATTGCGGGAATGGCGCGAAGCCAATCCGGTAGCGGCGCGCGCGTTCAACTTCGATCTCGGGTACCTGAAAAGCTATCCGTCGCGTGAATTCACGATGCAGTACAACGAATCGAATGCGGGGTTTCTGCGCCGTCTATGGAAACGGCGCGGTATCGCTTGGTTCGTCCAACCTGGTTCGGCTACCGACCGGGGAAACGACCAGACGCCCGTGCACACTCTGGTTTTGTTCGACGATGCCATGTCGCTCAAGGAAAACGCCGCGGGTGCTGTGCGCTACCATCGCGACGCCGGCACTGAGCTGCGCGACACCATCACCAATTGGCAAGCGGTTCGAACCCTGACAGCGGGGAACGTCACGCGCCGCAGTTGGGACTACGCGCAAGCATGGTCGATGGGCAGCGCCGACATCAGCGGCAACGACCAGGGGATCCTCGGCAATCAGTTCGCGGCCAGTCTGGATGACTATTTGATTGACGTCCCACACGCCGGTGATGATCCCACGGATTACCGCAGCCTTGGCGCGCTACGCATGCAGCGGCAAGAGTACGAGTCAAAATTCTTCCAAGGCGAAGGCAGTGACCGCAACATGTGCTGCGGCCAGTGGAATGCTGTCACGGGCCATCCGGAGATAGACTCACACCCTGCCGAGGAACGCGAATTTATCATCACGGAACTGCGTATCGAGGCCGAAAACAATCTCCCCAAGACGCTCGACGAGCGGGTGCGCCGCCTGTTCGCGCTGAATCACTGGGGCGGCAGCAGCGGCGACCTTGAACAAGCAAGCTTCGAGCGCGGTGTGCGCTATACCAATCACTTCACCTGCGTGCGGCGCGGCATACCCATCGTACCCGCCTATGACCCACGGTTTGACCTGCCCCGCACTGAAGCGCAAACAGTCACCGTGGTCGGCCCCGTCAATGAAGAAGTCCATTGCGACGAATTCGGCCGCGTCAAAGTGCGCTTCCCGGGGTGCCGCGTACCCGACCACGCGCATGCGCAGGGCGCGGGTACATCCGACAGTGATAAGGACTCCGCCTGGCTGCGGCTTGCCGGCAGCTGGGCCAGTGCGCAGTATGGCGCGATATCCTTGCCGCGCGCAGGCGACGAGGTGGTGGTTATCTTCCTGGGGGGCGACCCGGACAAACCGTTGATCGTCGGCCGCGTGCACGGCGCCAAGACGCCGCCGCCCTCCTTCAGTCGCACCAGCAAGCTGCCCGGCGACAGATACCTGTCCGGCATCCGGAGCAAGGAAGTCAAGGCGCAGCGCTACAACCAGCTGCGGATGGATGATACGCCGGGGCAGATCAGCGCGCAGCTGGAAAGCGAACACGGACACAGCCAGCTCAATCTCGGTTACCTCACTCACCCGCGCTGCGACGGCAAAGCCGACGCGCGGGGCGAGGGCTTCGAACTGACGACCAACGACAGTGGCACTATCCGCACTGCCAAGTCGCTTCTCATCTCGGCGTGGAAGCGGCTTGATGCCTGCGGCAAGCAGTTAAGCAGTGAGGAGCATCTTGGGCTGATGCAGAACTGCCTGGACTTGTTCAAGTCGCTTGGTCAGTATGCTGCCGAGAATCAAGCACTGGCCCTCGACGCCGCGCCGCAGGCGGAGATCAGAAAGGACGTCGAGGCGGCCGCGGCTGGCAGCAACACGGAACCGAATGGCGATGGGGGCAAGCCGAGCATCAGCGTCACCGCACCCGCCGGCCTGGCCTTCACGACGCCCAAGACCATCGTCAGTTATGCCGGCGCCAACATCGATACGGTGGCTCAGCAGCACCTTCAGTTGACCGCTGGCCAGCGTTTCAATCTAAACGCGGGCAAGGGCATTTCAATGTTTGCGCATCACGATGGGATCAAGGTCATTGCGCACAACGGCGACCTGCTGATGCAAAGCCAGCACGGCGACATCCATATCAACGCCGACAAGAACATCAATTTAACGGCCACCAATGGCGCGATCAAACTGATGGCCAAGGAAATTCACGTCATCGCCGAAGATGGTTCCTTCATCAAGATCGGCGGCGGGATCACGCTTGGCACGAAGGGAGACATCGCCCACAAGGCAGCGAATTTCCCGTTTGGTGGCCCAGCAACAATGGCGACTGAATTTCCCACTTTTAGCGGTGGCGCTCCCGACCAGAAATTTACGCTCCAGTACCACCCGTTCGGGGAAAGCGCGGTCATCGCGCCCAACGTCCACTACGAGATCGACATGTCCGATGGGAGCCTCCTCAAGGGCGTCAGCGACGCGCAGGGCAAGACGGACCTTCTGCAGCGCGACGCCATGCATATTGCCGCCATTCGCATCTTGAAGCAAAACTCGTAAGGGCTACACCATGGCACTCTACTCAAAAATACCTTATGTTGGCGGCGAAGACACCAGCGTCCTGCAAACCGGCCGTAAGTCCGACAAGACCGTGGCGGTCAAGCCGGACCTGCCTGGCAATGTCATTGTCATTCACGGCGTGAACGACGTCGGCGTGGGCTTTAACGCCGTCGAGGAAGGCCTTTGCGCCGGGCTGAGCAAGCGATTGTCCGTTGGCCTGGTGCCGGCCGGCTACCGCATGCCTACTGCGGACGACAAGGGCAAGCTCGTTGACGACCCAGACGCCTTGTTTTTCAAGCGTCATGTCACCAAAGAGACCTTCAGTCCCGTCATTCCGTTTTACTGGGGCTACCGAGAGGAAACCAACGCGGGGAAGGTCGCGTTTGGGCAAAAGACCGATCGCAACGGCAATCGCATGGATAAGGATTTGTCGAAAGGGGGTGGCCCGTTCGCCAACGCCACCGGCACCATTCCCGATATGTGGAACAAGGGAGCGGGTGCGCCGACCGACCCGGTAGGCGATCCGATTCGCCCGGTTCTGAACGCCCCGGGTCGGATGTACATGATTTTGGCCGCCAAGAGACTGGCGGCGCTTATCTCGATGATCCGCGATTACGATGAACACGAGGTGGTATCCATCGTCGCCCACAGCCAGGGAACCATCATTAGCCTGCTCGCGCAAGCGTTTCTGTTGGATTTGGGCGCACGGCCAGCGGACACGCTCGTTCTAGTGAATTCCCCCTATAGTCTTGAAGCGCATACGAGTTTATTGATGGATGCTGCCGAGTTGTTTGCCGGTGAAACGAACACGGCAATGACGAGTCGCGACTACAATATGATCCACGGTCGGCAGGCCTTCGACGCGCGTTTGGACACGCTGATCAATATCGTTCAAGGCGTTGCGCAAAAAAAATCTGTGACGCCCGTCTTCGCTACCCTCGACAATCATGCAAAACATTGCGGCATGGTAGGCGCGAAATGGGTTGCGGAGAACGACCGCGATAACCGCGGCAAGGTGTATGTTTATTTCTCTCCGGAAGACATGACCGTTGCGCTGGACCATTTGCACGGAATCGGATGGCAAGGCGTACAGGATGTTGCCAGCGATGGACGCGGTGGAATGGCTAGTAGACATGCGATGGCGGAATTGACCAAGAACGTGGGCACCCCGCCCGCATCGGGTTTCTATCAGCGCGTTTTCACTATTAAACGCCGGTTCGACCTCGCGACAAAAAAGGTGGGACCGGTATTACTTGGAAGAAGTCCTCCCTATGATTTCGCCCTGCGCATAAAAGGCGAGGACATGGGCTCGCACGTTGCGGCCGACAATCGAAGCCATCGTGGCACTTCAAAAGAAGTGGCTTGGCCGGTCGTCGACAAGGGCCCGTCTTGGTATGAAGCCAAACAGGCGCACGACAATGACGTGCGCGATGGCATTCGCACTATCAACGGGGAAGAATTGCGAACCCCGGTAGCGGCGCAACTGCGCGGGGGAGAAGCGGTCGTCCCAGCCACTTCGCTGCAGGCCAAGCTCAATCTGCCCCGCGATAAACAAGGCCCATGTGAGGAAGTAGACCCGATCGACGCAGCAATTGCCGTCGCCGGCGCAAAAGGATATTTGGATGTGTGGATCAGCATTACGGATCCGGGGCCGGTGGACAAAGGCAGGAACCCGAGAGCTGGGTCCCGCGACAGCCCGGCACCACACCTCTACAAAGGCAGGGCGCAACTCACAACAGAGAAGATGGCGCTGGTGCAGAAGCACTTAAACGAAGGCAAACCAGAAACCCAGCAGTGCGTGGTGGTGGAAGTATTCAGCTGTCAGGGACCAGACCTGTCGGCAACCGGGCAGTTACTTGTCAAGCGCAAGGAAACTCCAGACGAGGCGCGCAAGCGATGGCAAAGCGAAGTGAGCCCGAAATCCTTCCACGGCGCTATTTTTGGCAACAAAGCCAACCATGCCAATGTGACCGCCTATGATGTCGCCATTGGCGGTGGCCTTGCTTCTTCCCATCCGATTTTTTACGCCTATCTGTGCGCTGTAGCGGACTGGCGGTTGAAGAAAGGGAAGTCGAAGGAGCTACGCGATGGGATTTTTAGTTGGAAGGAATTCTTAACGACATTTGCGGCGGCGCCATCCGCGGACCCGAAGCACCCGACCGCCAACTACTGGTCGGTGGAACCCAAGTGGCGCAAGGATGTGATAGAAGGCAATGCCCATTACTATAGTACCGGGGTGCTTCCAGCCTGCATACCATCCATCACTACCGGATTGCCAGGCGCGGTGATTTGTCAACAAATCGACAGACCTGCAATGCAGCATCCGCTCCGTGCCGTTGCCAAGCCAGTTGCCCGTGTCACCAAGCAGGAAGCGGCCAAATGAATACCGATCAGATGCCTGAGCCGCCAAAATTTGGGCGATACTTGCTGGGCTGCGCCATTGCGATGATCATCTTGATTCCGCTGTGGACAATCTTCGTCATGTCGGTGGTTCAGCCAGTCAGTTTAATGTCACAGGAGCAGACGATGGGAGTTCGACTTTGGTGGTGGGTTGCAGGACCGGTGACAGTCATCGCATTGTTTGCCGGTGCCCGTTGGGTGATGGCATCTAAAAACGCGCAGCCGGCGCCGCAGGTGCAGGCGCAGCAGCCGGCCGTCCTCACTGACCAGGCAAAACGGGAATACGTGCTGGAGGTGATCGGCCTTGGCGTTACATTTGACAAATATCGTCAAGGGACCTTGTGGGATGAATTGCAAAAAGGTAGTCCGCACACGACTATTCGCGAGCAAGACAAGAACAAATACCCATGGAGCGTGAACGAGCGGAACGGCCAGACCGGCAACCGCTTCGGCAACACGCTTGAGAATGGCGCGAACGATACGCCGACGTATTGGGGCGTGCCGGTTTTTAATGCGGAAGCACCGATACACGATCCTGACTTCAAGGATCAGCCAAACGATCCCACCATGGGATTGGCCGATGGCGCCAATTCGTCCGGCATGCAATTTCATCTGTTCGTGGCCGGTCCGCGGCGCTTCGACGAACGCCCCGACCGCATTCTGGACGATGTGTTCGCATTCTTCGATGCGCATCCGGATATCCCGTACATCGTTCTCAATTCCTCAGACGACATGTATACGCGTAACCTGACCCGTACGCCGGGCACGCCACCGCTGTCAACCGATGGCAATGCCATTCCCGCAATGCCAGATGCTTCCGCGCTGTTCGTGCTGGCACGGCGCGAGCGGGTCGATGCGGTGCGGCGGTTCGCATTCGAGGATCTAAACGACGACACGGAGACCGTGGCAAAGCTTAATCAACACGGTTTCGCACGTCGTTTATTCCTCGCGCATAACGCGCTCGCACGTTCCCTGCCCCATCCCGACACGCGAACCGAGCGGCCACCGTCGGTCTCGGAGTGGTTGGCGGCCACCGCGCAATTCGCCCATCGCCCCGAGATCAACGGCACCGGCACCAGCACCAGCGAGCTGCTCAGCGATCTTGCCCAAGGGGGCCACCGCCCTCCAAAAGAATGGAAGCCAACGCCATGGTTCCCTATCCCATGGAACAAGGCCCAACTGGAAAAATTCGACAGGCTGCCGACCCTGGGCTACATTCACCGACCCACGTTCGTTAGCTTTGTCGACAAGGACGGCCACCCTTTGATCCGCGCGGACGAGCGCCAGAAGGCAATGCAGGCCGGATGGGATCAGGCATTGCAAACGCTGCCAGAGGCGCAACGAAAAGCCGCTCCCGCGCGCGTCATCGTCGCTACCGGCGGCAATACCGATCAGATGCGCGTCTTGCACGGAGCACTGAACGAGCACGCGTCCAAGGGCGGGCCAGAGCTGACGGGCAGCGCTCCGGGCCTGCTGATCGATACCGACCGCCGGCTGGGCAATACCGGCGCCGCCACCCTGTTCATGCAAATGGCCATCGGCGTCATGGGCAGCTACCGCGCCGGCGGCGTGAGCGCTGCGGTCAACATGCGCGACCCGAATGAGGCGAGCATCATCATGGTCAGTCCGCCATCCGAGGCGCTGCGCAAGACCCAGCACCATCCAAATGGCGGCGACGTATTCCAGCATCACGGCACGCCTGCCGTCGATCCCGAAAATTACAAGCAATAGAGGAGCGCCATGCGCAACGTTATTCGCCTGAACGACCCCACCAGCCATGGCGGAAAAGTAGAAAGCGTCACCGCCAGTCACTTTATTGTGCAGGGCATTGCTGTGGCTCGCGTCGGTGACCCATGCAGCTGCCCAATAGCGGGCCACAGCGGCTGCACCATCGCCGAGGGCGACCCGCACTATACGATTGACGGCATCCAAGTAGCCTTTCACGGGCATCACACGACTTGCGGTGCTACACTGCTATCGACAGTGGGAAACTTCACTCTGGCATAGTGGCGCCACAACGCAAACCGTGCAGGGATTGTCATCCCGCAGTCCCGGCGCCCGGGAAAAAATCTCCAGCGTTTTTCGCGCGCGTCAAAGCAAGCAATACCCAGAACCGGGCGCCACGATAGCGCCCGCTCCCCTCACCTTAAAAGCGCAGCAAGCGCCCCGACAGCGGCGCCACCGTGATCAAGAACTTGCCGTTGGCGTCCACTTCCACTTTACCGTCAGTCATCAGATCGTTCAGCGCCGCTGCACCCGACACCACCGCGCTGTCGAGCGTGATCGTCGCCGCCTTGTTTTTCACGTTCAGCACCAGCAGCACCCGGTTGCTGCCACTGTCCTTGCGGTCAATGTACACGTTGGTATCGGAATAGACGTGGGTCCGCGCACCGCCCGCCAGTGCCCCATTGACGGAGCGTACCCGCATCAGCGACGCCACATAGCCCTTCAACTCGCGCGCCCTGGCGCTCAGGGCGGGACCTGCCACGCCATCGACGACGCCGTCATCCCGGCTGACATGATCCTCGCACAGGCCCGCTTCGACACAGTTGACGCTGACCTTGGCCGCAAAGTTGGGTACTTCCTGGCCAATTTCATCGCCGTAGTACAGCGTGATCGGTCCGCTGAACGCAGCCATGAAGGTGAACGCCGCCTTGTGGCGCAACCAGTACTGCTCATCGTCCGGGTTGCCCAGTCCGGCGCGCTGCACCAGGTCGCCGAAGCGCACCAGATCGTGATTGCCGAGCATGAGGTTGGGCATGGCATGGTCGGGGTAGACAGCGTGCGTGGCAAAACCGGCGTTCAGCGTACTGGCCGGCTGGCCCGACAAACCCGATTCTTCGGTTGCCAGCGTCTGCACCAGCTTGTAGCGCAGCGGGAAGTCGAAGGCTGAGCTCAGCGCCGGCGCCAGCGTGCTGCCGTAAGTGGCCGCGATCTCGGACTCGCCCTTCCACACTTCGGCAACCATGTAGCCAGCTGGCCGAACAACCACGCCGTCGGCATTGAGGTAGCTGTTGCGGCTGGAGGCTTGCTGCACCGTGTCGCGCAGGCTGGCCAACGCCGCCGGCGGCACCTGGTAGGCCTGGTCCAAACGCCAGCCGTCGATCTGCAGCTGATCGATCCAGTAGCTCGCTACTTCCCGGTAGAACGCCAGTGTATCGGGATGGGTGTAGTCGACCGGATCGTGGCCGCCAAACGGCTTCAGGCCGCCGGGCGAGGCCGCGATATTCGCCTTGTGATGGCCGAACACGCCATCGAACAATACCGCCAGGCCGCGCTTGTGCGCTTCCTGAACCAGCGTGCGCGCCTGCGCCAGGGTGCCAAATTTCGGGTCAATCTTGAAGTAGTCGCTCGAGAAGTACCCGGTGGCGTCGAGGCGGTCTGCCCCCAGGTCCTGGCCGGCAACGGGTGCGGAAAGGAAGATCGGGGTCAGCCACAGCGTGTTGGCCCCGGTGCTCTTGATGTAGTCGAGCGAAGCGGTAATGCCGGCCAGGTCGCCCTTGTGCTTGCTCGTGCCATAGCCAGCGTTAAAGTTGGCGGTCGGGTCGCCATCGACAAAAGCTTCCACCATGACCTGGTAGATGCGCATCTGGCAGGCCGCCTGCGCCAGTACCCGGTTGCAGGCCAGCCGTTGTTCGATGCTGCCCGAAGCTTTCAGGATGCTTACTTCATGCGTTGCCGGCACCGGCGCCGGTGCCGGCGCGGGTGCAGGGGCAGGCGCCGGAGAGGCACCGGCACCGGCACCGCCGCCGCCACAACCGGCAAAAGCGGCCAAAGCGAGTCCATAACCGAGTGCTGCTATGCTCTTTTTCATTTTTGTCTCCAATCAATGTGAACGGGTGTTATTTATTATTTTCTGTAATGTTACTACACCATTCGCAATATTTTGGAATAAGATCACCCAAAAGCCCGTTGCAGCTTGTAATTTGATTACATTTGGAGTCCTAACGATGGTCGTTGCGCACCGTGTCAAAAAACAGCACTTCACCGTTGCTGTTGGCGACGATGAGCTGGCCGTCGTGCCACAGGCGCGAGGCGACAAAGGCGCCGAGTCGCTTGACATGCTCAAGCGCCGAATCGAGCGCATGCAACTGCCCCTTCATCGATGCGCCCACCAGCATGCCGTCCACGACCAGCGGCGCGGCAAAGGTCCACACAGCGGTACTGAAGCGGAAGCGCTCCTTGCCGGTGCGCTGGTCGAGCGCCAGCAGCAAGCCGGTGTCGGAGGTGCCGAAGTAGACGGTGGCGCCATCGAAAGCTGCAGCGAAGACAATCCACGAGCCCTGCGCATCGTAACGCCAGTTCTGCTTTCCCGTGGCCGCATCGAGCGCATAAAAATAGCCGTCGCGCGAGCCGATGTAGACGCTGTCGCCGTGGACGCGGGGCGAGGCCTGGATGCCCAGCACGATGCTGCTCTTTTGTTCGGTCTGGGTCTGGAAGCGCCAGCGCTGCTCGCCGCTGGCCGCGTCCAGCGCATACACCGCGCCATCCCAGCTGCCCACGACGATACTGGCGCCGGCCAGTGCGGGCGAGGAATGCACCATGCCGCCGGTCTTGAATACCCATACCGGCTTGCCGCTGCGCGCGTCGAGCGCGTAGACGCACTGGTCACTGCTGCCAAAGTAGACTTTGCCATCATGCACCAGCGGCGACGAGAGGAACAAGTCCCAGGGATCGCGCACCGGCGTTGCGGTCAGCTCCATGCCGAACATGCCATGGGCCGAGAACGATGCTTCGCCCCCCGTGCGAAAACTCCACAGCGGTGCGCCCGTTGTGGTGTTCAGCGCGTGCCGGCGCCCGTCGCGGCTCAGAAAGTACACGCTGTCGCCGGCTACGGCAGGCGTGGAACTGACGCCGGGGCCGGGTGCATCAGCGTTCGCCTTGAAGCGCGCCCGAGCGCCGGCGCTGCGGGCAAAGGTGTTTGAACGTGTTTACCGGATCCCGTGGCAAGACCAGGAAGGCACTGGACTGGGATTGGCGATCGCCGAGCGGGCGGCCGCCAAGAACGGCGCCACGATCCGGTTCGCCACCGGCGCAGGCGGGCAAGGCCTGGCCGTCATCATTGACTTTTACAAGGAAAACCACACGTGCTAACCAATAAAAGAACCTTCTTTGCGCTGGTCCTGGCGCTGGCGTGCGCCGCCTGCGGCAACAGTGGCAATGGTCCCGTCACCGCCCAGCAAGCGCCGTCGGCTGCCGTTGCGGCCACGCCGAGTGCACTGCCCGCTGTCCTGCTCTTGCCGGAGCAACTAAGCATGCCAGGACTGAACCGCAAGCGCCAGATCCGCCTGTACCTGCCGCCCGCTTACGCCACCTCGACCAAGCACTATCCGGTCCTGTACATGCACGACGGCCAGAACCTGTTCGACAACGCCACCGCCTACGGGGGAGAGTGGAAGGTGGACGAGACGATGGACGCACTTGCGCGCGAAGGCAAGCTCGAACTGATCGTCGTTGGCATCGACAATGGCGAAGCCAAGCGCATGACGGAACTGAACGCCTGGAGCAATTTGCAGTACGGCCCGGGGGAAGGCGAACTGTACATGGACTTCATCGTCAAGGTGCTCAAGCCGCTGATCGACAAGCAGTACCGCACCATGCCAGAGCGCGACCATACTGCACTGATGGGTAGTTCAATGGGGGGCCTGATCTCGCACTACGGCATCAACCAATACCCGGAAGTGTTTGGCAAGGCGGGCATTTTTTCGCCATCCTACTGGGCGGCGGGAAGCGCAGCGTTTAACTTTGCCGCTTCAAGACCGGCGCGCTCGGACGCCCGTCTGTACCTGCTGATCGGCGCACTCGAAGGCGGGCCGATGGTGCCCGACGCGCAGCGCATGTACGACCAGGTCATCAAGCGCGGCCACCCGAGCGCCAATGCGACGCTGAAAATCGTCCCGAATGGGAACCACAACGAAGCTTTCTGGAGCAGCGAGTTCCGCGAGGCGATACTGTGGCTGTTCCCTCCTGCCTGAGACAGAACCGGGCGCAGGCGCACGAGCAATTCTTGATCAGTGCCCATGATGGCGACATGCTGCCACAACTCCTACGCGTGATTGCGCAGCAGGCCCCGCGCCTGCAGAAAAACACGCCCTTGTTCACGCAGAAACGCTTTCAAACAATTTTCGTTGTCATTTTGCCGTCATTGCCACGTAGTTTTTGCTTGGTTTAATCACGTCCACGCTGACGCCGGCGCTAAACGGCGCGTTACCAATCTCCCGGACAAGGATTCGCCATGACTGACAACGTTCTCTCTTCATCCCGCCGCAACATGCTCAAGGGCTTGGCCAGTGCTTCCGCTTTGCCTTTTGTCGGCGCCTTTGCCGCCATGCAGTCTCAGCAAGCGCTTGCTGCCAATGGGTCGACGGCGCTGATCGACAGCCCTTACGGCCCGATCGCGCCTGCCAACGATTTGTCGACGGGCTTGCCTTTGCTCCAGTTGCCACCAGGCTTTAGCTACAAAAGCTACGGCTGGCGCGGCGACCTGATGACCAACGGCAAAAGCTGCCCGGCGGGCCACGATGGCATGGGCGTCATCGTCTCGCGCAAGGTTGGCCGCAGTACCGAACTGGTGTTGGTGCGCAACCACGAAGTGGGCGCCACATCGGCGGCCAGTTTCATCAATGCGCCGGCCGTCTATGACAACGGCAACAGCGGCGCAGCGACCAGCAACAAGTTCGGTGGCGGTACCAGCAACTTGCTGTTCCGCGATGGCAACTGGGTCAGCATGACGCCCAGCCTGGGGGGCACGCAAGGCAATTGCGCTGGCGGCGTGACGCCGTGGGGAACCTGGCTCACGTGCGAAGAAGTCGGTTCCGACGCGGTGGGCGTGGCCGGCAAAAAACATGGCTACGCCTTCGAGGTGACGGCCGATCCGGCGCACACGGTTGGCGTGCCCATCGTCGGCATGGGCCGTTTCGCGCATGAAGCGGCAGCCGTCGACGCGGCCACCGGCATCGTCTACGAAACCGAAGACAGTTCGGGCAAGTCCGGCTTCTACCGTTATGTGCCCGACATCACGCCTGGCTACCCTGGCTCGCTGGCAATGGGCGGGCGCCTGCAGATGGCCAAGGTCAAGGGCGTGGCCAATGCCAACCTGGCCACCGCGCCCGTGAATGCCACCTACGCACTGGAATGGGTGGACATTGCCGAACCGGACCGCAACCGCGGCAACGCCACCGGCCCTACCGGCATCACGGTTTCGAACGCGGCTGGCCCCTTCGTGCAAGGCTGGAAGCAAGGCGCGCTGCGCATGAACCGCGGCGAAGGCATCTGGTATTCGCTCGGCAAGATGTTCATCATGGATACCTCCGGCGGTTCGGTCGCGCGCGGCACCATCTGGGAACTCGATCTGGCCAGCCAGGTGCTTACCTGCATTTACTCCAGTCCAAGCGCGCTGGTCGGCAACATGGGCGACAACCTGACCGTCAGCCCGCGCGACGCCATCCTCATTTGCGAAGACGCATCGAGCGCCGCCAACGACAGCTTCGGTTTTGGCCAGCGCCTGATGGGCTTGACCGCCCAGGGCGATGCGTACATTTTTGCCAAGAACAATATTGTGCTCTCCACCGAGCAATTGATCGTGACGGGCAAACAACTTGGCTTGCAAGGCGACCACCGCGCGAACGAATTTGCCGGCGCCTGCTTCGACCCCACCGGCCGCTATCTCTTCGTCAACATCCAGACGCCCGGCATCACGTTCGCCATTTCCGGACCGTGGGCAAAAGGTCCTTTGTAATCGCTCCGCCCTTCATACCATTACCAGGAAACTTACGATGAAACTCAAACAGCTTTGTCTTGCAATCGGGACCGCACTGGCCTTGTCCGGCGCGGCCAACGCGGCCCTGCTGACCGGCAGCACCGGATCCTCCGCCAATCTTGTCACCGATTACAGCGCGCCTGGCATGCTGTCCTTCGACCTCGACCTTCACAATTTTGCGGCAACGCGGTTTGAATTCACCATCGAAGACAGCGACCTGATCGGCCCGATGAGCATGAATGCCCTGGTTCGCAATCTCAGCGGCAGGAGCTTGACGAACTTCTCGTTTTATCTGGAAGGCATTGCGTTTTCAAGCGCGGGCAGCGTCACGCCGACCTTTGGCACCACCAGCCAGATTAACTACACCAGCACGGCCGCCGCGATCACTTTTGCCACGCCAGAATTCGCGGAGTTTAGTTTTGGAAACCCGTTCAGCTTGAATAACAAGAGCGACTGGTACTTCGACACCACCGGCCTGCGCGCAGGCGACGCCTTTTCGATCAGCGCAACCGTGCCGGAACCGTCCACCGCAATGCTGATGCTCTCTGCGCTGGCCATGTTCGGCGGCCTGTATCGCCGACAACGGCGCATGCAGCCTTAAGCGAGCTATGTCAAAATCGTATCAATCACGTTAAAAAAATCATCACTCCGGGCTAATTTTCCGATGCTACTATGGCATCACCTTTTTCCGGAGAGCACATTCATGACAACTTCATCTGCTTTATCGGCGGGCCGCCCGTTCGCCGCCATCGCCGCCTGGCTGGCCGTGTCGCTGACACTGCTGGCCAGTCCTGCCCAGGCCGCCAACTGCAGCGCACCCGTGGTCAACGGCGGCCTGTACAGCATTGCCAATATGGGTTCAGGCAAGGTACTCGACGTCACAGGTGGCGCACTGCAGGGTGGTGCGTATATCCAGCAGTGGGGCTACGGCGGCAGCGCGAACCAGCAATTTACCTTGCGCGACCTGGGCAATGGTTATTGGAGCATGACGGCGCGCAACAGCGGCATGCTGCTTGACGTGCTGGAGCTGTCAATGATCGAAGGCGGGCGTCTGGTCCAGTGGCCCGCCAACGGCGGCACCAACCAGCAGTGGCAGCTCAAGCGCTCCCTGGCGGGCGGTTACAACGTCGTTGCGCGCCATTCCGGCAAGTCCTTGACGGTGGCCGACGGCGCCAGCGGCTCGCGCGTGTATCAGGCCAGCGACCTGGCCAAAGCCCAGCAGCGCTGGTTTTTCAATCCCGCCTCGGGTCTGTGCAACGCGACGCCGGAAGGCTTTGCCTCCCAGGCCGGCCCGGACGGCTTGTCCAGCACCACCGGCGGTGGCTCAGTGCCACCGGTCACGGTCAACTCGTGCAGCGCACTGGTTGGCGCCTTGCAATCGAGTGCGCCGGCCGTGGTGCACATTGCCGCAGGAACGGTGATCGATTGCCGCACGCCAGCCCGCAGCCAGGGTGCGTGCGCCATCAGTTGCCCGAGCTATCAGGATGCGGGCAAGTCCATCTATCGCATTCCTGTCGGCGCCCAGACCTGCACAGAACTGGGCGCGACCAGCGAAACCAAAGTGGCCCGCAGCCGCAACGAGATCAACATCCAGGTCGCTTCCAACAAAACGCTGTTGGGCCTGGACAGCAACGCCACCATTGTCGGCGCGACGCTTAACCTGAGCAACGCCAAGAACGTCATCATCCGCAACCTGTCGATTCAGGACGTCAATCCCGGTCTGGTGGAAGCGGGCGACGCCATCACCCTTGCCAACTCAAGCCACGTGTGGATCGACCATGTCCGTTTCAGCCTGATCAGCGACGGCCACGTGGATATCACCGAAAGCAAGAATGTGACGCTGAGCTGGAATCGCTTCGACGGCGCCAACCCGGCGGTCTGCGGCAACCAGCATTTCTACACGAATATGGTGCTCAATTCCCAGGTAACGTTCCACCACAATTTCTGGAACCGCAGCGCGGGACGCAATCCCAAGCTCGATGGCGGCGCCACCCGCGCCCACCTGTACAACAATTACTGGCTGGACATTCCATACTTTGCCATCAATGCCGCGAACTGGGCACAGGGAAAAGTCGAGGGCAATTTCTTTGCGAATGCTTCCCGGCCACACTGGAACGCGGGTCTCGGCGCCCTGGACGCGCCGCTCTGGTCCAACCGCTACACCGGCATCTCCGCCACGGATATCCGCCGCGATACCGGAGACACCGTCTTTAGCGGCCTCTCCATGTATCCGTACACGGTGGACAATGTCGACGACATTCCCGCCAAGGTAAGCGCGGGCGCCGGCCCACGCTGACAAAAAAAAAGCGGCCGCCCGGCCGCTTTTTTTATTCTGCCCGCCACTTATGCCGGGGCGCGGCGCCGCCGCGCGCCCAGCAGCGCCAGGCCAAGCCCAAACAGTGCAAGCCCGGCAGGCTCGGGCACCAGCGTGATGTTGCCGTCTGTTGCTTCGACCAGATAGTCGGCATAGCTGGCGAGCACCACGCCGCCAAAGTACGTGCCGAAGGTGCCAGGTTCCTGCCCGTTGAACCAGCCGCCGAAGGTGTTGTTCGCTACCAGCATCAATTCCCCATACATGTTGACGAAAGACGGCCCGCCCGAGTCGCCTCCGCCGATGCCCGCTTCGCGGTTGTTGGGCAACTGCGGCGAGCAGGCGTCGAAAAAGTCGCAGAACGTGTCCTGGCCGGCGCCGTCGAAGTCCGCGTACCAGACTTCCCTGGGGCCGCCAAAGCCTTGCTCGTCGTCGCCATCGAACAGGTCGACATAGTTTTCGCCCGTGCGCTTGATGCGAAAGTCCGCCCCTACCGTAAAGCCATTGATGCCGTCGCCCGAGGTCCCGTAGCCGGCCATGGTGACGCGCGTGCCCGCCTGCAGCTCATTGACGGCGACCTTGTAGATCCTGGCGCTGGCCGGCGCGTCGGCGCCTAGGGTGATGACGGACAAGTCATCGTTCAGGCAAAACGCGGTCACGCCCAGCGGGCACTTGCCGAACCCCTGGTAGGCGGGATTGAGCGAGACCGCGCTGGCGGTGATGACGGAATTGGCAACGCCGTCATTGAAGACGACGCGCACATCGTTGCCCGGCGCATTGAGGTCGATCACGGTGCCGGCACCAGTGACGTCGACACAGTGCCCGGCCGAAATGACCTGGCGCCGCCCCACCAGCGCGCCCGAGCAAATATACGATGCGCCGTCAAACCGGATGTTGATGCTGACCACGCCCGAAAAAGGCGACGCCGGCAGGTTGGGGTCGATCCGCGCGTCCGGCGAATCGGGCGGCGCACCGGCGGTGATGAGGGGCACGAAGTGTCCCGTGCTGACAACCGAGGCTTGCACCGGCGCGGCCGCGACGAGCACCACGCACGCGGCCAGCACGCGCACCAACTTGTTTTTTAACGACAATGTACGAGCAAACATGATTGTCCTTTTCATTTTGCAAAGCAAGACATCCCGAAACCAGACGGATGCATGCAAGGCCCCGTGCAGGAACCATGCCCGGAAAAAAGAAGCACGTTTTCAGGGAGTTGCCGCGCTGTCCGCAACAGCCGGGCCCGCCTTGTCAATTTTGCCGACGGTGGGTCACGGCGAAAAAAAACGGCCCCCAGGCCGTTTTCTTATTTTGTCGCACTATCCTATCGGCCACGGTGTCAACATTTCCGACACACCTTGGCGACCGTTACAGCGAGCGTGTATCAAACGTATTGCATTGCTCCATCTGGCCGCCCTGCAAGCCCTTCGAGAACCAGCGCGCGCGCTGCTCGGACGTTCCGTGGGTAAATGAATCGGGCACGACGCGCCCCTGCGACTGCCGCTGCAGCGCATCGTCGCCAATGGCCGTAGCCGCTTTCAGCGCCGACTCCACATCGCCCTGTTCGAGGATGCTGCGCGCCTGGTTGCCGTGGAAAGCCCACACGCCGGCAAAGCAGTCGGCCTGCAATTCAAGGCGCACCGACATTTGATTGGCTTGTTTCTCGGAACCGCGTTCGCGCACTTGCTGCACCTTGTCTGAAATATGTAACTGGTTTTGCACATGGTGGCCGATCTCGTGCGCGATGACATAGGCCTGGGCGAATTCGCCGGAGACGCCGAAGCGCTCTTGCATCAGCGTGTAAAAACTCAGGTCGATGTAGACGTCCTGGTCGGCCGGGCAATAAAACGGCCCGCTGGCGCTTTGCCCGGTACCGCACGCGGTGCCCGTGGCGCCGGAGAACAACACCAGCTTGGGCTTGACATACTGGGCCCCCTTTTCCTGGAACAGTTTGCCCCACACGTCTTCGGTATCGGCCAGCACGACCTTGACGAAGCGCGTCTGCTTGTCGGTCGCCGGCGTTTGCTGCGTGGCCGGCTGGGAGGATGGCACTGCACCACCGCCGCCGCCGCCACTAAGCATGTCGAGCACCTGCAGCGGATTGATGCCAAATACCGCGCCACCGATCAGCGCAATGACGATGGTGCCGATCCCGATACCGCGCCCGCCCAGGCTAAATCCCCCGCCCCCGCCACCACCGCCTGCGCCGCGCCGGTCTTCAACATTGTCGCTTTCGCGATTGCCTTCCCATTTCATACTTCTCTCCGCTAGGTTTTGTCAATTTACAAATAGAATACGCTGAATGAGAAATATTTGGCGCTACGTAAGACCGGCGTCTTGCTGCGATAATCCAACACCGCTCAACCTGGATCACCATGACCCTCAGTTCCTTCGCCGGCACGCTCATCCGGATCGTCGCCATGCCCCCCACCAACCTGCTGCTGCTGATTGCGTTCGGCTACCTGCTGCGGCGGCGCTGGCCGCGCGCGGCGCGCGTGGTGAGCGGCGCGGGCGTGGCCGCGCTGCTGGTCATTTCCACCAATGCGGGCTCGCTGTTGCTGGTCGCCCCCCTCGAACAGCGGACCGCGCCGCTGGCCAACGCCGGCGCTGCCGGCGCCCAGGCCATCGTGGTGCTGTCAGCCGGCATCGTCGACGCCGCCCCGGAGTATGGGGGCCAGGACACGCCGGACCCGGTCACGCTGGTGCGCTTGCAGTACGGCGCCTGGCTGCAGCACCAGACCGGCTTGCCCCTGCTGGTGAGCGGCGGCATTGTGCCCGGCACCGAATCGACCCGCTCGCTGGGCGCGATGATGGCGCGCGCGCTGCGCGAAGACTTCAAGACGCCGGTGGCATGGATCGAGGACCAGTCGGAAGACACCGACCAGAACGCCGTGAACAGCGCGCGCATGCTGAAGGCGGCCGGCGTCAAGCGCGTGCTGCTGGTGACGCATGCGATGCACATGGCGCGCTCGCGCGAAGCCTTTGTGCGCCAGGGCATTGAGGTGGTGGAAGCGCCCACGATGTTTTACTCGCGCGCCAGATGGTCGGCCTTCATGCTGGTGCCCAGCGCCAGCGGCCTGTACCGCTCGTACTATGCCATGCACGAATGGATCGGCCTGGCCTGGTACCGGATGAAGGCGTAAGCCCTCACGCGACGCTCACACCACGCTCAGACCAGCAAGGCCGCGCTCATCGATTGCACTTCGCCTTCGGACTCTTGCAAGATGCTCTGCAAGGTTTCGTCGTCGATGACAAAATCGAGCACCGAATCGGCATGCTCGGGCATGGCGACTTCCTGGGGGCCGAGCGGCGATGGGACGGGCGAAAACTGATTGGCCAGCAGCAGCGTGTCGAGCAGCGTGCTGGGGGGCATGGTGAGCCAGCCGTCGCGCAGCGCCAGGATGGCATTGGCGACCTGCTCGGGCACGGCCAGCTTTTTCAGCACTTCGCGGCTGACCACTTCTTCGCACAGCTCGGCCCACTTCTCGGGATCTTCGTCAAGCAGGCCGGGGAACTCGTCGGCGCGCGAGAGCAGGTAAAACCCGCCCACTTCGTGCACGATGGCGGCAAACATGGCGGTATCGGGATTGACGAACGTGACCCGGCGTGCGATCACTTGCGCGAGCGCGGCCACATGCGCCGTGTGGACCCACAATTGCTCGGCTTTGGCCCGCAGTTGCGGGTCAACGATGCGGGCGCCGAACTGGCGCACCACAAGGCTGGAGACCAGCGTTTGCAAGCTGCGGTAACCCACCCGCATCACCGCCGAACGCACGTTGGTGATGGTGGAGTCGCCATTGCGGTTGAATGCTGCGGAGTTGGCCAGCGCAACAGTACGCGCGGCCAGTTGAGGTTCGCCCAACACCAGTTTGATGGCGTCTTCAATATGACAATCGGGGTTGTCGAGGGCTAGTTGCAGGCGCAAGGCGGCGTTCACGCTGGTTGGAAGAGTGATCTCCCCACGCGCGGCTTGTGCGGCAATATATCCGAAGGCTTCTAGTCTGTTCACGGGAAAATTATACCCTCGACCAGACGACCCCAAGCGAAAATTCGAACGCGGACATGCCGCCGGTGACTGCAATGCCACAACGGGCATTGCAGTTCCGAAAAATGCTGATGTGCGCGCTTGTTTTCGCCCGGCTTGTCGGGCGCGATTGCGCACTTGCATGCGCGTCACATTCAACGCGCGATTCAACGCACATTTCAGCGCTAGCTTCAGCTCGCTTCAGCGCTTGCGTTGGCGTTTACTTCACCTTGATCGCACTCTTGACCTGGCTCACGCCGTCCACGCTCTTTGCCAGGCGCACCGCCTTGTCGGCGTCAGCCTTATTGTCGACAAAACCGCTGAGCATGACGACGCCTTTTTCAGTTTCCACGTGGATCGCCATCGCGCTCAATTCCGGCTCCTTGAACAGGTCGGCCTTGACCTTGGTGGTAATGACCGAGTCGGCAACCACTTTGCCGCTGCGGCTGGCAGCGTCCGCCGTCTTGTCGGCCATGCGGTCCGTTGCGCCGTCAGTCTTGATGGTGGCGCGGTCGGTGGCCGCTCCCGTACGGTCGGCAACGCGGTCAACGGCGCGTCCAGTCTTGTCGGCAACGATAGCGGCCGCGTTCTTGGTTTTTTGCACAGCGGTTTCCGCCACGCTTTCGGTCTTTTGGCCCACCGTTGCGGCCCCGTCGCGGGTATTGGCTGCGGCGTTGGCAACCGAGCGGTCCTTGTTGTCGATCAGGCAGCCGGTGCTCGGTTTGCCTGCGATCTGGGCACACTTGTCTACGGCAGCCGCCTTGGCCGGCTCGCGCGTCTGGGTATTGGCGACCAGGCCTTTGTCGTCCACGCGGGCAGTGGCGGCAACGCGGGTATCGCGGTCTGCCTTGGCGTCGGCCAGCGCAGCGGTGTGGACCGACGTGGCCGTCGCCATGCAACTATCCTTGTCGGCGCCGGTCATGGCGGCGCACTTGACCTTGGCCAGCGCGTGCTCGGCATGGGCCAGCGCATTGCGCGCGGAAGTGCGCGCCTTCAGCGTGTTGTTGTGCTCGGTTACGGCGTCCAGATTGGTGTGGGCGCGCGCCACCTTGGCTTCTTCGAGGCACGTCGATTTTTCATTGCCCGTGCTGCCGGTGCATTGCGCGGTGGCGGCCTTGTAGTCGGCCGCTGCCTTTTGTGTCACGGTTTTGTAGCTTGCGCTGTCGGCTTTGCCGTCTTGCTGTGCGGCGTAGGCGCCCGAAAAGGCGAGGGTCAGTGCGGCGGCGAGCAGGGTAGCTTTAAATGGTTGCATAGTGTGGTCTCTTTGTTTGTGGTTGTCGGTACAACATTTAACAACCAGCAGCGGAGCCATTCTGTGCGAGAACGTACATACCGGGACAATTAGCGGCGATTATCCCGACAGCAGCGCGCTAGTCGTCGCTCAGCAAACCGGCGCGCCAGAGCACGCCGGCCGCGTCGAACGGCGTTGCCGCCTGCTTGAACACGCCGCCGTCTGCGGCCAGGCTGGCCCAGGCGCGCGTGTCGTGGGCGCCGCCCGCTGCCGGCTGCTCGGCGCGCACTGCGGCCAGCCAGGCATACACCGGGCCGTAGCTGTCCGCATGGAAACGCTGGGTCCAGGCCAGCGCGACCATGTCGGCAAAGCCCTCCTCGCGCCGGCTGTCGCGCAGCGCGGCCGATTCGCCCGCCGGCCCGCTAGCCGGTGCCGCCGCCGTTTCGGTAAATCCGGTTGGCAAGGCGTGCCACGCACCTTGCGCATAACGCCAGCAGTGGCCCACTTCATGGGCCGCCATCGCTTCCATCAACACGCCGCGCTGTTCTTGCGGCACGCTGTCCAGCAGTTTTTCGGCGTCCGGATTGCCGCGCATCGACAACACCAGTTTGCACCGCCCATCCATGAAACCCACAGCCAGCGGCACGTCGCTCGGGCGCGCCCGCGGTTGCACAATGATGTCGATGGGAAGCTTGAGGCGCTGGGCGTAGGCCAGCACGGGCGCAGCTGCTTTCAGCCAGCGCGTTTCGATCTCGGTCAGCTGCGCGCCGGCGTGGGCCAGCGCGGGTACTGTGGTGATCGCGGCGAACAACATCTGCTTGAACATGGGATGCTCCGGTCGAGTCTATAAATGCCTATCGGCAATTTTATAGTCGTCTGCACCCCATTTTACGAAATATATTTCTTTGTGGAAAAATATTCACACGGGTTCAAGTGGAATTGAGCCCGCCCGCTACTTACAAGCTTTCCCATTCGTCAGCATCCGATCTGGAATTGACAATCTTGCGCTGCGGCGCAGCCTGGCGTTGCACGGGCCGGGCACGCGCCGGAACCCGCAGCAACTGCGACGGCGCGGCGGCCCGCTCTTCGTGACCCAGCGTGAACACGCTTACCACCTGCGCCAGCGCCTGCGCCTCGTCCTTCAGGGCTGCCGACGCGGCCGTGGCCTGCTCCACCAGGGCCGAATTTTGCTGGGTCACTTCATCCATCTGGCCAATCGCCCGGTTCACCTGCTCGATGCCGGCGGTCTGTTCGGCGCTGGCATGGCTGATCTCGGCCATGATGTCGGTCACCCGCTTCACGCTAGAAACAATTTCCTGCATCGTGCTGCCAGCTTCATCAACCAGTTTCGCGCCCACTTCGACCCGTTCGACCGAACTGCCGATCAGCGCCTTGATTTCGTGCGCCGCCGCCGCCGAGCGCTGCGCCAGGTTGCGCACTTCGGCCGCGACCACCGCAAAGCCGCGCCCTTGCTCGCCGGCGCGCGCCGCCTCTACCGCCGCGTTAAGCGCCAAAATATTGGTTTGAAACGCAATGCCGTCGATGACGCCGATGATGTCCACGATTTTCTTCGACGATTCATTAATCGAGGCCATCGTGTCGACCACCTGCGCCACCACCGCGCCACCCTTGACGGCCACGGCCGACGCGGAAACGGCCAGCGTGTTGGCTTGGCGCGCGTGCTCGGCATTCTGGCGCACGGTGCCGGTCAGTTCTTCCATCGACGAGGCGGTTTCTTCCAGCGTGCTGGCCTGGGTTTCGGTGCGTGCCGACAAGTCCATATTGCCGGCTGCAATTTCGCTCGAGGCCGTGGTGATGGTCACGGTGCCGGCCCGCACCTGGGCCACGATGGACACCAGGTTGTCGCGCATGCCTTTCATGGCGTACAGCAAGCTGGCGCTGTCGTTGACTTTGGTATCAATCTGCACCGCCAGGTTGCCGGCCGCAATGCTGCCCACGATGGCGGCCGCGTAGTCGGGCTGCCCGCCCAGCTGGCGCAACAGACCGCCACTGATGTACCAGGCCGCCATTGAGCCGACCGCCACCGCAATGGCGCACAACACCACCATCCACAGCAAAAAGGTGCTGGCAAGGTTGGATGCCTTACCGGCCTCGACGGCGTTCAGTTTTTCTTCCAGGTCGATCAGGCGGTTGACGCTGGCGAGCCATTCAACAAACGCTGGCGCGGCCTGGGCCGAGAGCAAGGCTGCGGCCTCGGCATTGGCTGGTGCAATGGGTGCAACCGGTGCAGCCGGCGCGCCTGCCTGTGCGGTGGGAGCGGTCTCGGCCGACAACAGCGTTGCAGGGGCCGGCGCAGGCTCGGGCGCGGCCAGACGCAGTGCAATCACGCTGGCAATCAAAGGCTGGGTCTTGCGCTCGCTGTCCTTGATGCCGGCCAGCGCCGCTTTTTCCTCGGCACTGGTATCGGTGCGGGCAGCAAACAATTCATCGAGCGGCGCGGCCGAGCGGGCGTAATTGTCGGCCAGCTTCTTGATCAGTTCAACATGGGGTGCGGCAGCGCCGGCATCGGCCGCCAGCACCACGTCGCGCAAGGCAATGGCCCGGTCATGCACGCTGCCGCGGAAATTGATCGCGTAGCGCTGTTTGACGTTATTGACCTGGTTGATCTGGTTCAGGCTCATTTCAATCCCGCGCACGCGCGAAATCGCCATCGCCGAGAGCAGCATGATAAGAATAAATACACCGCCAAAGCCGATTGCCAGGCGTGTCCCAATGGTCATGCTCGATGTCTTCATCTGTATCCCGCGTGAGTTTAAATTCCTAAAAGAAACCTTAGCATGCTTCACAGCACGCACGCGAAGCACAATGACGAAGCGATTGAACGTTTCGCACGGACGATATCAAGAAAACAAAAAACCACGGCATTCCGTGGTTTTTTGACCCTGCTTTACCATCAAGCTGTTAGCAAATTATTACTTTGCCGTCAGCGTGGCGGCCGTGCTGAACGCTGGCCGTATATCGTTGGGCACCACCTTCATCTTGTCGAGCGCCTTTTGCACGTCGGGACGGATGACGATGTATTTAGTCATCAATTCCTTGGCGCGCGCATAGTCGCCGGTCGCTTCGATCGTGAGGAACTCGCGGTTCAAGTCGATCACGCCCTGCTTGACCTTCTTGAAGTCGGTCGAGAACGTACCGTCGCCGTGCGAGATGAAAGCGCCCTTGTCGAGCAGATAATTGAGCTGGATCGCCATGCCGCGCGCGTGCGAATCGGTCAGGCCGAAATGCAGCGTGCGGAAAGCCGACGCCAGGAAGGTGTTGTACAGCTTGCGTTCGGCAGCCGCGCCCTGCCCCAGCGTGTCCTTGAGCTGGCCCTTGTCCATCATGTAGCCCAGCGCCCACAGGCCGGCCATGTCGGCCTTGGCTTCCTCGATGGTCGAATAGGCTTCCTTCAAGTCCTGGCGCGGCGTCGATTGCTTGCCGTTCACCTTGGTCATGTGCGGGCCCAGGCCGTGCGTGATTTCATGGGCCAGGATATGCGTGAAAAACGAATCGAAATCGAGGTCGGCCTGCGCTTCCGGGCGCAATACCAGTTTGGCGATCGGCGTGAGGGTCGACGTAAACTTCGCTTCCTGTATGTTCTTGAGCATGACGCGCTTGGAACCGCGCTGGCTGATGATGCGCTCGTCGTTGGGCAGGTTGTAGGCAGCCGTCTGTACACCCATGTTGCCGTCGCCCGCGCCATACACCTGGTTGACCACGACCATTGGGGCCTGGGCGCCCACTTTCGGATTGCGGTATTGCTTATCGAGCGGCAGGTGGTCTTCCAGCTCCTGCATGTGCTTGCTGAAGAAGTCGAGCTTCTGGCTCTCCTTCTGGTCTTTGATATTGACGTAGGCTTCGAACGCGGCCTTGTAGCCGAACAGCTCGTCGTTATACGTTTCGTACGGGCCGATGGTGATGTCGACCGGCGCATCGAGGTCCATCCATGCAAAGTCGGACGCCAGGTAGTCGTTCGACAGGAAGGCGTCGGCGCGCAGGGTCAGGAATTTTTTCAGCGAGGCGTTGTCGGTGGCGGCAGCCGCTTCGCGCAGCAGCTTGGCCAGCTTGGTCAGGTCGGCCTTGTATTCATCGGCATACTTGACGGTCTTGAACTTGCCGTCGGCCCCGGCGCGGATGGTCGTGAAGAACCACTGCGCCTGTTCCTTGTCCTTGGGCGCGAGGCCGTTCATCCATGCTTCCAGGGCGCTCTTGGTGGCGCCGGCCGGATAAAAGTTCGCGCCTTCCGGCTTTTTGGCGGGGATCTTGATCCCCTTGAAGTCGGCCGGCATGAACGACTGGTTATCGTCCAGGATGGACCAGGGGCCCTTGTTGACCCAGAAGTAGTCCAGGCGCGCCTTGCCCAGCGGCGTGGTATCTTTTTTGAGCACGGCCCACAGCGCTTCGTTGCCGGACCAGCGCTGGCGCAGCTGCAGCACGTCGACAATTTTCGCCGCTTCGATCAGTTTGGCGATGGCGGCCTTGTCGCCGGGCGACAGGGCCGAGATGTCGGCGCTCAGCTCGACCGGGGCGTAGCGGCGCGTCATCACGCCAAGTTCGCCGACAGTGGCCACGCGCGGGGCGGCCACGGCTGCGGTGTCAGAAGCGGCGGCCGAAGCGCCGAGCAAAAGGAGGAAGGGAACGAGCAGCGTCTTCATGGGTCCTTGTGATTGAGATGGCAATGACACGCATTGTAATCCCACCGGGGCCGGCG
This sequence comes from Massilia sp. TSP1-1-2, assembly GCF_049896185.1. Taxonomy (NCBI): domain Bacteria; kingdom Pseudomonadati; phylum Pseudomonadota; class Betaproteobacteria; order Burkholderiales; family Oxalobacteraceae; genus Massilia; species Massilia sp. TSP1-1-2. Next base: position 88,458 of record NZ_JAFCTU010000007.1, read on the forward strand.
CAGGCATCGGGGCTGTCGCCGTACGCGTGGGGGACTTTTGCCGGGCAGGACTTGCAATCATGCGCGACGACGAAAACCGGACCCACATCGTCTCCCGCGCAAGGCCGTAGCGGAGGGGGGCGCAGTGAAGCAGAATCACATCGTCCTCGCGCACGCGGGGACCCATGGAACGGTTGCTCAGTTGAACCGTTCCATAGGTCCCCGCCTGCGCGAGGACGATGTCGTTTCAGTTTTCGAGTTGCCAAATATCGCAATTGTTTGCGCAGTCAACTGCTCGCAAGGCGCCCTGCAGTCGCCTGCTTACTTGCTGTTGGCAATCGTCGCCACCGGCGCCTGCGGCGTCCAGCCCGCCCCGAGCGAGCGCGCCACCGCCACCGTCGCCAGCAGGCGCTGGGTGCGGATCTGCGCCGTCGTGCGGTCCGCCGCCAGCGAACTGCGCTGCGCATCCGTCACTTCCAGGTAGCTCGACAAGCCGCGCTCATAGCGCGCATTGGCCACCAGTACCGCGCGCGCCGCCGCCTGCTGCGAGCCGGCCTGCACCTCGCCCTGCATCTGGCGCTGCTTCACATCCGACAGCGCGTCTTCCACTTCACGCAGCGCCGTCAGCAGGCGCGTCTCGTGGTTCGCCAGCGCCTCGCCATAGCGCGCTTTCGACAAGGCCAGGTTGGCCTTGTTACGCCCGCCATCGAAGATTGGCAGCGACAACGCCAGCGGCCCGACCGAAAACTGGCGCGCCCCGCTCCTGGCCAGGTCCGACAGGCTCTCGGACGCGAAACCGAAGTTGCTGGTGAGCGTGAGCGACGGATAAAACGCGCCCTCGGCCACGGCCACATTGGCGTTGGCCGCGCGCAGCAGCGCCACGCTGGCGGCCAGGTCCGGGCGCTGCGACAGCAAGCTGGCGGGCAGGCCCACGGGAATGACGGGCGGCTCCGGCAGCGTGGTGCCGGTCAAGCTTGCAATCAGCGGCGCCGACGGCGAGACGCCGGTCAGCACGGCCAGGCCGTTTTCGAGCAGATTGCGCTGACGCTGCACCTCCACCAGATCGGCTTGCGCATTCGAGCGCTCCACACGCGCGCGCGCCACGTCAAGTTCGTTGGTCAAGCCACCGTTGTAGCGCGCCTCGATCACCTGCAGCGCTTCGCCGCGCGTACCGAGCGCCTGCTTGAGGATCGCCATCTCGGCATCCATGCCGCGCAGCTGCCAGTAGGTGCTGGCCACTTGCGCCGACAGCAGCAAGATCACGCCGTCACGGTCGTTCTGGGTTGCCAGGGCCTGGGCGTCGGCCGCTTCCACCACGCGCCGAACGCGTCCCCACAGGTCCATCTCGTACGAGAGCGACGCGCCCACGGTGTAGTTGTTGCCTTCGATCGAACGCCCACCCAGCGCCAGCGCCTGCGACGTGAACTGCGACGAGCGCGAATTGGCGACCGAGGTGCCCAGGTTGACGCTCGGGCCTTGCGCGGCGCGCAAGGTGGAAAGCTGCGCCTGCGCCTGCAGCAGGCGCTGCGCGCTCGCTTTCACGCCCGGGTTGTCGCGCACGGCGCGCGTTTCCAGCTCGTTGAGCGTGGCGTCGTTGAACACGGTCCACCACTGGGCCGGCAGACGCGCGCTGTCAACGCTGGCGCCGCCATTGCGCCAGCCCGGTGCGGACACGCCGGGCGGAGCGACGAAGTCGGCGCCGATGGTGGTGCAGCCGGACAGCGCGAGCAGCGCGCACAAGATCAGCGGTCGAGAAAAAGGCGTCATGGGAACTCTCCGTACTTATTAGTGGGCGCCGGCGCTGGCGCCGGATGGTGCTTGGACTTTATCGGCGAGCATCAGCACGGCAACGCAGCCGAACAAAAATACCGCCATGATCACAAAGCCGTCGTTATAGGCCATTACGTACGCTTCGCGCCGGATGATGCGGTCGATCGCAGCCAGCGCCTGCTGGCCGGCGGCCACGGCGTCAACTCCCCTGGCCATGAAGGCACTGGTCAGCTGGTCCAGCCGCAGCTGGGTGGCCGGCGCCAGCGACGACACCGATTCGCCGATCACGGCCGAATGAAAGTGCTCGCGGTTGGTGAGCATGGTGCCGAGCATTGCAATGCCGATCGAGCCGCCCAGATTGCGCGTCATGTTGAACAGGCTGGACGCGGAGGCGGTATCGCGCTCGCTGATGTGATGCATGGCGAACTGCGACAGCGTGAGCATGATGAAAGGCTGGCCCAGCGCGCGCACCACCTGCGACCAGAACAGCTGGTCGTAGCCGGTAGTGGCGTCCATGTGCGCGTTCATCAGGCACGAAATGCCAAACAGCGTCAGGCCGAAGGCGCACAGGATGCGGTTGTCGACCTTGGACGAGAGGATCGCGGCGAACGGCATGATGAACAGCTGCGGCAGGCCGGCCCACATGATGACCAGGCCAATCTGGGTCGGCGTGTAGCCGGCGATCTGGCCCAGGTACAGCGGCAGCAGGAACGAGGAACCATACAGGCCCATGCCGATAACGGCCGAGAGCACCGTGGCGACCAAGAAGTTGCGCTGCCCATACAGGCGCAGGTTCACGAACGGCTCCGGACGGCTCATGCTGGTGTACACCCAGCCCAGAATGCCGAACAGCGCCAGGCCCGCAAAGGTGATGATGAAGCTCGAATCGAACCAGTCTTTCGAGTTGCCTTCTTCGAGCATGATGGTGAGGGAGCCGAGGCCCACGGCCATCAGCGCGATGCCGAGCCAGTCGGCATTGGCCAACAGCTTCAAGCGCCGCGGTTGCGCGTCCAGGCCCCACCAGATGCCGAAAATGAGCAAGATGCCGGGCACCCAGTTGATGTAGAAAATGGTCGGCCAGCCGTAGATCTCGGCCAGGTAGCCGCCCACGGTCGGGCCCATCGATGGCGCCAGCGTGGCGGTCAGGCCAAAAATGGCCATGCCGGCCGCACGCTTGGACGGCGGCAGCTTGGCCATGACGAGCGTGAGGGCCATGGGAATGAGCGCGCCGCCGGTAAAGCCTTGCAGCGCGCGGAACACGATCATGCTCTCGAGGTTCCAGGCGGCGCCGCACAGCGTGGAAAACACCAGGAACAGCGCAGTGGTGCCCATGATATATCCGCGCAGCCCGAACACCTGCGTCAGGAGCGCCGTCATGGGAATGACGACAATTTCGGCGCACAGGTAGGCGGTCGAAATCCACGAGCCTTCTTCCTGGGTGGCCGAAAGCGAACCGAGAATGTCGCGCAGCGACGAGTTGGTGATCTGGATGTCGAGCACCGCCATGAAGGCGCCGAGCATCCCGGCGGCCACCGCGATCCAGGTGCGCAGGTCGACATGCTCGGATGGCGCCGCGCGCGCCGGCGCGGCGCCACCGTGAAGTGTTGTGCTCGGTGTTGTGCTCGAACTGGTCATGGCGTGCTCTTAGCGGGCAGCTGGCGCGGTTTGATTGAGTTCAATTTCGGCCATCGCCGACATGCCCGGCACCAGGCGGCCTTTGAGGGCCTTGATGTCTTCCGGGCGCAGCACGATCTTGACCGGCACGCGCTGGACGATCTTGGTGAAGTTGCCGGTGGCGTTATCGGCCGGCAGCAGCGCGAACTGGTTGCCCGAGGCCGGCGAAAAGCTCTCCAGGCGGCCGATCAAAGGCTGCTTGGGCAGCGCATCGATGAGGACCTTGACGGCCTGGCCGCTATGCAGGCCACCCAACTGGGTTTCCTTGAAATTGGCGGTAATCCAGACTTCTTCCTGCACGATGGCGGCCAGCTGCTGCCCGGCCTGCACGCGCGCGCCCACTTCCACGCTGCGCCGGCCCAGGCGACCGTCCACCGGCGCGACGATCCTGTTGTAGCCAAGCTGCTGCTTCGCATCCTTTAACTGCGCCTGCAGTACCTTGATCTGGGCCTTGACGACGTCGCGCGCGGCGCCGGCGGCGCTGATCTGCGCCTGCGCAGCTTCGGCGTTGCCGCGGCGCGCGGCCAGGTCGGCCTTGGCGCCGGCGCGGCTGGCGTTGGCCGCGTCCACTTCGGCCTTCGATACCGCTTTCATGGTGCTGCTATAGAGCTGGCCGAAACGCTCGGCATCCTGGTTGGCGCGCACCAGCAGCGCCTGCGACTGCGCGACCTGCGCGCTGGCGGCCCCCGCCTGGGCGCGCACTTGCGCCACCTGCGCGTCGGCCTGGATCACCTGCTGCTGGGCGCTGCCGATCTGCGCCTCGATTTGTTCAACCTTGACACGCTGGTCGGCCGGATCGAGTTCGGCGATGACGTCACCCGCCTTGACCGCCTGGTTGTCTTCTACCAGCACCTTGGTGACGACGCCGCCGATGCGCGACGAGACCGGGTGGACGTGTCCGGCCACATAGGCGTTTTCAGTCTCCACGAAATGGCTGCTGTGGTACCACATCTTGGCGCCGAAGCCCAGTGCCACCAGCGCAATGACGGCAATGATGCCGCGCGCACGCCAGTTCGGCGGCGTCGCGGCCGGCTCGGTGGCGGGTGGCACGGGAGCGAGTTGGCTCAACTCCGCTTTGCTTTGCGTCTGGGACATGGCACTACTCCGAAATGAAATGGGGTTCGAGCATTATATTCATTCCTTAAAGCAAGTCAAGAAATGAAACGGTTGCATTTCATTTTATTTTACCTTAAAGTGCGTGCCATGATAAAAGCAGCAGGACGCCCGCGCGCCGCCGACCTCGAGGCGCGCAACAAAAATCTGATCACGAAGGCAGGGCAGCTATTCCTGGAGCTGGGATATGGCAAGGTCAGCCTGGAGTGCATCGCCCGCGAAGCGCATGTGGCAGTGCGCACTATTTACGTCAAGTTCGGGGGCAAGGCAGGCTTGTTCAAGGAAGTGTTGATCGCCAACCGCGGCCGTTTTATTTCACCGCACGAGATGGAAACCGACCTGCGTCCGATGAAAGAAGTGATCGGCGAATTCAGCGAACATTTTCTGGCCATGATCACGGCACCCGAAGCGCTGGCCGTGCAGCGCATGGTCGTTGCCGAAGCGAAGAACAATCCGGAATTGGCGCATTCGTTTTATGACGCCGGGCCACGCCAGTCGCGCGACATGCTGGCGCACTATTTCGCCAGGCCCGATATCCGCGCGCAATTGCGCGACGACCTGGAGATGGAGCTGATACCGCCTTTCCTGATCAACTGCGTAATAGGTGATTTTTTTTCGCGCTTCCTGTTCGATCCGGCGACCGAGCAGCGCGCGCAAGTCAATGCCCGGCTGCACCAGCGCCTTGCACTGTTCTACCACAGCGTAATGCGCGCGCCTAAAGACGCTTGAGGCCCGCAAGGCGAACTGGTCGAACGTGCGTCAGCGCACCGAGCACTAGTTCATGTTCTGGCAATCTATAGTCTTTCGAGGAGGTCATATGAGCAAGTCCGCTCGTTACGAATGGCGCGACCAGCAGGCCGCGCTCAATGAACGCATGAAAGGGTTTTTGGCCAACCCGAGTACCGAGCAAATGGAAGCCATGCTTGCCGAACTGCGCGCCTATGCCGACGCTGCCCGCAGTGGCAATTTGGAGATTCCAACCACGTGGACCAGCTACAGCTAATCAAAAAGAAACAACAGCCACGACGCTGTTCTGGCGCTTTGTAAAGCGCAGCATCATCAGAAACTGAAAAAGGGAAGCGTGAGCTTCCCTTTTTTTGCCGTGCCATCGAGGGCGCCCCACATCGGGCGCGCGCATGCTGCGGCGATGTGAGGTCCCTTGCTTTTCGCGTACTAGCGCTTGCGCATCGGCGGCAGATCGGTGCACACACCCTTGTACACTTCGGCGGCCATGCCGATCGATTCGCCCAAGGTCGGATGCGGGTGAATCGTCTTGCCAATATCGACGCCGTCGGCGCCCATCTCGATCGCCAGCGCGATTTCGCCGATCATGTCGCCTGCATGCGTGCCCACGATGCCGCCACCGACAATCCGGTGCGTCTCGGCGTCAAACAGCAGCTTGGTGAAGCCTTCGTCGCGGCCATTGGCAACGGCGCGTCCGCTGGCAGCCCACGGGAAGTGGCCTTTTTCCAGCTTGATGCCCTGCGCCTTGGCTTCGTCTTCGGTAATGCCAACCCACGCCACTTCCGGATCGGTGTAGGCCACCGATGGAATCACGCGCGCGTCGAAGAAGGCCTTTTCGCCGTGCGCCGCTTCGGCCGCCACGTGCGCCTCATGCACCGCCTTGTGCGCCAGCATCGGCTGGCCCACCAGGTCGCCGATGGCGAAGATATGCGGCACATTGGTGCGCATCTGGGCGTCGACCGGAATGAAGCCGCGCTCCGTCACCGTCACGCCGGCCTTGTCGGCGGCGATCTTCTTGCCGTTCGGGCTGCGGCCAACGGCCACCAGCACCAGGTCGTAGAGCTGCGGCTCGGGCGCCTTGGCGCCCGCTTCGGCAGCTTCGAACGACACCTTGATGCCTTCGGCCAGCGCCTCCACCGCGACCGTTTTGGTCTTTGTGAAGATGTTGTCGAAGCGCTTTTCGTTGAACTTTTGCCAGACCTTGACCATGTCGCGGTCGGCCCCTTGCATCAAGCCGTCAAGCATTTCAACGACGTCGATGCGCGCGCCCAGCGTGGAATACACGGTCGCCATTTCGAGACCGATGATGCCCCCGCCAATGACCAGCATGCGCTTGGGGATCTGGCGCAGTTCGAGCGCGCCGGTGGAGTCGACGATGCGCGGATCTTCCGGCACGAACGGCAGGTTCACCACCGACGAACCGGCGGCGATGATCGCCTTCTGGAACGCGATGACTTTCTTGCTGCCGTCTTGCGCCGTCACCTCGAGATGGTTGGCGCTGACAAAGCTGCCCACGCCCTGCACCACATTGACCTTGCGCGCCTTGGCCATGCCGGCCAGCCCGCCGGTCATCTTGGTGATGACCTTGTCCTTGTAGGCGCGCAGCTGGTCGATGTCGATTTCAGGCTTGGCAAAGCTGATGCCATGCTTGGCCATGCCGGCCGTTTCATCGATCACGGCCGCCACGTGCAGCAGCGCCTTCGATGGAATGCAGCCCACGTTCAGGCACACGCCACCTAACGCCGCGTAGCGCTCGACCAGCACCGTGTTCATGCCCAGATCGGCCGAACGGAAGGCCGCCGAATAGCCACCGGGGCCGGCGCCGAGGACCATCATCTCGCATTCGATGTCGACCTTGCCGTCGTACTTGGCCATGGTGGGCGCCGGTGTTGCCGACGCTGCCACGGGCGCTGCGTCGGGACGCGCCGGCGCCTGGGATTCGGCTGGCGCCGAGGCCGGGGCCGCCCCTGCCGCTGTTACTGGCGCCGCCGGCGCGGCAGCTGCAGCGCCGGCGCCCTCTTCCACCACCAGCAGGATCGAGCCTTCGGCCACCTTGTCGCCCACCTTGATTTTCAATTCCTTGACCACGCCTGCATGGGTCGACGGAATCTCCATGCTGGCCTTGTCGGATTCGACCGTAATCAAGGACTGGTCGACCTTGATCGTGTCGCCAACCTTGACCATCAGCTCGATTACTTCCACTTCCTTGAAGTCGCCGATATTCGGGACCTTGACGTCTGTGCTCATCGTTCGGTCTCCTTATAACAGTGACTTGCGCAGATCCGACATGACTTCTGCCAGGTATGCGGTAAAGCGCGCGGCCATGGCGCCGTCGATGACGCGGTGGTCGTACGACAGCGACAGCGGCAGCATCAGACGCGGCTGGAAGGCAGCGCCGTCCCACACCGGCTTCATGGCCGACTTGGACAGGCCGAGGATGGCCACTTCAGGCGCGTTGATGATCGGCGTGAAGGCCGTGCCGCCAATGCCGCCCAGCGACGAAATGGTGAAGGTCGCGCCCTGCATGTCGGCCGGCTTGAGCTTGCCGTCGCGCGCTGCGCCCGACAGTTCGCCCATTTCGACGGCGATCTGCGAGATCGATTTCTTGTCGGCGTCCTTGATTACCGGGACCATCAGGCCGTTCGGCGTGTCGGCCGCAAAGCCGACGTTGTAGTACTGCTTGAGGATCAGGTTGGCGCCGGTCTCGTCGATCGACGAATTGAAAGCGGGGTATTTTTTCAGCGCAGCGACACTGGCCTTGATCACAAAGGCGAGCATGGTCAGCTTGACGGTCGACTTGGACTTGGCCAGCGCCGCGTTGGAATCGACGCGGAACTGTTCGAGGTCGGTCACGTCGGACTCGTCAAACTGCGTCACGTGCGGGATCATCACCCAGTTGCGGTGCAGGTTGGGTCCGCTGATCTTCTTAATGCGCGACAGCGCCAGCAGTTCGGTCGGGCCGAATTTGCTGAAGTCGAGCGACGGCCACGGCAGCAAATCGAGGCCGACGCCGCTGCCGCCTTTGGCCGCAGCAGTGCCGTTGCCAGGCGAAGCGCTCGCCATCACGCCCTTGACGAAACCTTGCACGTCTTGCTGGGTGATGCGGCCTTTGGGACCGCTGCCGGCGATGCGGGTCAGGTCGACGCCAAGTTCGCGCGCGAATTTGCGAATCGATGGCGATGCGTGGGCCTTGGCGTTCGATGTGGCGGGTGCCGCTGGCGCTGCCGCCGGTGCTGCAGCTGGAGCCGGCGCTGCTGCAACTGGCGCTGGTGCTGCTGCCGCTGGTGCCGGTGCCGCAGCCGCTGGTGCCGCCGCTGCCGGTGCTGCCGGTGCTGCTTCTGCCGGCGCTGCCGCATCGGATGCTTCAAGAATCAGCAACAGCGATCCTTCGGCGATCTTGTCGCCCATCTTGATGCGCAATTCCTTGACCACGCCGGCATGACTGGACGGGATTTCCATGCTGGCCTTGTCCGACTCGACAGTGACCAGCGACTGGTCAACCTTGACGGTGTCGCCCGGCTTGACCATTAATTCAATGACTTCGACTTCCTTGAAGTCGCCGATATCCGGGACTTTGACTTCCACTATGCTCATAGCTGCTCCGTTCTTATTCGCGTTCTTATTGGTTTAGGCACACGCAACACATCGTCCTCACGTACCTGGGGACCCATAAAACCTTCGGTCTACGCAACCGTTCCATGGGCCCCCGCTTGCGCGAGGGCGATGTGGTGGCGGTTCTTATTGCGTCACTGGATTTGGCTTGTTCGGATCGATGCCGTACTTGGCGATGGCGTCAGCCACCACCGAGGTGGCGATCGCGCCTTCGTCGGCCAGCGCCTTGAGCGCCGCCACCACGATGTAATGGCGATTGACCTCGAAGAATTCACGCAGCTTGACGCGGCTGTCGGAACGCCCGAAACCGTCGGTGCCCAGCACCTTGTAGGTGCGCCCTTTTGGCATGAATGCGCGGATCTGCTCGGCGAACAAACGCATGTAGTCGGTGGTGGCGATGATCGGACCGGTCGTCTTTTCCATCAGCGACGTCACATACGGTGAACGTTGCTCGCCGGTCGGGTTGACCATGTTCCAGCGCTCGGCGTCCTGGCCGTCACGGGCAATCAGGGTGAGCGATGGCGCGGACCAGACGTCGGCGGCGATGCCGAAATCCTGCTCCAGCAATTGCGCCGCGAAGATCGACTCGCGCAAGATGGTGCCCGAACCGACCAGCTGCACGCGCTGCTGGGCGTCGGCCTTGCCTTCCTGGAGCAGGTACATGCCTTTCAGGATGCCTTCTTCGCTACCGGCCTTCATGCCAGGCATCGGGTAGTTCTCGTTCATCAGGGTGATGTAGTAGAACACGTCTTCCTGGTTGGCCACCATGCGGCGCAGGCCATCCTGAATGATGACCGCCACTTCGTGACCGAAGGTCGGGTCATACGGCAGGCAGTTCGGAATCGTGGCCGCCATTACGTGGCTGTGGCCATCTTCGTGCTGCAAGCCTTCGCCGTTGAGCGTGGTGCGCCCGGCGGTGCCGCCCATCAGGAAGCCGCGTGCGCGCATGTCGCCCGCCGCCCAGGCCAAATCGCCAATGCGCTGCATGCCGAACATCGAGTAGAAGGTGTAGAACGGGATCATGATGCGGTTGTTGGTCGAGTACGACGTCGCCGCGGCAATCCACGAGCTCATGCCGCCTGCCTCGTTGATCCCTTCCTGCAGGATCTGGCCGGCCTTGTCTTCGCGGTAGTACATGACCTGGTCTTTATCCACCGGCTCGTACAACTGCCCTTGCTGGTTGAAGATGCCGATCTGGCGGAACAAGCCTTCCATGCCGAAGGTACGCGATTCGTCGACCAGGATCGGCACGATGCGCTGGCCCAGGTTCGGGTCGCGCAGCAGCGTGGAAATGATGCGCACATACGCTTGCGTGGTCGAAATTTCACGCCCTTCCGGGGTGGCGTCGAGCACGTTCTGGAATGCCGACAGCGCAGGCACCGGCAGCGTTTCGGCCGCTTGCGGACGGCGCTGCGGCAGGTAGCCGCCCAGCGCTTCGCGGCGCTTGTGCAGGTACACCATTTCAGGGGCGTCGTCGGCCGGCTTGAAGAACGGAATTTCGGCCAGCTTGTCGTCAGGAATCGGGATGCCGAAACGGTCGCGCATTTCGCGGATGGCTTCGTCGTCGAGCTTCTTGGTCTGGTGCGCGGTATTGCGCGCTTCGCCGGACTTGCCCATGCCAAAGCCCTTGACGGTCTTTACCAGCAGGACGGTCGGCGTGCCCTTGTTTTCTTGCGCGATCTTGAAAGCGGCGTAAATCTTGTGCGGATCGTGACCGCCGCGGGTCAGGCGCCAGATGTCGTCGTCGGTCATGTTGGCGACCATTTTCAACAACTCCGGGTGCTTGCCGAAGAAGTGCTTGCGCACGTAGGCGCCGTCTTTGGCCTTGTAGTTCTGGTATTCGCCGTCAACGGTTTCCATCATCACGCGCTGCAAGATGCCATCCTTGTCCTTGGCCAGCAGGGCATCCCAGCCCGGGCCCCAGATGACCTTGACGACATTCCAGCCGGCGCCGCGGAAGTCCGCTTCGAGTTCCTGGATGATCTTGCCGTTGCCGCGTACCGGACCGTCCAGGCGCTGCAGGTTGCAGTTGACGACCATCACCAGGTTGTCGAGACGCTCCCGCGCGGCCATGCCGATCGCGCCCATCGATTCCGGCTCGTCCATTTCGCCATCGCCGCAAAAGACCCAGACCTTGCGGTTTTCAGTGTCGGCGATCGAGCGTGCATGCAGGTACTTCAGAAAGCGCGCCTGGTAGATCGCCATCAGCGGGCCCAGGCCCATTGAGACGGTCGGAAACTGCCAGAACGTTGGCATCAATTTTGGGTGCGGGTAGGACGACAAGCCCTTGCCGTCGACTTCACGGCGGAAGTTCAGCAACTGGTCTTCGGACAGGCGTCCTTCCAAAAAGGCGCGCGCATAAATACCGGGCGAAGAGTGACCTTGAATATACAGCAGGTCGCCGCCGTGGTCGGCCGACGGGGCGCGCCAGAAGTGGTTAAAGCCAATTCCGAGCATGTTGGCGAGCGACGCGAAGCTGGAAATGTGGCCGCCCAAGTCGCCGTCGGCGCGGTTGGCCTTGACCACCATGGCCATCGCGTTCCAGCGCATCCACGAGCGCAGGCGCTCTTCGTACTCGAGGTTGCCGGGGCAATGCTCTTCGAGGTGGGTGGGGATGGTGTTGACGTAGGCGGTATTGCTGGAAAATGGGATATGGGCGCCGCGGCGGCGTGCCAGGTCGACCAGTCGTTCCATCAGGTAATGGGCGCGTTCAGGCCCTTCGTTGTCGATGACGGCCTCGAGCGCCTCCAGCCATTCCTTGGTTTCGAGGGTATCGGGATCGTTGGCGGCCTGGGCCGTCAACTGGTCGAGTTGAGCTGACATTAATGCGTCTCCTTTGTTGGCGCCCGAAATCATGTACGAGCGGTTTTGCTGACAATTTATCATTACCCAAAATTAGTGCGTGAATTCTAACAGTGTTTTTATAGTTTTTCAAATTACGATATCGTGTTTCATATTGTGGAATATACCCAGGATTCTCCTTGCCGTGCACCGGCGTATTTAAGCCCCTCCCCACCGCCAACGCGCGCACCGCTTTATAATCTCGACTCCCCCTGCAACCGGCTAGCTAATCATGTCCGCACAACTGATCGATGGTGTCCTCCTCTCCCAACAACTGCGCACCGAAATCGGCCGCCGCGCCGGCGCGCTGAGCGCCAAGGGCAAACAGCCCGGCCTGGCCGTCATTTTGGTAGGCGAAGACCCGGCCAGCCAGGTGTACGTGCGCAACAAGGTCAAGGCGTGCGCCGATGTCGGTTTTCACTCCCTGCTCGAAAAATACGACGCCGATCTCACCGAGGCGGCCCTGTTAGACCGCATCGCCGCATTAAATGCTGACCCGGCGATCCACGGCATTTTGGTGCAGATGCCTTTGCCAAAGCACATCAACCCGCACAAGGTCATTGAAGCGATCTCGACCTCCAAAGACGTGGATGGCTATTCCGTCCTGTCCGCCGGCGAACTGATGACGGGCCTGTCGGGTTTCCGCCCGTGCACGCCGTACGGCTGCATGAAGCTGATCGAAAGCACCGGCTACGATCTGCGCGGCAAGCATGCCGTCGTGATCGGCCGCAGCAACACGGTCGGCAAACCAATGGCGCTGCTGCTCTTGCACGCGAACGCCAGCGTCACCATCTGCCATAGTGCGACACCGGACCTGGCTTACCACACGCGCCAGGCCGACGTCATCGTGGCCGCGGTGGGCCGGCGCAACACGCTGACCGCCGACATGGTCAAGCCGGGCGCCATCGTGATCGACGTGGGCATGAACCGCGACGAGAACGGCAAGCTGTGCGGCGATGTCGATACGGCAAACGTGCGTGAAATAGCCGCGCACATTACGCCCGTTCCCGGCGGCGTGGGCCCGATGACGATTACCATGCTGTTAATGAACACGGTCGAAGCGGCCGAGCGGACCTGAGCCGTTTGGCGGGCCGCAACTGAACAACCAGGAGAGAACATGCATACCGACACCACCAATCCCCTCCTCGACTTTAGCGGCCTGCCGCGTTTCGATGCCATCGCGCCGCAGCACGTGGCGCCGGCGATCGAACAATTGATCGCCGAGGCCAGCAGCGTGCTGAGCGCGCTCGAACAACCGTCCACCAACGTGACCTGGAAAAACTTCGTCACGCCGCTGGAAAACACCACCGAGCGCCTGGGCCGCGCCTGGGGCATCGTCGGCCATTTGAATGCCGTCGTCGACACCCCCGAACTGCGCGCCGCCTACAACGAGAACCAGCCGCGCGTGACCGAATTCTGGACCGCGCTGTCGCAAAACGAGACGCTGTTCGGCAAGTACAAGGCCATCAAGGCCAGCGAGGCCTACGCGGCGCTGTCGCCAGCGCGCAAGAAAATCATCGAGAACGCCCTGCGCGACTTCCGCCTGGGCGGCGCCGAACTGTCGGCCGACAAGAAGGAACGCTTTGCAGCGATCCAGGAACAGCACGCGGCCGTCTCCACCCGTTTTTCCGAGAACGTGCTCGACGCCACCAATGACTACAAGCTGCTGGTGGCCGACGAAGCCGACCTGGCGGGCCTGCCCGCCGACGCAAAGCAGGCGGCGCGCGCCGCCGCCGAAGCCGACGGCAAGAGCGGCTACCAGTTCACGCTGCACTTCCCTTCTTACTTCCCGGTCTTGCAGTTCGCCGACAAGCGCGACTTGCGCGAAACCATGTACCGCGCCAGCGCCACCAAGGCGTCCGACATGGGCAGCGTGTTCAGTCAGCTTGAAAACTGGGATAACACCAACAATATTTCCACGCTGCTCAAGCTGCGCGACGAAGAAGCCAAGTTGCTTGATTACCGCAACTTCGCCGAAGTGTCGCTGGTGCCAAAAATGGCGCAAAGCCCGGAACACGTGATTGCCTTCCTCGAAGACCTGGCCCGGCGCGCGCGCCCGTTCGCCGAGCAAGACCTGGCCGAGCTGCGCACCTTTGCCCGGACCGAACTGGGTATCGAACAACTCGAAGCCTGGGACCAGGCCTACGCCTCGGAAAAGCTGCGCGAGCGCCGCTACGCTTTTTCGGCCCAGGAAGTGAAGGAATACTTCCCGGAGTCAAAAGTCATCGACGGCTTGTTCCAGTTGGTGCAAAGCCTGTTCTCGGTCCAGATTGCGCCGGATACGGCGCCCACCTGGCATCCCGACGTGCGCTTTTACCGCATCGAGCGCGACGGCAAGCTGGTCGGCCAGTTCTACCTGGACCTGTACGCGCGCAGCGGCAAGCGTCCCGGCGCCTGGATGGATGACGCGCGCGGGCGCCGCAGCGAGACGGGCGGCACCCTGCAAACGCCGGTCGCCTACCTGACGTGCAACTTTACGTCGCCGGCCACGGTCGACGGCGTGCAGCAGCCATCGCTGTTTACGCATGACGAAGTGACCACGCTGTTCCACGAGTTCGGCCACGGCCTGCACCACATGCTTACGCAAGTTGACGAACTGTCGGTGTCCGGTATTTCGGGCGTTGAATGGGATGCCGTCGAATTGCCGTCGCAATTCATGGAAAACTTTTGCTGGGAATGGGAAGTCCTGCAAAACATGACGTCGCACGTCAAAACCGGGGAACCCTTGCCGCGCGCCTTGTTCGACAAGATGACAGCGGCGAAAAATTTCCAATCCGGCATGCAAACGCTGCGCCAAGTGGAATTCTCGCTGGTCGACATGCATTTGCATTTTGATTACGATCCGACCAGTTCCAAGGCCGTTCAAGACTTGATCAACGAAGTTCGCGCCAAGTTCTCGGTCATGACGCCGCCCCCGTTCAACCGATTCCAACACTCTTTCGGACATATCTTTGCAGGTGGGTATGCCGCCGGGTACTATAGCTACAAGTGGGCAGAAGTCTTGTCCGCCGATGCCTACGCCGCCTTCGAAGAGGCGGTGGCGGCCGGCGGTGGGACATTGTCCGAGGACACCGGCAAGCGGTTTCAACAAGAGATCCTCGCAGTCGGTGGTTCGCGCCCGGCGCTCGAATCGTTCAAGGCCTTCCGCGGCCGCGAACCGAGCATCGACGCGCTGTTGCGCCACAGCGGCATGCAAGCCTGAGCGTGCCCGCAGGAGACCGAAAAATGATTTTTGCAATCACATCGAACGTGCGCCACGGCGCTTTCCTCGGCCTGGCCATGCTACTGTGCATGGGCAGCGCCAGCGCGCAAATGTACAAATGGGTCGATGCCAGCGGCAAGACGCATTTTTCGGATCAGCCCCCGCCGCCAACGGCCAAGCCGTCGCAGATCAAGGCCGGCGGCGGCGACATGGGCGGCGTCTCGTTGCCCTACGCGCTGGCAACGGCGACGCGCAATTTCCCGGTCATCTTATTTACGACCAACCCCTGCGCCGGCTGCGACGAGGGGCGCAATTTCCTGAAAGCACGCGGCATCCCCTTTATCGAGAAAACGGTGGGCTCGGACGCCGATGTGGCAAAACTCAAGGAGGCAGGCGGCAACGGCAGCATGCCTTTTCTGACCGTTGGCAGCGCCAAGTCGACCGGCTTTCAGGCGGAGGCCTGGAATTCGATGCTCAATGTCGCGCTTTACCCAACGAGCAAGATGCTGCCAGCGAACTACCAGTATCCAACGGCAGCGTCCGCCGCGCCCAAGCCCGTCAAGGCCGGGCCCGACCAGGCAGCTCTGCGCGCAGCGGCCGCCGCCCAGGAAGCGGAAAAGCGGCGCAAGGAAGCCGCCGCGGCCAAGCCTGCATCCTCCACGGCGCCGCCGGGGTTCCAGTTTTGAGCGATGCAATGACGCGCATTGACTTTCACACCAATATTTCGGACAAGGTCAGTTACGCCTGCCGCCTCGCGCGGAAGGCCTACGGCGCGCGCGGCAAGCTGGTGCTGCTGGCCGCCGACGCCGCCCAGGCCGCAGCACTGAACAGTGGCCTGTGGACCGTGGGCGAGACCGATTTTTTGCCTCACGCTATGGCTGGCGATGCGCTGGCGCCGCACTCGCCCATCATCGTCACCGACAGCCTGGAGGGCGAGTTTCCCCATTACGATATGCTGGTCAACCTGACGCAGGCGACACCGCTGCGCTTTGAACGGTTCCAGCGCGTATTCGAGATCATTTCCACGGCCGAAGATGACGCCGCCGCCGGACGCAAGCGCTACCTGGCCTACAAACAGCAATCCTTTCCCCTCACCCACTTCGTCGCCGCCTAGACCATGAGCCAGAATCCCGCCTTCGACCACAGCATTCCGGTATTGACGGAAGTTTTCAGCGACAAGGCGGACAAGCCGGCCGCTCCCGCCAGGCTGGACGCGGCGCCGCTGGCGGACCAGGCCAACGCCGACCTGGAAACGCGGGCGATTGACAACTGGACCGAACCCCAGTGGAACCTGCTGGAACGGCGCCTGTCGGAACGCATCTTGCAGCAACTGCAGGGCCGCGTCGATTTTGTGCTCGAACAGCGCCTGCGCGACAGCCTGGAAGAAATCCTGAAGGCGGCCATCGGTGGTCTGGCCGAGGAAATCCGCGCCGGACTGCACGATACCATCGAAAAGATCGTCGTGCGTGCCGTGGCGCAGGAAGTATCCCACCTGCAAACGCTAAAGAAATAGCGTGTTGCTTTCAACTGCTTACAATAATGTTCACGCATTGCAAGGCGCGCGTACACCGCTGCAGCAATGAGACGTTGATGGTGTGGCTAGCGGCATTTGCCCGGTCTTGGCAGACATTCGGCTTTGCGAACCCGACAATTTGTTGTACCTTTTGCCCTACGCAAAAAATATGAAAATCGGCGCCACAAGCGCTGTTGTTATCACACCATTGGAGAATGCACATGCAGTTCACGACCAAACTTATTCCACTCGCCATCGCCCTGGCATTTGCAGGCTCGGCAAGCGCCCAGGAAGTCGTCAAGATCGGCCACGTCGGTCCCATCTCCGGCCCTAGCGCGCACTTGGGTAAAGATAACGAATACGGCGCCAAAATGGCGATCGAGGAACTGAACGCCAAGGGTTTCCTGATCAACGGCAAGAAAGTCACTTTCCAGCTAATCACGGAAGATGACGGCGCCGATCCCAAGCAAGGCACCGCAGTGGCCCAGAAGCTGGTCGACGCCAAGGTTATGGGCGTGATTGGTCACTTGAATTCCGGCACCACGGTTCCGGCATCGAAGATCTACAACGATGCGGGCATTCCCCAGATTTCGCCATCGTCCACGCAGCCGATGTACACCAAGCAAGGCTTTCCCGGCGCATTTCGCGTTGTCGCCAATGACAACAAGCTTGGCGGCACGCTGGGCAAGTACGCCACCACCAAGCTGGGCGCGAAGAAAATCGCCGTCATCGACGACCGCACGGCTTACGGCCAGGGCGTGGCCGGCGAATTCGTCAAGGGCGCCAAGAGCGCGCCGGGCGTGACCATCATCGCCAAGGAATTTACCACCGACAAAGCAACCGACTTCACCGCCATTTTGACTTCCTTGAAAGCGAAGAAGCCTGACCTGGTCTTCTTCGGTGGCATGGATGCGGTCGGCGGCCCGATGGTCAAGCAAATGAAGGCGCTGGGCATCAACGCCAAGTTCATGGGCGGCGACGGCATCTGTACCGAAGCGATGATCCGCCTGGCGGGCGACGGCCTGGGCGAGGGCAACGTGACCTGCGCCGAAGCGGGCGGCGTGATGGGAGCACAGGAAAAAGTACTGGCCGACTTCTCGCAGCGCTTCAAGAAGCGCTTCAATGTCGACGTGCAGTTGTACGCCCCGTACGTGTATGACTCGGTCATGGTGATGGCGCATGCGATGCAGAACGCCAAGTCGGCCGATCCAGCCAAGTATTTGCCGGAACTGAAGAAAATCAAGCACCAGGGCGTGACCGGTCTGATCCAGTTCGACGACAAGGGCGACATCAAGGATGGCGCGCTGACGCTGTTCACCTTTAAAGGCGGCAAGCGCGCCAAGCTCGAAGTCATCAAGTAAGCCTGGCCTGCGGCTTGCGCCGCAGGACGAAAAAAAACGCGCTCAAGTGAGCGCGTTTTTTATTGGTGCGGCCGGGAAGTACGCCGGCCGCACATTACCACGGCCAACTACCTCAACCAACTACCTCAACCAACTACCTCAACCAACTACCTCAACCAACTACCTCAACCAATTACTTCTGCGCCAGCACCCACTTGACGAGGATGCGGGTTTCCGCCTCCGTCACTTGCGGGTTGGCCGGCATCGGCACGGCGCCCCATGAACCGGCGCCGCCCTTCAAGACCTTGGCGACCAGCTTGTTTTCCGCATCTTTTTGGCCGGCATACTTGGCAGCGACGTCCTTGAAGGCGGGGCCGACAACCTTGCTCGCAACCGCGTGGCACGACATGCAGTTTTTTGCCTTGGCCAGATCGGCACTTGCCATCGCACTCGACGACGCCAGCGCCGACAACACCATACACAACATCAGGGAACGTTTCATCACTCTCTCCAAAGTATTCCAACTGCCTTGATTCTACCGCGTTTACGCAATCGTAGAGCCGGCAGCAATGTTTGTTACAACGGTTACCTGCGCGCCACGGTTGACGGTACGCCAGCGCGATTAATAACCACAAGCAAGTAAATTGTTTGTAAGATGGGAGCACGAAAAGGAGTTTCCATGCCCATTATCATCTTAATACTCGTCCTCGGCGCGCTGAAGTTTTTTGAAGTCTGGAAGTTCGCCGCCATGTCGTGGTGGTGGGTGATCGGCCTGATGTGCTTTGCCTTCATCTGGTTCGAGTACGTCGAAAAAATCTTTGGCCTCGACAAGAAAAAAGACCACAAGCTCGACGAGCAGCGCAAAAAAGAACGTTTGAACAATACCTTCAACAAGAGAAAGTAACCGCCAGGTCATGCGTTTGGCGGAAGGCGCTCTTCGGGTGCTTTCGCTCTACGTGATCGCGCGCTGAGGGTAGAATACCGGACGTTGGCAGCACGTGCTGCCTGGCTTTCAAGAAAGACACCCAATGCTGACTCATCCGATGCCGGATCCGATTGCCTTGCATCTCGGCCCCGTGTCCATCCACTGGTACGGGCTGATGTATGTGCTGGCCTTCGCCATGTTCATCATTCTGGGCCGCGTGCGCATCAAGCAGGCGCATATTGCCGCGCAAGGCTGGAAAAACGATGACCTCGACGACATGCTGTTTTATGGCATGCTTGGCGTCGTGCTGGGCGGCAGGCTGGGCGAAGTGTTCTTCTATCAGCCCGCGCATTTCATGGCGCACCCGATCGATATCTTCAAGATCTGGCAGGGCGGCATGTCCTTCCACGGTGGCTTTTTGGGGGTGCTGGTGGCAATGGCGCTGTGGGCGCGCAAGGCCAAGCGCAATCTGCTCGACGTGTATGACTTCATCGCGCCACTGGTGCCGCTCGGCTACGCCGCCGGCCGCATGGGCAACTTCATCAATGCCGAACTGCCGGGGCGGGTTGCCGATGCGACCTTGCCGTGGGCCATGCGCTGGCCGGATATCCGCTTCCCCTTGCATCCGGATCCGGTGTTCCTGGACGGTCTGCGCCATCCGTCGCCGCTTTATCAGATGCTGGTCGATGGCTTGCTCGTGTTTGCGCTGTTGTGGCTGTTTTCACGCACATCGCGTCCGCGTCTCGCGGTGGGCGCCATGTTTACGCTGCTGTATGGCTGCGCGCGTTTCTTTACTGAATATTTCCGCGTGCCGGACTGGCAAGTCACGGTGGCCGGCCTGCCGATCACGTCGGGCCAGATGCTGTCGCTGCCGATGATCATCGGCGCGTTGGCGATGTTGTGGTGGGCGTATTCGATGCAGGCCAGGCAGGCCGCGCAGGTTTAAAACCCGACGACTCGCGACCCATAGAACGGTTCAACTGAGTAACTGTTCTTTGGGTCGCGAGTCGTCGCACCGCCGCCTCCGGGAGGACGATGTGTGTGGCGGAACTTATGCAACCGCGGTGGCGTAAGCCTTCCACAGCATATAAGCGGCCAGGCAATACAGCACCATCGCAAATATCCGCTTGAGTTTTTGCACCGGCATCCGGTGCGCCGCCCTCGCCCCCACCGGCGCCATCAGCACGCTGGCCGCCGCAATCACCAGCAACGCCGGCACATAGATATAGCCCAGCGAATGCGCTGGCAAGAGCGGCTCGTTCCAGCCGAAATACATATTCGACAGCGTGCCCGACAAGGCAATCGGAAAGCCGAGCGCCGCGCTGGTGGCCACCGCATTGTGCATTTTTACATTGCACCAGCCCATGAAGGGCACCGACAAAAAGCCCCCGCCCGCCCCCACCAGCCCGGCCACCACGCCAATCACGGCGCCCACGGCAAACATGCCGGGCGGCCCCGGCAATTCACGGGAGGCCGGCGGCTTGCGATTGAGGATCATTTGCGTGGCCGACAAGGCCACGAATACCCCGAACACCAGCGCCAGCGCCGACGTATTGAGTTGCTTGGCCAACCACGGCCCCAGCCACGAACCGATCGCAATGCCGGGCGCGAGCAGCCAGACAATCGGCCAGCGCACCGCGCCATGCAAATGGTGTGCGCGTACCGACGAGAGCGACGTGAACATGATGGTGGCAAGCGAGGTGGCAATTGCCATGTGCACAAGCACAGTCGGAGGAAATCCCTTGGCGGCAAAAATCATCGTGATGAACGGCACCAGTACCATGCCGCCGCCCACGCCCAGCAGCCCCGCAGCGAAGCCGCCGCCCGCGCCCATGATGAGCAAGATGACGATCAGGCCCCAGTCCATCAGCGCCGCCCCGCAGCGCTTGCTTTCGTCCGTATCATCGCTGCTTGCCTCGCCTATATTGAAAGCAAGCATTTTACAGCGTCAAGGAGTGCACCGTCCTCAGGCAGCCAGTGCACGCGGCCCGGGCCGACCAGGGCGCGCGGGAACGGCAGACGCGCGCGCAAGCTTGAAGGTGTCGACCAGCCGCGCCAACTGCTGCGCCTGCTCCTGCATCGATGCTGCGGCGGCGGCGGCCTGCTCCACCAGCGCCGCGTTCTCCTGCGTGATGCCGTCCATTTGCGTGATGGCCACGTTGACCTGCTCGATGCCTTCTTGCTGCTCGTTGCTGGCCGTACTGATATCGCCAACCAGGCCGCTCAGGCGCCCGATGCTGGCCACCACGTCCTGCATTGTCGCGCCGGCCCGCGCCACCTGGCGCGAATCGATCTCGACTTTGTCGACCGAGTCGCCAATGAGTTCCTTGATTTCCTTGGCCGCTGCCGCCGAACGCTGCGCCAGGCTGCGCACTTCCGCCGCCACAACGGCGAAACCGCGCCCCTGTTCACCCGCGCGCGCTGCCTCCACGGCCGCGTTCAGCGCCAGGATATTGGTCTGGAATGCAATGCCGTCGATCACGCTGATGATGTCGACAATCTTGCGTGACGAATCGTTAATCGTACCCATGGTGGCCACCACCTCGCTCACCGCGTCGCCACCCTGGCGCGCCACCGCCCGGGCGTCGATCGCCAGCGTGTTTGCCTCGCGCGCATGGGCGGCATTGTTTTTTACCGTCGCCGTCAGCTGTTCCATCGACGCGGCGGTCTGTTCCAGCGAACTGGCTTGCTCTTCCGTACGCGAGGACAAGTCCAGATTGCCGCTGGCAATCTCGCGCGATGCTGTATTGATGGTGTCGGTGCCAATGCGCAACTGCGATACCAGCCCGACCAGATTGTCATTCATGTTTTTGAGCGCTCCCATTAGTTGGCCAGTCTCATCGCTGGTCTCGACTTCAATGTTGCTGGTCAAGTCGCCCGCAGCAACGGCGCGCGCCACGCGCACCGCTTCAGCAATAGGCCGGGTGATGCTGCGCGTAATGATCAGCGCGCAGCTTGCCGCCAGGATGACGGCAAGCACGCCCAGCGCAATCATCAGCTGGCGCCCGCTGGCGTAGTTGGCATCGATTTGCGCGCCGCTCTGGTCGAGCAGGCCGCGTTGGGTGCGGGACAGCTGGGCCAGGCTGGCGAGGTAGGCTTCGCGCTTGACGGCCATCTCCTTGTCGAAAATTTCCTTGGCCCCCGCGAGATTGCCGGCAGCTTTTTCCTTGAAAACGCGTGTGCGCGCTTCGGTGTAGGCGGCGCGCGTGGCAAGCACGCTATCCAGCGCCGCCTTGGCGGCTGGCTCGGTGATCGACGTTGCCAGGATGGTTTGAATCTCGGTCGCGTGGGCCGACGATTTTTTCATCTCGGCTTCTATCTCCTTTTGCTCGGCCGGATCGACGGCGCGCCAGGCGGTGGTGGTGCGCGCCGCGTTTACTTCAATTATCTTGAACCATTCGTCGACCATGCGCTCGTTGGGCAGCCGGGTGTGGAGCATGTGGCGCGTCATCTCACTGGCGCTGTTCATGCGCCATACGCCGATGGCGGTTACCGCGAGCAGCAGGAGCAGAAGCAAGGCAAACACGCTTCCCAGGCGCACACCAATTGGCAGGTTTTTCATTGTCGTCGTTACTGAGTTTGACTATCTTACCGACTCTACCAGCAAGTTTGCACGTGCGCCGCGCAATTACCCTGGCTGGCGCAGCAGCTTATCGATGAACTTCCACTCCGAGACTTCCACCGGCATCACGGACAGCCTGCTGCCCTTGGCCAGCAGGCGCATCGCTTCCAGTTCCGCACAACTGCGCAGTTCCTTCAGGCTCAGCAAGCGCGTCTTGCGCACCGCTTTGACGTCCACGCTGATCCAGCGCGGCGTCTCCCGCGTTGCCTTCGGATCGTAATAGTGGCTTTTGGGATCGAACTGGGTGGCGTCCGGATAGGCGCCGCTGGCAATTTCGACGACGCCCGCGATGCCCGGTTCCGCGCAACTCGAATGATAGAAAAAGGCCAAGTCGCCCGCTTGCATGTCGTCGCGCATGAAGTTGCGCGCCTGGTAGTTGCGAACGCCAAACCATGGCACCGTCTGGCCGGGTGCCGCCAGCACGTCGTCGATGCTCACTTCATCGGGTTCGGATTTCATCAGCCAGTAACGCATGTCGTTTGCCCATAAAAAAAGCGGTTGCGCCGAAAGGCGTGCAACCGCTTTTACAGAATAAGACCCCGCATGTGCCGTTCTTGCCGGCATCCTGAACCTAATGGTTCAAGGCGGTCACAGTTAGTTCAATTTCGGGTTCGTCAAACAAGTGACGCTCACTCCCATCAAACAAAATTCCGCAACCTGTGCACATAAATGGTTCAAGGAATATATGGCAATCGCGAACACCGCAGGGTGAGACGGAGTTTACTCCGATGTGTCGCCATGTCAAACGAAAACAGGTTTTAAAACAAATTTTCCTGCGGCGTCAGGGCGTCGTCCAGTGCGGTATGCATGGCACCGATTTTTTCCTTGACTTCCAATATCGACAAGTCCGACAGCGGTCCTTGTCCCGCTTTCGAGGATAAGAATTCAGCCGTCACGCTCAGCGCGGCCATCACGGCGATGCGGTCGTTGCCCTTGACCTTGCCGGAGTCGCGCAGCGCGCACATTTTGCCGTCAAGGTAGCTGACCGCTTCCTTGAGCGTGCGTTCCTCGCCCTCCTTGCAGGCCAGTCGGTAGGGATTACCCATGAGGGTGACATCGAGTTGGATCATTGGGCTGCCTCGTCATGGATGGTCGCTTCGGCGGGAAGGTTGTCTTCATCGCCGGCCTCGGCGGGAATGCTGGCCAGCAAGGCCTCAACCCGGCGCTGGGCTTCGGACAGGCGTTCCATGAAGGCTACGTTCTCAGCAGCAAGTAAAGCATTGGCTTGGCGCAGAGTGGCATTCTCGCGGCGTAGGGACAGCGTCAACGCGGCAAGGCGGTCGATTTTGTCGGACAGGTCATTGAATTCAGAAATCATCCCAATACTATAGAGCCGTCAACGATTTTTAGTCAACCGATTCAGTACGTTAGCGTCGATTATTGAAGCAGAGCATGATTGCAAAACGGGCGACAAGGAAAGGAAAAGTTTGCGCGAGATCAAGCAGTTTATTGAAATAAAAAGGATGATGCCTTGAAAATACGCGGTACCGTCCCTATAATTAGCACTCGTTAGCAGAGAGTGCTAACAATGATTTCCAGGCCCTGCACGCCGTGTACTGGCCAAGAATAGCAAGTCAAACCATTGAACATTAAGGAGTTTTGCATGAACCTTCGCCCATTGCACGATCGCGTTATCGTCAAGCGTCTCGACCAGGAAACCAAAACTGCATCCGGCCTGATCATTCCTGACGCAGCCGCAGAAAAACCGGACCAGGGCGAGATCCTCGCCATCGGCAACGGTAAAGTCCAGGACGATGGCAAAGTTCGCCCGCTGGAAGTCAAAGTCGGCGACCGCGTGCTGTTCGGCAAATACTCCGGCCAAACCGTCAAAGTTGACGGCGACGAACTGCTGGTGATGCGCGAAGAAGACATCATGGCCGTCCTGGTCAAGTAATCACCTCATATTCTCGCAACACCAATTTTCGGAGAAAAAAACATGGCAGCTAAAGATGTAGTATTCGGCGACGCAGCGCGCGCCAAGATGGTTGAAGGCGTCAACATTCTCGCCAATGCAGTGAAAGTCACCCTGGGTCCTAAAGGACGCAACGTGGTCATCGAGCGCTCGTTCGGCGCGCCAACCATCACCAAGGACGGTGTATCGGTTGCGAAAGAAATCGAACTCAAAGACAAGCTCATGAACATGGGCGCGCAAATGGTCAAGGAAGTTGCTTCCCGCACCAGCGACAACGCCGGCGACGGCACCACCACCGCGACCGTGCTGGCCCAGGCCATCGTGCGCGAAGGCATGAAGTTCGTGGCCGCCGGCATGAACCCAATGGACTTGAAGCGCGGCATCGACAAGGCAGTTGCTGCCACCGTCGAAGAGCTGGCAAAAATCGCCAAGCCATGCACGACGACCAAAGAAATCGCCCAGGTTGGCGCCATTTCGGCCAACTCCGACTACTCGATCGGCGAGCGGATCGCGGAAGCGATGGAAAAAGTCGGCAAGGAAGGCGTCATCACCGTTGAAGACGGCAAGTCCCTGAACGACGAGCTCGACATCGTAGAAGGCATGCAGTTCGACCGCGGCTACCTGTCGCCGTACTTCATCAACAACCCAGAGAAGCAAGTCTCGATCCAGGACAACCCATTCGTCCTGCTGTGCGACAAAAAAATCTCGAACATCCGTGACCTGCTGCCAATCCTGGAACAAGTCGCCAAAGCCGGCCGTCCACTGCTGATCATCGCAGAAGACATCGAAGGCGAAGCGCTGGCAACCCTGGTTGTCAACAACATCCGCGGCATCCTGAAAACGTGCGCAGTCAAGGCCCCAGGCTTTGGCGACCGTCGCAAGGCCATGCTGGAAGACATCGCAGTGCTGACCGGCGGCCAGGTGATCGCTGAAGAAGTTGGCCTGACGCTGGAAAAAGTCACGCTGGCTGAACTTGGCCAGGCCAAACGGATCGAAGTAGGCAAGGAAAACACCATCATCATCGACGGTGCGGGCCAGGCTGAAAACATCGAAGCGCGCGTCAAGCAAGTACGTGTGCAGATCGAAGAAGCAACGTCGGACTACGACCGCGAAAAACTGCAAGAGCGCGTTGCCAAGTTGGCAGGCGGCGTTGCAGTGATCAAGGTTGGCGCTGCAACCGAAGTCGAAATGAAAGAAAAGAAAGCACGCGTTGAAGATGCACTGCACGCAACCCGCGCTGCCGTTGAAGAAGGTATTGTTCCTGGCGGCGGCGTAGCCTTGCTGCGCGCACGTGCCAACATCACCGTCAAGGGCGACAATCCTGACCAGGACGCAGGCATCAAGATCGTCATGCGCGCCATGGAAGAGCCACTGCGCATGATCGTGCAAAACGCCGGCGAAGAGTCGTCCGTTGTGGTGGCAGCAGTGTTGGCCGGCACCGGCAACTACGGTTACAACGCAGCCAACGGCACCTACGGCGACATGGTCGAAATGGGTGTTCTGGATCCAGCAAAAGTCACCCGTTCGGCACTGCAAAACGCAGCATCGATCGCTGGCCTGATGCTGACCACCGACGCCATGGTATGCGAGCAAGCTGAAGACAAGCAAGCTGGCGGCATGGGTGGCGGCATGGGTGGCATGGGCGGCATGGGCGGTATGGACGGCATGATGTAATTGCTGTTTGCCTGACTAAAAAGCCTGCAAGGTTCGCGCCTTGCAGGTTTTTTTATGTCTATTTTTTGCGTGCGCATTTGTTCAGAGGTGGCGCCACCCCCGGCGGGAGCAATCCACGGAACAGTGGCAAGATAGACGATAGTGAGATCGAACAAGCGTCGCAGCGGTTCGCCATGTATGTATCAATCAATCATTGACGAGGGGACAAGCCGCTGTTACTGTACTAACCGTAGTAGTACAGTAGAGAGGCAACCATGACCCGCCGCGCCGCATTAATGCTCCAGATCGCCACGGGCGACCCACGCCCGATCAACCGCCAGATCGTCGACGGCGTGCGGCGCATGATCGCCAGCGGTGAACTGGCCGTGGGCGCCGCCCTGCCCAGCGTACGCGGCCTGGCCCAGCAGCTCACCGTCAACCCCAACACCGTGGCCAAGGCCTACAGCGAACTGACGGCCGAAGGCTGGCTCGATGCGCGCGCCGGGCTGGGGCTATTCGTCGCCATCCCGCGCCAGCGCCTGTCCCATGCAGAACGCTCGCGCCGGCTCGACGACGCGGTGCAGCGCTTCGTGGGCGACGTGATCGGGCTCGATTACCCGGCCCAGGCGCTGCTCGACGCCGTCGCCGGCGAGCTGGCGCTGAGCCTTTCCAAAAAAACCGCCTAAGCTGCCCCGTGTCCGACTTCATCATCCAGACCAACTCCCTCGTCATGCAATACGGCCGCAAGCGCGCGCTCGACGGCATGACGCTGCACGTGCCGCGCGGCGGCATCCACGCCATCGTCGGCGCCAACGGCGCCGGCAAGTCGACGCTGTTTCGCGTGCTGCTCGGCTTTGAAACGCCGACCTCGGGCCGCGCGCACATCCTCGGCTGCGACAGTGCGCGCCTGACCCCGCAACTGCGCGGGCGCATCGGCTTCGTCAATGAAGAACACACCCTGCCCGGCTGGATGAGCATCAACGAAGTGACCGCCATGCAGCGCCGCCAGTACAGCCTGTGGAACCAGGCCCGCTACGACGACGTCATTGGCCACTTCAATGTGCTGCCCGAGCAGCGCATCGCCCAGCTCTCGCGCGGCGAACGCGCCGGCGTAAATTTAGCGCTGGCGCTGGCGCAAAGCCCGGAACTGCTGGTACTCGACGAACCGACCCTGGGGCTGGACGTCGTCGCCAAGCGCGCCTTTCTCGAAGCGCTGATGTTTTCCAGCCTGGCCGACGAGTCGACCATCATCTACTGCTCGCACCAGATGGAAGAAATCGAGCGCGTGGCCGACAACCTGATCATCCTAGAACGCGGCGCGCTGCGCCACATGTCGGCCCCGGGCGAATTTTGCGAACGGGTGCAGCTGTGGGTGGCCGAATTTCCGTTTCGCGAGCCTAGCCTGGCCCACCTGCCCGGCGTGCTGCAGGTGCAGCGCATCGACGGCCTGACCCACTTCATCGTCTTCGACCAGCAGGACGATTTTGGCGCGCGCCTGGCCCTGCTCGGCGCGCGCAGCGCCCAAGCAATGCCGGTCAGCCTGGACCGCGCCGTTAACGGCTTTCTGGCCAGCGGCCACATAGCCTCCACGCCCGTTGCGGCAGCTGCCTGAGAGCGGCCATGAGAGAGCTTTTTTTCAGCGAGTGCCGGCACTTTCGCAACGCTGCCCTGATCTTCGCCGCCGCGCACCTGCTGCTGCAGCTGTTCGTCAACCGCCTGTTCGACTTGCTGCAACTGCGCTACGAGCCGCACATGATCGCGCTGGCCGTCTACATGCTGGCCGCACTGGCGTTTGCGATGGTGCAGTTCGGCGCCTACCGCCAGCCAAGCCGCTGGCTCTGGCTGCTGCACCGGCCACTGGCGCGGCTGGCGATCTTTGGCGCCATCGCGGCCGCCTCCGGCGCGCTGATCGTGTTCGCGGTCGGCCTGCCGGCCTTGCTGACGGTGCTGTGCACCGACTGGCTCAGCACCCGCGTGGTCGATGCGCGCCACTACCTGCTGGTGCTCGAACTGGTGCTGCTGACGATGACGGCCTGGCTGGCCGGCAGTTACGTCTCCCTGAGCGGGCGCCGCAGCGCCATCCTGGTCTTGCTGCTGCCCCTGCTGCTGATGGGCCACCTCGCCTCCGGCTACGTGATGCTCGCGCCAAGCGCCCTGTGCCTGGCGCTGCTGGTCTACATCGCCTACGGCGCCTTTAAGCCGGACCGCACCGCCCCGCCGTCGGGCGCCGCGCTAGCCGCCACCGCAGCACCGCTGCTGATCGGCTTTTACCTTGCCCTGACCTGGGCCGGCTCCATGATGTACCAGAATGGCCTGATGCTGGCCGGCGTACACCCGCTGAACCGCGCGCTGTCCCCGGCCGGCGGCTTTACCGAGTCCACCCGTTCCGAAGGACCGGCGCTGTTCCTGCGCGGCCTTACTTCTGCGACCGATCCGCAGGCGCTCCAGTGGCGGCGCCAGATCGCCCTGACCGGCATCGTTAATTTTGAACCGTCGATCAGGCAGTACCCGGTGCGCCACCAGCTCGGCAACCTGGACACGCTACGCTTGACCGATGAGGCACGCCATATCGAATGGACCTTCAGCCACGACGCCATGTTGTTTATGGGCCGCGACCTGTACACCATGCAGCCGCGCGGCGTGCTTGGCGCCAAAGGCATGGGCGACCATACACCTTTCAGCGCCGTCCCCCTGCCCGGCGACGGTCCCTACCTGCTGCTGCCGCACGAGCTGATGGCGCGCGACGCCACCAGCGGAGCGGTCCATTCCCTGCTTAAGCTGCGCGCACCCGAGACGCTGGCACGCGAACCGATGGAGGCGGGCGACGTCTGGTACGTCATCACCAACCTGCGCCTGATCGCCTTTGCCAGGCCCGCGCCTGGAGCAGCGCTGCAGGAGACTTACAGCATCGCGCTGCCGCAAGCGTTCAGCAGCCTTGACCGGATCGACATCGCCGCCCTGCTCGACGGCGCGCTGGTCTCGTTCAGCTTTGGCGGCGACATGATCACCGGCGGCAGCGAAGCGAGCCAGGTCATCATGCTGGTCGACGCAGCCGGCCATGCGCGCGAGGTGGCGCGGCGAGAGCTCGCGCATGACTTCCCTGCGCTGTTCGAGCATCATGACTGGTGGGTGTCGCCGGTCTTGCACCACCTGCTGGCACTGCCCGACGCGCTGCTCGACAAAGGCCGCATCCTCGACCGCGCAAAGACCCGCTACAGCAATCTCCTGGACCGCGCGCGCCCAGATGACGTAGTGATCGCGGCCTTGCTCGCCGCCTTGTTGTCAGCACTGGGCGGGTACTACTGGCTGCGCGGCGCGCGCGTAACAGTGCTGCGCAGGGCAGCCTGGCTGGCCGCTTGCCTGCTGCTTGGGCCGCCCGCGCTGGCATGCCTGATGGTGCTGCAGGCGCGCCCACCGGTTTTTCTGAAGTCTTCCACGCCGGCCGCCGTGTTGCTTGCGGCCTCATAACAACAAGCAGTCTTGTCCACCAAAGGAGTCACCATGCTTACCCCAAAAATCGCCCGCAACGGTTCGGCCTGCGCCATGGCATTGGCCATCGCCTTCGCCTGCCTGGGCGCGAGCGCCGCGCAAACCGCCACAGCACTTGATGCGCGCGCGCTCGAAACGCGCTCGCTCAAGCCGCTGCTGGCGCGCATTGCCGCCATGCCGGCGGCGGCGCCCATCAAGGACCAGGACTTCAGCCGCCGCTCGCGCCTGAGCCAGGTGAAGCTCTCGCCGGACGGCGAATCGCTTGCCTTCCTCGAGTCGGACGGCCAGGCACAGACGCTGTACGTCCTGGATATCAAGACCGGCGACAAGAAAAAACTGCTGGCCATTTCCGGTCGCCAGGATCCCTCCTGGTCGAGCGACGCCAAGTTCATTTTTCTCGACAGCGGCGACGCCTTGTCCCAGGTGACGCTGGCCACCGGCGCCAGCAGCAAGCTGGCCGCGTTCGATCCCAAGACGGAGCAGCAATTCCTGTTCGTCGACCCTAGCCGGCCACGGCACGGCATCACCGAAGAATTCGACCGTGCCGCCGGCGCCTACCGTATCAGCCGCATCGGCATCGACGGCAACAGCGAGGTGATCTACGAGGGCAGCAAGAAAGTGGACGAATTTCTCATCGACGGCGCCGGCCAGGTGAGTTTCATCCGTACCCGGGAAGCGGACTTCACGCAGGTCGTCTCGCACCGGCAAAACGGCAAATGGGTCGAGGCCGCGCGCTGCAAGCGGCTGCGCGCCTGCGAACTGGTGGCCGCCTCGCCCGACGCTCGCACGCTGACGATGGTCGTCAACCATGCGGGCGAGCGCAAGGCGCTGGTCCAGGTGGACCTGGCCACGCACGCCACGCGCGTGCTGCACACCGACCCGCTGGCGCTGTCGGACTTGAAGCAGGCCGTGGTCTCGCCCCTATCGCGCACGCCGCTGCTGGCCGTCTACGATTCGCCGGCGCGCCGCAACTATGGCTTGAACGCCGCCGCGCGCCAGGGCGCCGCCGACGTGGCCAAACGATTCCCTGATGCGAACATCACTATTGCCGCCAGCGACAGCGCCCCGCGCTGGCTGCTGACGGAAAGATCGGCGCGCCTGCAACAAGATCGCTACTATCTGTACGACGTAGCCAGCCGCCGCATCGATCCCGTGCTGGCGCAGGAGAGCAGCCTTGGCCAACCGCTGCCGGAGAGCGCGCTGGCGCAAAAAATCGCGCTGCACTATCGTGGTTCGGACGGCGCGCTGCTGCACGGCTACGTCAGCCTGCCGCCGGGGAAGGATGCGGCCACGCTGCCGATGGTGACCATGGTCCATGGCGGCCCGTGGGGCAAGTTCGACAACGATTACAACGCGCTGGTGCAGACCCTGGTCAACCGCGGCTACGCCGTCTTCCAGCCCAATTTTCGCGCCTCGACCGGCTATGGCGAACACTACCTGACGGCACCCAAATCGGACTTTGGCAACGGGCGCGTCCAGGCCGACATCATCGACGGCGTGCGCTGGCTGGTGGCCAAGGGCGTGGGCGACAAGCGCCGCCTGGCCATCATGGGCGACTCCTTCGGCGGCTACTCCACGCTGCTGGCGCTGACCCACACGCCGGAGCTGTTCAAGTTCGGCATGGCGATGGTGCCGCCGCCCGACTTTGCGCGCACGCTCAAGGCCGCCGCAGCCGGCCCGGCGCAAGGTGACGACGCCCCGTTCTCGGTCACGCTGGCGGAAATGGGCATCGACTTGAACGACGCGGCCGCGATGAAGGCACTGGCCGACGCCGCCCCGGCGGCAAATGCCAGCAAGATCACCAGGCCGCTGTTGATTCTTGCCGGGGGCAAGGACCGGATGGTCGACCCGGCCAGCGTGACCGACTACGTCGCGCGCCTGCAAGGCATGGGCAAGCCGGTGACGCTGCTGCTCGACCCGGACGAAGGCCACTCGCCGCGCAAGCCGCTGATGCGCCAGGCGTATCTGCACCTGCTGCTGCGCGGCCTGCACCAGCACCTCGGCGGCCCTGCCCCGGCCGCCCCGAGCGCCGAACTGGCCAACTACCTCGAGCAAAACCTCAAGGTCAACACCGCCCTTAACTAATGAAACCGGGAAACCGGGGTCAGACCACTTCACGCCCTGCGAACAAGTGGTCTGACCCCGAACTAATCCAACTGGGGTCAGACCACTTCACACCCTGCAAACAAGTGGTCTGACCCCGGTGTTGCGGTTGACTTGGGTTTTGGTTTAGTATGGCCGCAACTACAGTTACAGGTTGCTCATCAATGCTGAATCAGAAAGCGTTACTCGCGGGAATTTTCGCTGTCGTTGCCGGGGTTGGCGTCGTGTTTTTCACGCGCGACAAACCGGCGCCGGTGACGGTGGCGCCGACCCCGATCGTAGTGCACGAGCAGCCGTTTTCGGGGCCCCGCAGCAAGGCCGAAGCACGCGCCGCGCTGGCGGCGCTGCCGGAATTGAAGGCGTGGTCGGAACACCTGGAAACGGCGTCTCACGGCACTGTCCACGGCGCATTGATCGAGTATGGGCCGACGCCCAAAGTGATCGGCGCCAAGAGCTACTGGCAATTCAGCTATGTCGAAAATACGCCGGAAGCGGCGCGGCGCTGGGAAAGCTTCCTGGTCGGCCAAGACACCCCCGACATCCTGGTCGAAGACACCGAGACCGACCAGCCGGTCAGCCTGGCCAAGTGGCGCAAGGACAAGCAGCCAATGGCGCGCAAGAGCGCGCTGTAAGCTTGACGCTGTAGCCCTCAGCTTCCCAGGTGCGAGATCAGCATGCGGCGCTGGTCCGCTTCGAGCTCGCCGCCTTCAGCCTTGGCGCCCTGCGCCGCCGTACCGAGCGAAATCCCCACCGATACGATATCGATCAGCAGCAGCTGCAAGATGCGCGAGATCATCGACAGGAAGTTGGTGCTGTCTTCCGCATGGTCAACCGCCAGGCACACTGTGGCCTTCTTGGCCAGCGCCGAGCCGCTGCTGGTAATGGCGATCACGTCCGCGCCCGCAGCGCGCGCCGCATCGACCGCCGTCAGCAATTCGGGCAGCCGGCCCGAGTTTGAAATGGCCACCACCACGTCGCCCGGCTTGAGCAGTTCGGCGGCCAGCGTAAACAGGTGCGAGTCGCCATACGACGCGGTGGGAATGCGGAACCTGAAAAACTTGTGCTGTCCGTCCAGCGCCACCACGCGCGAATTGCCCATCGCGTAAAACTCGACACGGTTGGCCTGGGTCAGCAGTTCGATGGCGCGGTCGATGGCGCGCACGTCGAGCTGGTCGCGAAATTTTAAAATCGCCGAGACGGTGTTGTCGATCACCTTGGCCGAAACGTCGTGCGTGCTGTCGCCGTTGCGCACCTGGCTGTGGCGCACGGGAATGGCGCCCGTCAGGCTGCTGGCAAACTTGAGCTTGAAGTCGGCCAGCCCCAGAAAACCCAGCGAGCGGCAAAAGCGGATCACCGTCGGCTGGCTGACTTCGGCCAGTTTGGCAATCCCCGCGATCGGCTCATTGAGCACCAGGCGCGGATGCTCGAGCACCAGCGTGGCCACGCGCTGTTCGGCAGGCGTGAGCTCGTGCTGCAGGTGGCCTATGCGCTCCATCAGCGTGTTGGCGCCGCTGCGTCCGCGCAGGTGTTCCGACAAAATCGTGGCCACGCCGTGAAAGGCCGGGTTGGGCGTGGTGATGACGTAGGTGGGAATATCGGCCAGGTAGCCGGTGAAGCGCCCCTTGGCCTCGAAGCGCGCCCGGAACTGCGATGTGGCGAACCATTCGCCCATGCGCGGCACGATGCCCCCGCCGATGAACACGCCGCCAAAGGCGCCCAGCGTGACGGCCAGGTTGGCGGCGGCACCACCGAGCATGCCGCAAAAGCAGTCCAGCACTTCCAGGCACAGCGCATCCTTGTCGTCGAGCGCGCCGCTGATGATCGCCGGCGACATGCGCACCGGCACCTTGACGCCATTGCGCAGCGCCAGCGCGCGGTAGATAATCTCCATGCCGGGTCCGGAAATGAGCCGCTCGTTCGACACGTGCGGCCACTCCTTCCAGGCAAACTGCAAAATGGCGAACTCGCGCTCGTCGGCCGGCGCGAAGTTGACGTGGCCGCCCTCGCTGCCCAGCGTGACAAAGCCGTCCACCGTCGGAATGACGCCCGACACGCCAAGGCCGGTGCCGGGCCCCAGCACGCCGACCACCGCGTTGCCCGCCGCCGCACCGCCGCCGACCTTCATCAGGTCGTCCGGGCCCAGCGCGGGTATCGCCATGGCCAGCGCCGTAAAGTCATTGACGATCAGGAGCGTCTGCAAACCGAGCTCGCGCCGCACGGCGTCGGTCGAAAACTCCCACGCGCGGTTGGTCATGCGGACCTGGTCGCCATTGATCGGATTGGCCACCGCAAGCGCCGCGTGGTGCAGCAGCTCCTGGTGGTCGGCCAGGTAAAACTGCAGCAGCGGGACGATGCCTTCGAAGTCGTCGCACTTGAGCACCCGCACCGAGCGAAACACGCCCGGCGCGGTCTGCAGCGCAAAGCGCGCATGCGTGGCGCCGATGTCGGCCAGAAGGCGCGCGCCGTCGGCAAACGCGGTGCGCGCAAACTTTTCCGGATCGGCGAGGTCGTTCATGCTGCGATGCTGCCGAACCAGGCGCCGTAGGCCGGCAGCGTGACGCTGGTGCCGTCAACGCTGCCGGGCAGCCCATGGCCGCTCAGCACCACCGCGCCGGCCGCTTGCTCCAGCGTGAAAGTGATTGGCGCCGGTCCCAGGTTGAACATCGCCAGCACGCTCGGATGGCCTGCCAGGTCGCGCTGCAGCGCCAGCACCGGCTCGGGCGCATCGAAAAACACGATGTCGCCGCGCGTCAGCTGCGGCTGCTGGCGGCGCCAGGCGATCAAGCGGCGCGCAAAATTGAGCGGCGAGTGCGGGTCGCTCTCCTGCCCGGCGGCGGCATTGGCCAGGTGTTGCGGCGCGACCGGCAGCCATGGCGTACCGCTGGTAAAGCCGGCGTGCGGCGCCTCGGTGGTCCACGGCATCGGCGTACGGCAGCCGTCGCGGCCCTTGAACTCGGGCCAGAAGGTGATGCCGTAAGGGTCCTGCAGCAGTTCGAACGGCACCTCCGCTTCGAGCAAGGCCAGCTCGTCGCCCTGGTACAGGCATGGCGTGCCCTTGAGCGAGCATTGCATCGCCAGCACCAGCTTGGCCAGCGCCGGTGTCGGCGCCCCGCCGCCCCAACGCGACATCACGCGCATCGCGTCGTGGTTGCCGACCGACCAGGAAGCCCAGCCGCCCTTGACGCGCGCTTCGAACTCCTCCACCTGCGAACGGATGTAGGCCGCCGTGAACGTGCTGGTGAGCAGGTTGAAGCTGTAGGCCATGTGCAGCTTGTCGCCGTCGGCCGTGTAGTCGGCCATCACGCCGAGCGCATCGTCGGCGCCCACTTCGCCAATCGCGACGGCGCCAAATTCGTTGAGCAGCGTGCGGATCTTTTGCAAAAAGGCGATATTCTCGGGACGCGTTTTGTCGTAAATGTGCGCCTGCATGCCGTACGGGTTGACGTCGGTGACGGTAGCGGTGTCGCGGTTGGTCGCGACCGGATTGCTGCGCAATGCGGGGTCGTGGAAGTGGAAATTGCAAGCGTCCATGCGCACGCCGTCCACGCCGCGCGCCAGCCAGAAGCGCAGGTTGTCCAGGTGCGCCTGCTGCACTTCCGGATTGTGAAAGTTCATGTCCGGCTGGCTGACCAGGAAGTTATGCAGGTAGTACTGCTTGCGCCGGCTGTCCCACTGCCACGACGAGCCGCCGAACACGGACAGCCAGTTGTTGGGCGGATTGCCGTCGGGGAGAGGATCGGCCCACACATACCAGTCGGCCTTGGGATTGTCGCGGCTCTTGCGGCTCTCGACAAACCAAGGATGCGCTTCGGCCGTGTGCGAGAGCACCTGGTCGATCATGATTTTCAGGCCCACGCTGTGGGCCTTGGCAATCAGGGCGTCGAAGTCGGCCAGTGTACCGAATAGGGGATCGACGTCGCAGTAGTCGGAAATGTCGTAGCCGAAGTCTTTCATCGGGGACGTAAAGAACGGCGAAATCCAGACGATGTCGGCGCCAAGCTCGGCGATATAGTCGAGTTTTTCAGTGATGCCGGGCAGGTCGCCCACGCCGTCGCCATTAGTGTCGAGAAAGCTGCGCGGATAAACCTGGTAGATGATGGCTTCGCGCCACCAAGGTGTGATTTGATTGTTCATGAAGCGTCCCGTTATGATTTTGTAGATAATATACATCACTTGCCGCCATTTAACAATATCCGCTCATCCGTCATAAATAGCAATAATGTTTATACTTATCAATGGCTTAGAACATTCCATGGCAATAGTACCAGATCACTATCGTAGTCAAACTACATCAAATAAATTAGCTATTGCCAGTCTCTCGGCAAGCGCTTAGGATCGCGTCTGGTCAAATGTAGGGAGCGGGAATGGCGCAAGCGGATAAACAGGACGGCAACGGGCCCTTGCCCCGGCAAGTGCCGTACATCGTCGGCTCCGAGGCGTGCGAACGCTTCAGCTTTTACGGCATGCGCAACATCCTCACGCCTTTTTTGATCAGCACCCTGCTGTTGTTCATGCCGGCCCCGGACCGCGCCGGCGAAGCCAAGGATATTTTCCACACCTTCGTCATCGGCGTGTATTTTTTTCCGCTGCTGGGCGGCTGGATCGCCGACCGCTACTTCGGCAAATACAACACCATCTTCTGGCTCAGCCTCGTGTACTGCGCGGGCCACGCCTGCCTGGCCGTCTGGGACGACAACCTCAAGGGCTTTTACTTCGGCCTGTTTCTGATCGCACTCGGCTCGGGCGGCATCAAGCCGCTGGTGTCCTCGTTCGTGGGCGACCAGTTCGACCAGACCAACAAGAACAAGGCGAAGGTGGTGTATGACGCCTTCTACTGGTCGATCAACTTCGGCTCGTTCTTCGCCTCGCTGCTGATGCCCATTTTCCTGCGCAGCTACGGCGCCTCGGTCGCCTTTGGCATTCCGGGCGCGCTGATGCTGGTCGCCACACTGGTGTTCTGGTCGGGACGCAAAAAATACGTGCACGTCCCGCCCGCCCCGGCTGACCCGCACTCGTTCATCAACGTGGCGCGCACCGCACTGCTGGCCAAACAGCGCGGCGCTGGACAGGCGGGCCTGTTCGTCGCCGGCATCGGCGCGCTCGGCGCGCTGGTCTCGCTGCTCATGATTCCGGCGCTGGGCTTCGTCATCGGCGCCTGCCTGGCGCTGGTGCTGCTGCTCGCGTTCGGTGGTATCGGCACCTCCATGCAACTCGAACGCGCGCGCGGCATCCATCCCGACGAAGCGGTCGATGGCGTGCGCGCCGTGCTGCGCATCCTGATCGTGTTCGCCCTGTGCACGCCCTTCCAGTCGCTGTTCGACCAGAAGGCCTCGACCTGGGTGGTACAGGCCAATGCCATGATCGCGCCGACCATCGACCTGTTCGGCAGCCCGTTCACGTTCGCACCGGCCCAGATGCAGGCCATAAATCCGCTGCTGGTAATGATCCTGATCCCGTTTAACAACCTGGTGCTGTACCCGCTTTTGCGCACACTGGGCATCGAGCCGACCGCACTGCGCCGCATGACGACGGGGATCGCATTTTCGGGCCTGTCGTGGATCGTCATCGGGGCCATACAAGTGGCCATGGATGGCGGCACGCCGATGTCGATGACCTGGCAGATCCTGCCGTACGCGCTGCTCACCTTTGCCGAAGTGCTGGTATCGGCCACCGGCCTGGAATTTGCCTACAGCCAGGCGCCCAAGTCGATGAAGGGGGTGATCATGGCCTTCTGGTTCCTGTCGATCACGGTCGGCAGCCTGTGGGTCCTGATCGTCAACAAGACCGTGCGCAACGACGCGGTGATCGCGCAGATCGCCAACAGCGGCGTGAGCGTGATGGCGTTCCAGATGTACTTTTTTGCCGCCTTCGCACTGGTGGCCGCTGCCATCTTCGGGTGGTACGCAACGCGCTACAAGATGGTGGATAATTACCGCGCCCAGGGCGAGTTGAATCAAGTGTAAGATTTTGTAGTAAAGCTACAGAAAATGCTCTACCATCGCTAAATTATTAGGCTTGGCGGCGCGAGTCTTGTACTTGCAGTACTTTCCCTGAAAGACCTGTCTTTAGCACTGCCCTCGCCGCGATTTACCGACCCGGATTCCCTATGCGTATTTTGCTTCGCTGTGCAGCCTTGCACCTCATCTTCCTTGGCGCGGCGCACGGCGCCGACGCACCGCTGGCAGCCTGCGACAGCGCCAGCTTCCAGCAGCTACTGCAGCCGGGAGCGGCCAGCCTGCCGGCGCGCGCCGTCTGGCTCAACCGGCGCCTCGCGCGCTGGCCCGGCGCCGACGCGGCGGGCGTCGTCAAGCTGTACCACGCACCCGACGGCGGCATTACTGCCACGCCCGGCGCCAGGGTGAGCGGCGCCACCGGCGCACTGGTCATGACGCGCTTCACCGGACCGGCCGACCCGGCGCGCTTCAAGTACGTCGGCGCCGGCCCCACATTCGCCATTGCCGACGCCGACCTGGCGCGCCTGCCGGCGCTGCACCGCCAGCAGCTGGTACTGGTGCAGGAAGACGCCGACGGCACCGTGCGCGCCGCAACGCGCCTGCAAGCTGCCGGCGCGCTCGACGACCTGTATCGGGCTGCGGCCAGCGCCCCCGGCCTGGGCGTCGCTCCCCGCGCAACAGCCACCGCCTTCGGTCTGTGGGCGCCAACGGCGCAGCAGGTCATGCTGTGCACTTACGACAGCGCCAGCGCGCCGGCCACGGCGATCGCGCCCATGCAGCTTGACGCGGCCAGCGGCGTGTGGCGCATTGCCGCACCCGGCGACCTGTCCGGCAAATACTATCAATACATCGTCGACGTCATTGTCGATAGCGCCGGCCTGGTACGCAACCTGGTGACGGACCCCTACTCGGTCAGCCTGAGCACCGATTCGGCGCGCAGCTACATTGCCGACCTGGCCGCGCCGCGCTTGAAACCCGCGCACTGGGACCGGCACCGGGTGCCAGAGCGCGTCAAGGCGCAGACCGACATGGTGGTCTACGAACTGCACGTGCGCGACTTTTCCATCAACGACCCGACGGTGGCGCCGGCAAAGCGCGGCAAGTACGCCGCCTTTGGCGAGAAGAACGCCAACGGCATGCGGCACCTGGCAGCACTCAGCCGCGCCGGCATGACCGACATTCACCTGCTGCCGGTGTACGACATCGCCAGCGTGCCCGAGCGCGGCTGCGCCGTGCCCGCGCCCGTGGGTGCAGCCGATGGCGACTCCCAGCAAGCCTTGATCAAGAAAACCGAACACACCGACTGCTTCAACTGGGGCTACGACCCGTTCCATTACAGCGCGCCGGAAGGCAGCTACGCCAGCGACCCGGCCGACGGTGCGCGCCGCATCATCGAGTTTCGCGAAATGGTGATGAACCTGCACGGCGCCGGTTTGCGGGTCGGGATGGACGTGGTGTACAACCACACCTTCGCCTCGGGCCAGAAAGAAAAATCCGTCCTCGACCGGATTGTCCCGGGCTACTACCACCGCCTGAACGCGGCCGGCGCGGTCGAGCAATCGACCTGCTGCGACAACACCGCGACCGAAAACCTGATGATGGCGCGTCTGATGCTCGATTCGGCCGCGCTGTGGACGCGCGAGTACAAGATCGATTCATTCCGCTTCGACTTGATGGGCCACCAGCCGCGCGCGGTGATGGAGCAGTTGCAGGCGCGCGTCGACAAGGCGGCCGGGCGCCACGTCAACTTGATCGGCGAAGGCTGGAATTTCGGTGAGGTGGAAAATGGCGCGCGCTTCGTGCAAGCCTCGCAGCTCTCGCTCGATGGCAGCGGCATCGGCACCTTCAATGACCGGGGACGCGACAGCGTGCGCGGCGGCTCCGCTGCCGACGCCGGCGACAAGCTGATCTCGCAGCAGGGCTTCATCAATGGCCTGGTGTACGATCCCAACGCACTGGCCGGCGCGCGTCCGCTGGCCGATTTGCTGGGCACTGCCGACATGGTCAAGGTTGGCTTGGCAGGCTCGGTGCGCAGCTACCCCCTGCGCACGCACGCCAAGGGCGTGCTCACACTGGAATCGATCGACTATAACGGCCAGCCGGCCGGTTACGCCAGCGAGCCGGGCGAAGCGGTCAACTACGTTGAAAACCACGACAACCAAACACTGTACGACATCAACGTCCTCAAGCTGCCGCTGGCCACCACCAGCGCCGAACGCGCGCGGGTGCAGATGCTGGGCGCGGCCATCAACGCCTTTAGCCAGGGCGTGGCGTACTACCACGCCGGCATCGACACGCTGCGCTCCAAGTCACTGGACCGCAACAGCTTCAATTCGGGCGACTGGTTCAACCGCATCGACTGGAGCTACCAGGACAATTACTTCGGCACCGGTCTGCCGCCGGCGCAGGACAACGGCAAGGACTATGCCCTCCTCAAGCCGCTGCTGGCCAACGCCGCATTAAAACCGGCGCCGGCCGACATCGCCTATGCCCGCGACGCCTTTCGCGACCTGCTGGCAATTCGCGCCAGCTCCACCCTGTTCCGCCTGCGCACAGCGGCCGACATAAACGCGCGGCTGCGCTTTTACGACAGCGCCGCCCCGACCGTGATTGCCGCGCGCATCGACGGCAAGGGCTACCCTGGCGCGCACTTCAAGGCCGTCAATTACTTCATCAATGTGGACAAGGTGGCGCATGGCGTGGCCGTGGAGCGCGAACGGGGGCAGCGCATGCGGCTCCACCCGGTGCATGCGGCATCTGGGGCGGCCGACCGGCGCGCCGCGGATGCCGCCTACGACCGCGCAACGGGCATGTTGCATGTCCCGCCGCGCACCGCTGTCGTGTTTGTGGAGTAGTCAGATATCGAGGTGCGAGATGAGCATGCGCTTTTTCTCGGCCTCGCTGTCGTCGCCCTGCACGCCCAGCGAAATCCCGACCGACATGATATCGATCAGCAGCAGCTGCAGCATGCGCGAGATCATCGACAGGAAGTAGGTACCGTCTTCGCTGTGATCGACCGCCAGGCACACCGTCGCCTTTTTCGCCAGCGCCGATTTGCTGCTGGTGATCGCGATCACGTCGGCCCCGACCGCGCGCGCCGCATCCACCGCCGCCAGCAGTTCCGGCATCTGCCCCGATGACGAAATCGCGATCACCACGTCGCCCGGATTGAGCAGTTCTGCGGCCAGCTTGAACAGGTGCGAGTCGCCATACGACGCGCTCGGAATGCGAAAGCGGAAGAACTTGTGCTGCCCGTCCAGCGCCACCACGCGCGAATTGCCCATCGCATAAAACTCCACCCGCTTGGCATTGCGCAGCAGTTCGATGGCGCGGTCGATCGACTGCACGTCGAGCTGGTCGCGGAACTTCAAGATGGCCGACACGGTGTTGTCAATCACCTTGGCCGACAAGTCATGCGTGCTGTCGGACGTGCGCACCTGGCTGTGACGCACCGGAATGGTGCCGGTCAGACTACTGGCGAACTTGAGCTTAAAGTCGGCCAGACCCAGGAAACCGAGCGAGCGGCAAAAGCGGATCACGGTCGGCTGGCTGACGTCGGCCAGGCGCGCAATTTCGGCGATCGGCTCGCCCAGCACCTTGCGCGGGTGCTCGATCACCAGCGTGGCGACGCGCTGCTCGGCGGGCGAGAGTTCGTGCTGCAAGTGCTGTACGCGCTCCATCAGCGTGTTGGCGCCGCTGCGCCCGCGCAGGTGTTCGGACAGGATCGTCGCCACGCCGTAAAAGGCCGGGTTCGGCGTCATGATCACGTACGTCGGAATCTGGGCCAGGTACTCGGTGAAGCGGCCCTTTGCCTCAAAGCGCGCGCGAAAGCCCGACTTGGCGAACAATTCGGCCATGCGCGGCACGATGCCCCCGCCGATGAAAATGCCGCCGAACGCGCCCAGCGTCACGGCCAGGTTGGCGGCCGCGCCGCCCAGCATGTTGCAGAAGCATTCGAGCACTTCCAGGCACAGCGGATCGTTGTCGTCAAGCGCGCCGCTGATGATGTCGGGCGAGGAGCGCGCGGCGACCTGTTGACCGTTGCGTTCAGCCAGCGCGCGATAAATGATTTCCATGCCGGGGCCGGAAATCAAGCGCTCGTTCGACACGTGCGACCACTCTTTCCAGGCGAACTGCAGGATCGCAAACTCGCGCTCGTCGGCCGGCGCGAAGTTGACGTGGCCGCCCTCGCTGCCCAGCGTAACCAGGCCGTCGACGGTGGGAATGACGCCGGAGACGCCAAGGCCGGTGCCAGGCCCCAGCACCCCGATCACCGCGTTCGACGCCGGGGCGCCGGCGCCGACCTGCATCAGATCCGCGCCGGACAGGCCGGGCAGCGACATTGCCAGCGCCGTGAAGTCGTTCACGATCAGCAGCGTGTTCAGGCCGAGCTCGCGCCGCACTTCGTCGGTCGAGAAAGTCCAGTCGCGGTTGGTCATGCGGATCGTATCGCCGCTGATCGGATTGGCCAGCGCGAACGCGGCGTGGTTCAGGCGGATGTTTTTATGGTCGGCCAGGTAGCAATGCAGCAGCGGCACG
Organism: Massilia sp. TSP1-1-2; assembly: GCF_049896185.1. Lineage (NCBI taxonomy): Bacteria > Pseudomonadati > Pseudomonadota > Betaproteobacteria > Burkholderiales > Oxalobacteraceae > Massilia > Massilia sp. TSP1-1-2. Next base: position 130,443 of record NZ_JAFCTU010000007.1, read on the forward strand.
ATGCCGCTGAAATCGTCGCACTTGAGCACGCGCACCGAGCGCAGCACGCCGGGCGCGGTTTCAAGTGCGAAGCGCGCGTGGGTGGCGCCGATGTCGGCAAGCAGGCGTGGACCGTCCGCATAGGCGGTACGGCTGTATTTCTGTTCGGAGTCGGTTTCTTTGGTCATCGCAATAAATAGGGGCTGGATCGCGTGTAGCATACCCTATTGTACGAAATGCACCAAAATCTCCCCCGGGGTCAGGAAATGTTGCGTTCAGAACCCGATCAGCACCATCGAATTGCCGGTGTCGAACTGCACTTTGCCATTCGCGACAAGCGCCGTTTTTCCCGAGTAGTAATCGCGCACCGTCTGGCCGTCCAGAAAGACGCCCGCCACGCTGACCGGCGTTGGCTTGCCGGGCGGCAGGTCCAGCGCCACCACCACGCTGTCGCGCACGCCGGCGCGCTCGAACTTGCGGGCGAACGTGTAGGGACTGCTTTCCAGTTGCTCATGCACGCCCGCTCCCACCGCCGGGTGCGCGCGCCGGAACTGGCCCAGCCGGCTCCAGTGCAGATGCAGGTCGCTAACGCGGTAGCCGGCGCGCTGCGCGTTGTCGGCCAGGTCGCCCCAGTTCATGAACGAACGCAGTGTTGCGTCGCCCACCGCGCCGTCAACCTTCAATACGCGCGCCGTCTCGTCGCCGTAATAGATCTGCGCCGCGCCGGGTGCGAGCATCAGCTTGGTCGCGCTTTCGAACGCACGCGTGCGCAGCGGATCGAAGGGGTTGCCGTCATCATGGGAGCTGATGTAATTGAGGACCGAATAACCTTTCAGCGGCCCGTTGAGCGCCTTTGAATAGCCGCTGAACAGCTGCTCGTAGCTTTGTTTGGCGTCGCGCACCATGCTGAAGTTGATCAGGCTGTCAAAACCGTTGGCGAAAAAGTCCGCGTACTTGCCACCGTTCATGTCGAACATGCGCCCATGATTGACCGAATAGTTAAACACTTCGGCCGTCATGAAGAACTTGTCGTCGCCCAGCCGCTTGGCCGGGTTGGCGCGCTTCCAGTCTTCGTACGCTTCGCTGGCGACCTTTTTCAGGTCCTTCCATACGCCAGGCTCGGTGTGCTTGACCGTGTCGCCCCGAAAGCCGTCAAAGCCATACTTGCGCACCCAGTCCGCGTGCCACTTCATCACGTAATAGCGCGGCGCGCGCGGAAAACCGGTGCGCTTGAAAAAAGCATCGAGCTCCTTGACTTCGCGCTCGTAGCGCCCTTCCTGCTTCCACTTGGCCACCAGCGTCGGCGGCAGCTGCACCGCCTTGTTATTGTCGGTGCGGATGTCGGGCAGGTTCTTGACCAGCGCGCAGTCGACCGTCGTTGCCGTATCCTGGTGCGTGCACACCGGGTCGAGGCGCACCCATTCCTTGGGCCACGCCGGGTCGGCTTGCGTGACCGGGCCGGTATGGTTCATCACCACGTCGAGCAGCACGCGGATGCCGTGCGCGTGCGCGGTATCGACCAGTTCCTTCACGTCCGCTTCGGTGCCAAGGTTGGCGTCCACACTGGTGAAGTCCTTGGCCCAGTAGCCATGAAAGCCGTACGAGGTGCCCGTGCCTTCGTCCGTGCTGGCGTGGTTTTGCTCCACCGGCGGCGAAATCCAGATGGCGTCGACCCCCAGCGTGGTGAAGTAGCCTTCCTTGATCTTGGCGGTCACGCCGGCCAGGTCGCCGCCCATGTAGCTGCGCAGGACGGCCCCGTCGCGCTTGCGCCCGTACGCCAGGTCGTTGGCGGCATTGGCGTTGCTAAACCGGTCCGTCAACAGGAAGTACACCGTCGCGCCCTCCCACACAAAAGGCTGATTCGCTCCGTGCGCGAATGCGGGAGTCGATGCGGCGCCAGAGGCGAGTGCAAGTGCGAGTGCGAGTGCGGCAGCTAATGCGGAACGTTTCATGTACTTCCTGTCGGTGAAAAATTTAGGTGATGACGGTGGGACCTGCCCGCTTGGTGCGTGACTTCAGTTGCGAAAGCGTGTCGGCGATGCGCGCCAGGCCGGCAAGGGCGCTTTGCGCTTCCAGAGCGTGGCGGGCCGGATCGGCCTCGTATTTTTCAAGATACAGGCGCACGGTGGCGCCCTCGGTGCCGGTTCCCGACAGGCGGAAAACAATGCGCGAGCCGTCGCTCATGATGATGCGCACGCCCTGCCTGTTCGCGACCGAGCCGTCAACCGGGTCGGTGTAGACAAAGTCGTCGGCCAGCGCCACGGTGTAGCCGTCGTGGACGGTGCCCCCAAGCGCGCCAAGCTGCCCGCGCAGGTGCGCCATCATGGCTTCGGCGGCAGCGGCATCGACCGCCTCGTAATCGTGGCGCGAGTAGTAATTGCGCCCGAAGCGGGCCCAGTGGCGCTCGACGATGTCGGCCACCGAAAGGCCGCTGGCAGCCACCATATTGAGCCAGAACAGTACCGCCCACAGGCCGTCTTTTTCGCGGATGTGGTCTGACCCCGTTCCGTAGCTTTCTTCGCCACACAGGTTGACCAGGCCGGCGTCGAGCAGGTTGCCGAAATACTTCCAGCCGGTCGGCGTTTCGTAACACGGCACGCCGAGCGCCGCGGCTACCCGGTCGGGCGCGGTGGAAGTGGGCATCGAGCGCGCGATACCCGTGATGCCGGCGCGGTACCCGGGCACCACGCCGGCGTTGGCGGCGATGATGGCCAGGCTGTCGGACGGCGTGACGGCAATGCCGCGCCCGACGATCATGTTGCGGTCCGCGTCGCCGTCAGTGGCAGCTCCCAGGTCCGGCGCGTCGGGCGCGGCCATCAAAGCGATCAGGTCGGCCGCATTGACGGGGTTGGGGTCGGGGTGGTGGCCGCCAAAGTCTTCCAGCGGCGCGCCGTTGATGACGGTGCCTTTGGGCGCGCCCAGGATGCCTTCAAGGATGGCCTGCGCATACGGTCCGCCCACCGCGTGCATGCCGTCAAAGCGCATCGTGAAGCCGCCTGCGAACAAGGCCTTGATGGCCGCAAAGTCGAACAGGCGCGCCATCAGGTCGGCGTAGTCGCGCACCGGGTCGATCACTTCGACGACCATTTGCTCGATGTGCGCCTGGCCGATCTGGTCGATATCGGTAGCGGGCGCGTCGCTGATGCGGTAGGCGGCAATTGCCTGGGTATGGCCGTAGATGGCGTCGGTGATGCGCTCGGGTGCCGGTCCGCCGTTGCCGATGTTGTACTTGATGCCGAAGTCGCCATCCGGGCCGCCCGGATTGTGGCTGGCCGAGAGCACGATGCCGCCCAGCGCCCCATGCTTGCGCACCACGCAGCTCAGCGCCGGCGTCGAGAGGATGCCCGCGCGCCCGACCAGCACCTTGGCGAAACCGTGCGCGGCAGCCATGCGCAAAATGACCTGGATCGCGTGGCGGTTAAAAAAGCGCCCGTCGCCGCCCACGACCAGGCTCTGGCCGGCACAGTCGCCAAGGGTGGCGAAGATCGACTGCACGAAGTTTTCAAGGTAGCCGCCCTGCTGGAACTCGGCCACTTTTTTGCGAAGTCCCGACGTGCCGGGCTTTTGCCCGGCAAACGGTGTTGTTGCAATGGTCTGGATGGTCATTATTTCTCCTGTCAATTATCAATATGATATGACAAGCAACGCGATCCTGACGCCACGTTAAGCGCTGACGACCACGGTGTCTTTTACCAGCAGCGTGCACAGGCCACCGATGACCATGCAGGCGCCGCTGAAGGCCAGCGTGGCCACGACCCGGCCGCCCAAAAAGTGGCTCAGGACGAATGGCAGCACGGGTACCATGACGATCTGGGGAACCACGACCGTGAAGTTGAACGCGCCCATGTAAAAGCCCATTTTTTCCGGTGGCACGGAACCGGCAAGAATCGCAAACGGCACCGTCAGGATACTGGCCCACGCGATGCCCACGCCGACCATCGGCAGCAGCAGCATTTCCTTTTGGGTGATGAACATGATGCTGGCCAGGCTGGCCCCGCCGATGAACAGACAGATCATGTGCAGCACCTTGCGGTTGGTCTTGCGCGCGATGACCGGCAAAATAAAGGCAGCCAGCGCCGAGACGCCACTATAGACCGCGAACATAATGCTCACCCAGGTACCGGCAGCCTGAAAGGCGTCCGACTTGGCATCCGTGGTGCCGAACACATTGGCGGCGACGGCGTTGGTCGTATTGACCCACATGATGAACAGCGAGGCCCACGAGAAAAACTGAACCGCAGCCAGCTGGCGCATCACCAGCGGCATCTTTACCAGACTACTGAAAATTTCGGAAAAGGCGTGGCCGACACCCTTGCGCTTGGCGCGTTCGGCGCGAAAAGCCTCCAGGTCGGCCGGCGGCAGTTCGGTGCTGCTGAACACCGTCCACGCAACGGCGCTGATGAACGCCAGGCCGCCTACATAAAACGAGTAGCGTACGGTCGGCGGGATGTTCCCGTCGATGACCGAGTTACTCACCCCGAAGTGCTCGAAGATCGACGGCAGCAAGGACGCGATCACCGAACCGCAGCCGATGAAGAAGGTCTGCATCGCAAAGCCGGACGTTTGCTGCGCCGGATCGAGCTTGTCGCCAACAAAGGCGCGAAACGGCTCCATCGCCACGTTGATCGACGCGTCCATGATCCACAGCGCGAACACGGCCATCCAGATGGCGGTCGAATTGGGCATCATAAACATGGCCAGCGTGGCCAGGATGGCGCCGCCAAAAAAGAAGGGACGGCGACGGCCCCACTTGTGGTGCCACGTGTTGTCGCTCAAGTAGCCGATAATCGGTTGTATCAGCAGGCCGGTGACGGGCGGGGCGAGCCAGAACCAGGGTAAGTCGTCGGGCGAGGCGCCCAGGGTCGAGAAGATGCGGCTGCTGTTCGAATTTTGCAGCGCAAAGCCGAACTGGATGCCAAAAAAGCCGAAGCTCATGTTCCAAAGCTGCGAGAAGGTCAGCCGCGGCTTGATTGCCGAGAGTTGCATTTGCATCTGTGTCCCCAAATTTGTCGCCCGCGCAACATGCCAGGCTTATTTTCATCATTTGTAGCAAAGTAACATGGCGATTTCTACGTGTCAATCCAAACCGTTCCATAGTAGAATTAAGGTAGCAATCAAATAAAAACAATAGAAATTGTAGTCAAATAACAGAATTGGACGGAGACACCATGCTGGATATGCAAAAGCGCTTGAGTAATTTTTTCTACGCGACGATTAGTTTGCCCTCGACGGCAATGGGTTTTGCGTTGTGCATCCAGATTTCGGCGCTGAGCTGGATCTTGAGCACCCGCTTCGGGCTCGAGATCCACCAGATCGGCATTGTCTGGGCCGCCGGCCCGACTGCGGGCATTCTGGGCCAGGTGTTGATCGGGCTGGTCAGCGACAAGGCCTGGTTCTGGGGCGGCCGGCGCCGGCCTTTCATCCTCATTGGCGGCACGCTGGCGGCACTGATGGTGTTCCTGCTGCCGCGCATTGACATCGTCAACCAAGCGCTTGGCGTGGGCAACCTGCTGATGGTGGCGGTAGTGATCGTGGTGGTGCTCGACCTGTCGATCAATATCAGTTTCAACCCCACGCGCGCCATCATCGCCGACCTCACTCCCGAAGGGGAGGCGCGTACCAAAGGGTACACGTGGATGCAGACCATCTCCGGCTTTTGGGGCGTGCTCGCCTACATCGTCGGGGCCACGCTTGGTAACGATGCCCTGATCCAGCTGGGCGCCATCGTCGTGTTCGCGTTCTCGGTGGTGCCGATGTTCTTCATCAAAGAGCGGCGCGAACTGGTGACGGTGGCCGAGGCGGCCACGGCAACCAAGGCCGACTGGGGCCAGCTGTGGCGCATCTATATCGCGCATGGCTTTTCGTGGCTGGGCGTGCAGTCAATGTTCGTGTTCACGTATGGCTTCATCCAGACCCATATCATTCCGGCCGGCCTGCCGCAGGCTGCGGCCAACGCGCAGAGCGGGCAAATCATCGCGTACTCGTTCGCGGTGCTCAACACCGTGGGCTTTTTGCTGCCGGCGCTGGTGCTTGCGCCCGTTGCCAGGCGCATCGGGCGCGTGAACACGCAGGCGCTGTGCATTGCCATCATGGCCGGCGGGTACTTCATGATCGCCTCGTTCGCGCGCACGCCGGCCATGCTGTATGCGCTGATGGCGGTGGTGGGCATTGGCTGGAGCGCGATCGTGAGCCTGCCGTTTGCGATCATGAGCGACAAGGTGGACAAGAGCCGCATGGGCTTTTTCATGGGCTTGTTCAACTTGTCGGTGGTGGTGCCGCAGCTGATGTCGACGGGCGTGGGGTATGTGCTCAAGGGCGCGGGGAACAACAGTTTGCTGTATGTGATCTGCGGGACCTCGCTGGCCGTGTCGGCCGCGTTGTGGTGCCTGGTGAAGGACAAGCAAGGGGCGGCCATGCCGGTGGGGGCGCTGGCGGCGCAGCATTGAGGTTGAAGCCGCGGGCGGCGCCGTGGTGGAATGCGCTTCGCTTTTGCGCCCTACGCAAGTCGACGGCTTCGGCCCTGCGTAGGGCGGAAAAGGGCATCGCCTGCATTGCGCCAAGCGCCGTCGAAACGCCCGATGCCGCAGGCGGCCCCATGGCGCAATGCGCTTCGCTTTTCCGCCCTACGCAAGTTGACGGCTCGGCTTTGCGTAGGGCGGAAAAGGGCTTCACCCGCATTGCGCCAAGCGCCGTCGAAACGCCCGATGCCGGCTCGGCTGCATGGCATTGGTGCCGCAGCCGGGTGGGCGGCGCTCTGGTAAATCGGCGGCTTCGGCTTTGAACCCGATTACGCCCAATTACGCCCGGCGCAAGCCGTTGAGAATATCCATCAGCCGCGCCGTATCCACTGGCTTGACCAGGTAATGGTCAAACCCGGCCGCCATGGCCTTGGCCCGGTCGCTCTCCTGCCCGTACCCGGTCACGGCAATGAGCACCATGTGCGAGGTGGCCGCGCCCGCCTTCAGCCGCCGCGCCAGTTCATTGCCATCCATATCGGGCAGACCGATATCAAGAATGCCGATATCGGGCCGGCGCGCGCTTGCCATCGCCAGCGCTTTGGTCGAGTCATGCTCCACCATCACTTCATAGCCTGACGCGTCAAGCAGCAGCGAGAGCATCATCGCCGCGTCCACATTGTCGTCCACGACCATGATCCTGAGCGTGCCTGCGCACTGCACCAGCGGCGCGAGCTCCCCGGCAGTACCATCCCTGCCCGCTTCTTCCAAAAGCGGCAGACTGACCGTAAAGCAGCTCCCCTTGCCCAGGCCTTCGCTGCTGCACACCACCGTGCCGCCGTGCAGCTCCACCATGCTCTTGACCAGGGCCAGCCCCAGACCCAGCCCGCCCTGCGAGCGGTCCGGCGTACGCTCGGCCTGCGCGAACAGGTCAAACACGCGCCCCTGCAGTTCGGGCGCGATCCCGATGCCGGTGTCTTCCACGCTGATCGCAATGCGCCCGCCTTCCAGGCGCGTGCGCAAGGTGACGACGCCGCCATCGGGCGTGTACTTGGCCGCGTTGTTGAGCAGGTTGCTCAGCACTTGCACCAGGCGCTTGTGCTCTCCCAGCACCACGCCGTCCTGCGCGGCCAGGTCGGTAATGAGCTGGTGGCGGCGCGCTTCAATCAGCGGCGTGACCTGTTCGACCGCGTTGGCGACAATGCGGCCGATGTCCTGGGGACTGCGGTCGATCGCCACCAGGCCGCGTGTGACGCGCGAGACGTCAAGCAAGTCATCGACCAGGCTGGTCATGTGGCGCACCTGGCGCGTGATGATGGCGCTGGTGCGTTTCAGCCGCGCTTCGTCGAGCTGGACCATGGCCATCAGTTCGGCGGCGGCGCTGATCGGCGCCAGCGGGTTGCGCAGTTCGTGCGCCAGCATCGCCAGAAATTCATCCTTGCGGTGGCTCGCTTCGATCACTTCCTCTTCGGCCAGCTTGCGCGCCGTGATGTCGAGCACCACGGCCAGCGCGCCTTCGGCCACGCCGGTGGCTGCGTTGCGGATCGGCGTGACGGCCATGCTGACCCAGACCGCGCTGCCGTCGGGCCGCTCGTAGCGGCGGTCGGCCTCGAACGCGTCCAGGCCGCCCTGCGCCAGGTCGAAGCCGTCGCCGGGCCGCCCCAGCAGCGCCTCGCGGGTGCGCCCGACGATCTCGCAATAGCGCTCGTTGACGCGGATCAGGCGCCCTGCCAGGTCGGCTTCGGCCACGCCGGCCGCGCTCTGCTCAAAGAACGACGCCACGTGGGCCTCGGTCTCGCGCAGCGCCGCGCGGCCGCGCTCCTTCTCAATTTCCACCAGCAGCGCGCTGACGCGCTCGTCGGCCTTGCGCCGGTGCCCCGCAAGCGCAATGGCGCCGTCCACACGCGCGCGCAGTTCGCGCGCGCTGAACGGTTTGACGATGTAGTCGTCGGCCCCCGCGGCCAAGCCTTCGAGCCGCGCTTCTTCGCCGGCGCGCGCTGAAATGAGCATCACCACCAGACCCGTGGTGGCCGCGTCGGCGCGCAATTGGCCGAGCAACTCGAAACCATCCATCCCCGGCATCATCAGGTCGGTCAGCACCAGGTCGGGTGCCGGGCTGCTCCGGATCGCGGCCAGCGCCGCCGCGCCATCGCCCACCGCATCGACCTGGTAGCCGGCGTCGACCAGGATGCGTTGGATATAGGCGCGCATGTCGGCGTTGTCGTCGGCCAGCACGATGCGCGGCGCGCCCGGCATGAAGATCGGCGCGACGCTCGCCGCGTCCGGACGCAGCGAGAGCATCGCTTCCTCGGCATATTCGCCGCCGCGCCAGGCACGCGCCGGCCAGGCCGACCTGGCGTGCACTTGGTCGGGCGGCAGGTGCGCGCAGCCGAACGGGATCGACAGTGTGAAAGTGGTGCCGGCGCCCTCGACGCTGTCGACAGCGATCGCGCCGCCATGCAAGTGCACCAGCTCCTTGACCAGCGACAGGCCGATGCCGGTGCCCTCCACCGAACGGCCCTTCTGGCTCTGCACGCGGTGAAAGCGCTCAAAGACGCTGCCCAGTTGCGCGGCCGGGATGCCCACGCCCGTGTCGGCCACCGTCAGCTGCACGGCGTCGCCATGGCAGCGCAGCGTGAGCGAAATACTGCCGGCCAGCGTGAACTTGAAAGCGTTCGAGAGCAGGTTGAGGATGATTTTTTCCCACATCTCGGTGTCGACATAGACCGCTTCCTGAAGCGGCGGCGCGGTGACGTTCAACGCGATGCCGGCATTGGTGCAGGCCGAGCGAAAGCCGCTGGCCAGGTCCGCCGTCAGCGCGGCCAGGTCGACGGAGACAAAGCGCGCCACGGCGCGCCCCGCCTCGATGCGCGCATAATCGAGCAGCGAATTGACCATTTTGAGCAGGCGCAGCGCGTTACGGTGCGCCATCTCCAGCCGGTCTTGCTGGGCCTGGGGAATGGCCGCATCGTGCGCGGCATCTTCCAGCGGGCCAAGCAGCAAGGTGAGCGGCGTGCGGAACTCGTGGCTGACGTTGGAAAAAAATTCGGTCTTGGCGCGGTCCATGGCGGTCAGCATGTCCAGGCGCAGGCGCGCTTCTTCGGCTGCGGCCACGCGCGCGAGCGCGGCGCCAAAGGCGGCGCCCAGCACCGCGTAAAAGTCGCGATAGGCGTCGATCAGCGGCAATCGCGCGCTGACCCCAGCTATGAGCAGCGCCACCGGCAGTTTGCCGTTGTCGCGCCAGGCCGGCATGAGGAAGGCACACTCGGGCGCCTCGTCGTAGGGACCGCATTGGACGGAGCCCAGACGCGCGCGCAAACCGTCCACGCACAAGGTCGGCGCGTCGCGTTCGAGGCGCGCCAGCGGCCATACGCCGCCGGCGTCCGCCGCGATGGCCGGTGCGCTGATCGCCGTGCCCTCGTCGACGCCGGCGCTGCCGAACAGCCGGTAGGCGCCGCGGTCCGCGTCCAGGCAGTACAGCAGCGCGAAAGGCAGGTCGAGCGCGTAACCGGCCAGCGTTTCGATGGCCAGGCGGCACACGTCGTGGGCAGTTTTCGCTTCGGCCAGGTGCGCCGTCAGGTCGCGCAAGGCGCGCGTGCGGCGCGCCGCCAGCGTGCTGGTGGTGGTCTCGGTCACGGGATGGAACACGCCGCCGATGCCGCCCGACTCGTCGCGCACGGGGCTCATGGAAAACGTGAAAAAGGTCTCTTCCAGGTAGCCGTTGCGAAACAGGAACATCCGCTCGTTTTCGCGGAAGGAGGTGCCGCCCTTGCGCGCCTGCTCGAACGCTTCGCCCACGCCGGTCCATGCGGAGGCCCAGCATTCGGTGTAATCCATGCCCAGCGCCCCGGGATGGCGCGCGCCGTACATGGCGCGGTAGCCGTCGTTGTAAATCTGGGTGTTGGCCGGCCCCCAGATGATATTGATGGGAAAGCTCGACGCCAGGCACAGGCTGACCATGGTGCGCAAGCTTTGCGGCCACGTTTGCACGGGACCGAGGGGCGTGCCGGACCAGTCCAGGGAACGGATCAAGGCGGCCATCTCGCCGCTGCCATTCAAAAAGCTGGTATCGCTGGCCAAGAGACTATCCATATTCCTCTCAATCGACGGCATTGTCGTTGATGAAATCATAGAACAAATCGGACGGAAGGGACGTTCCGATAGGAAACCCGACAGTTTATTCCAGGTCCAGCAGCGAAGCCACCGATTGCTCGACTTGCTCCACCAGTTCGGGGTCCATGTATTTGTAGTCGTCGGGGATGTCGAGCACGTGGATTACGCGCCCTTCCAGCAAGCGGGAAAATTCGGCTTTCAGGCGCGACTTGTGCTTTTCTTCCATGACCTGATGACGGTGGACCAGCTGATATCGTCGGCGGACACCTGGCGCCGCGCGTTGGGGCTGGTGCCGGCGGAGCGCACGGACAATAGGGGATGCTTGCGCCAGACTTGCTCGGCGGTGGGACTGCGCCACTGGTTGCGGCTGCAGATGAAAAGGACGTGGTGTTTGTCGGGTTGGGGCATGAACTCACTGATAGAAGTCATGAGCGAGAAGTCATGAGCGAGAAGTCATGAGCGAGGAGTCATGAGCGAGAAGCCATGAGCGGCTCATGGAAGATTGCATCCGCCCTACGGATAGAAGTCGCTAGCGGAGCGTGGCCGAATGCATCCGCCCTACGGACCGCTGCTCGCACGGCTTGCGTAGGGCGGATACGATCCGCCATCGCGTCAAATTACTCAGGCTTTACCGGGCCTTTGCGGTGCTCTTTCTTCTTGGTCGCGTCGTATGGCTTTTTGGGTCCGAGCTTTTTCTCTTCAAAACGGCGGTCGCCCGCTTTCTTGACGAACGGCGTGCCCGCTTTTTTCGGCGGCGGCGTTTCACCATCACGCGTGATGTTCAGCTGCTGGCCCGCAACCCACACCGTCTTGAGGTGATCGATCAAGTCAGGCGGCATGTCCGACGGCAGATCAAGCGTGCTGTAGTCATCGTAGATCTCGATGCGCCCGATGTACCTGGACTCGATGCCCGCTTCATTGGCAATCGCGCCGACGATATTGCCCGGCTTGACACCGTGCGCGTGGCCCACTTCAATGCGGAACGTGCCCATGCCCTCTTCCTGCGGCTTCATGGTGCGCTCGCGCGGCTTGAAGGCCGGTGCTTCGCCGCCACGGTCCGGACGCTCGCTGCGTTCGCCGCGCTCGCTAGGGACAAACGCGCGCGGCGGCGAATCGGAACGCGGTGCGCGCGCGCCCGGCGCTTCGGTGGCGGCCCACGATGGCGCCGACTTGGCGTCGCGGTTCGGTTTTTCTAGCAGCAGCGGCACGTCGCCGCGCGCCAGCTTGGCCAGCGCCGCGGCAATTTCGATCGCGGGCACGTTCTGCTCGCGCTCGTATTCTTCGATCAGCGAACGGAACACGTCCAGGCCGCCGGCGGCGATCACTTCCGTGATCTGGTCCTTGAATTTGGCAATGCGCACGTCGTTGACCGCTTTGACCGTAGGCAACGTCAATGGCGCCACCGGCTGGCGCGTGGCGCGTTCGATGGCCTTCAACAGACTTTGCTCGCGCGGAGTAATGAACAGGATCGCGTCGCCGCTGCGGCCCGCGCGGCCGGTGCGGCCGATGCGGTGGGTGTAGCTTTCAGGGTCGGACGGCACGTCGTAGTTGATCACGTGGCTGATGCGCTCGACGTCCAGGCCGCGCGCGGCCACGTCGGTGGCAACCAGAATGTCGATCTTGCCGTTCTTGAGCTGCTCGATGGTGCGCTCGCGCTGCGTCTGCTGCATGTCGCCATTGATGGCGGTGGCGGCAAAGCCGCGCGCCTGCAGCTTGGTGGCCAGTTCTTCGGTACCGAGCTTGGTGCGGGCAAAGATGATCATGCCGTCGAACGGTTCCGCTTCCAGAATGCGGGTCAGCGCTTCGAGCTTTTGCATGCCGCTCACCATCCAGTAGCGCTGGCGGATATTGTCGGCGGTGCCGGTCTTGGCGGCCACGGTCACTTCGGCCGGGTCGCGCAGGTAGGTTTTGGCGATGCGCTTGATGGCCGAGGGCATGGTGGCCGAGAACAGCGCGGTCTGGCGCGATTCGGGCGTCTTTTGCAAGATCTGTTCGACGTCGTCGATAAAGCCCATGCGCAGCATCTCGTCGGCTTCGTCGAGCACCAGCGTTTTCAGCTTGGACAGGTCGAGCGAGCCTTTTTCAAGGTGGTCGATGACGCGGCCAGGGGTACCGACAATGACGTGCACGCCGCGGCGCAAGGCCGACAGCTGCGGGCCGTAACTCTGGCCGCCGTAGATCGGCAGCACGTGGAAGTCTTTGATGTGGGTGGCGTACTTCTGGAACGCTTCGGCCACCTGGATCGCCAGTTCGCGCGTGGGCGCGAGCACCAGCGCCTGCGGCGTTTGCTGCTTGATGTCGATGCGCGACAGGATAGGCAGCGCAAAGGCGGCAGTCTTGCCGGTACCGGTCTGGGCCTGTCCCAACACGTCGCGATTGGCCAGCAGCAGCGGGATGGTGGCTGCCTGGATCGGCGAAGGGGTTTCGTAACCGACCTCCTTCATTACCTTCAGCACCTGGGCGGAAAGATTGAGTTCGGAAAACAGCAGTACAGGGGATTCAGACATAGGACACTCGCAATTAGACTTGCCATCCCGACGGGAAAGCACCCTGTAGTTTACCCTGTTGGCGATTTTTATGTGCCAAAACCACGATTTCCGTATCAAATTGCTGGGGGAATGCTGCTAGTATTTCATGCGCGTGGGGTCGCTGCCCCCCTTTCCTGTCACCTGCTGTCACTGATTTTGCACGCCACACGCGGCAAAATAAACTATTTTGTCATGGTAGGATGCGCGCTTTCATGATGCTATTGCTACCCATGCCTGAATCAGTCAAAGCCAAGCTTGCCGTCTCGGCCATCACGTATCCGCTGCCAGCGAAACGCTACTGGATGCTGTTTCAATCGTGGACGCAGCTGCAATCGTATCTGCTTATCGTACTGGCTTGCACGCTGGCCATTCATGGCCTGGCAATCGCTTCCGGCGCGCGCGTCATGCCGCTGGGCGCCTTGCTCGCCGGATTGGCGGTGGGCGCGCTGATCTCGGTGCTGATGGTGATGAAGGCGCGCTTTAGCGTGTCGCCGGCGTCGGAAGCGGCGGTGCGGCGCGTGGTCACCGAAGTGGAGTGCGCGCGCTATATCGAAGTGGGCGCGCGCGGGAACGCCATCGTGTATCGCCAGAACTTGCCGCGCCTGCTGCGCTGGGATGAGGGCAATATCCACGTGGCGCGCGATGGCGATACGCTGGTGCTGACGGGCCCGGTCGCCAATTTGCGGCGCATTCGCGCCCGCCTTTGCGCCTCATAAAAATCACTTCCGAGCGCGATGGACAAGCGCGTGCCGGCGGCGTTGTAGGCGCGAGACTGTGTTGCGCGCGCCGCGCCTACCGAGATTGAATAGTTAACGCTGAAATGTTATATTGCCAAAGGGCAAAGCAGCTTGCCTTCGCTGGCAGCTCGGCCAGTCTTTCGAACTATTGTTGACGGACGGCAGTCCAGGATGGAGCGATAATTGACTATCAAGCTAATAAACGACATCGTCATCGTCGGTGGCGGTACCGCAGGCTGGATGACAGCTGCCGCGCTATCGCATTTGATGCCCGAAGACTACCGCATCCGCCTGATCGAATCGAACGAAATCTCCACCATCGGCGTAGGCGAGGCGACCATCCCCCTGATCCGTGGTTTTAACGATTTGCTGGGGATAGACGAAAACGAATTCATCCGCGCCACCCAGGGTTCCTTCAAGCTTGGCATCGAGTTTGTCAATTGGGGCAGGCAGGGCGACTCCTATATCCACGGCTTTGGCAGCATCGGACGCGACCAGATGCTGGCCAAGTTCTATCAATACTGGCTCAAGCTGTACCAGCTTGGTGAAGCACCCGAGCTCGAACATTTTTCGCTCAATACCGTGGCGCCGCGCATGGGCAAGTTCATGCGCGGCACGTATGACTGCAGCGACTCTCCCCTTGCAGACATTGCTTACGCCTACCATTTCGATGCCGGCCTGTACGCCAAATTCTTGCGCCAGCGCGCCGAGGCCGCGCAGGTCACGCGCACCGAAGGCAAGATCGTCGGGACCGTGCTGCGCGAGGGCGACGGCTTTATTCAAGCGCTGATCATGGAAAACGGTGAACGCATTGCCGGCGACCTGTTCATCGACTGTTCCGGCATGGCCGGTCTCTTGATTGAAAAGGCGCTGCATACCGGCTTCGAGGACTGGAGCGGCTGGCTGCCGTGCGACCGCGCCGTTGCCGTTCCCTGCGAATCGCATGGCGCCTTGCTGCCGTACACCCGATCGACCGCGCGTGCGGCCGGGTGGCAATGGCGCATCCCGCTGCAACACCGGGTCGGCAATGGACACGTCTACAGCAGCAAGTTCATGAGCGCGGACGAAGCCGAGTCTACGTTGATGAACAACCTTGACGGCGCCCCACTGGCGTCGCCGCGCCATCTCAAGTTCACCACCGGCAAACGCAAAAAAGCGTGGAACAAGAACTGCGTGGCGATTGGTTTGTCGGGCGGCTTCATGGAGCCGCTCGAATCAACCAGCATCCACATGGTGCAAACGGCGATTACCCGCTTGATGATGATGTTTCCGCATGCGCGCTTCGATACGGCCGACATCGACGCCTACAATGCGCAGAGCGATCGCGAATACACCACCATTCGCGACTTCCTGATCCTGCACTACAAGGCCAATGAGCGCACCGGTTCGCCGTTCTGGGATTACTGCCGGGAAATGGAGATCCCCGCTACCTTGCAGGCAAAGATGGATCTGTATCGCAGCAACGGGCGCATTGTGCGCGACAGCGATGATTTGTTCGCCGAGACCAGCTGGCTGCAGGTGATGCACGGGCAAGGCATGCGGGCCCAGGGCTACAACCCGCTGGTGGACCAGCGCAGCAAGGCCCAGATCGCCAGCTTCCTGAGCGATGTACAGCAGGTGATCCGCAACTGCGCGCAAGCCATGCCAAGCCACGAAGAATTCATCGCCGCCAATTGCAAGGCCGCGCCTCCGGGCTAACACCGCCGCGCCAGATTACTTGGCCGCGCGCAGGTTGCGATCCAAAAATTTCTCGACGCGGGTCCAGAAGTCGACCTGGTTTTCCGGCTTGTGCCAGCCATGCCCTTCTTGCGGGTACACGACCCACTCGACATTGCTGTTGCGCGCCCTGACCGCGTCGCGTAGTTTTTCACCGTGCACGATGGGCACGCGCACGTCGAAGCCGCCATAGGCGAGCAATAGCGGCTGGGTGATGCGGGCAGCCTGGCCACCGGCGAGGTTGCCTTGAACTGGGCCGCATCCTTGACCCGGTCGCCCACCAGCGCTGGCATGCCGTAGCGCTTGTAGTCATCGGACAGATCGCTCCAGCCCACGCCATACATCAGATCGATGTCGGTCACGCCCACCCAGTTGACGCCGCAGCGGAACAAGTCCGGGGCGTGTACCAGACCCATCATGGTCGCGTAACCGCCATAGCTGGCGCCCATGATGCAAATACGCTTAGGGTCGGCAATGCCTTCGGCAATCGCCCAGCGCACGCCGTCGGCCAGGTCGTTTTGCATTGCCAGGCCCCATTGCTTGAAGCCGGCTTCAAGATGACGGCGCCCGAAACCCCGGTTGCCGCGAAATTCCGGCTGCAGCACTGCGTAGCCACGCGAGGCAAGGAACCGCACTTCGCTATCCCAGCCCCAGGTTGCGCCGCGTACCCACGGCCCGCCATGCACAAACACCAACAAGGGCAGGTTTTTCTTGACCCCGCCAGGCGGCAGCGTCAGATAGGCGGGAATCGGCAAGCCGTCGCACGCCTTGTAGTGCACCATGTCCATCACCCCGAGCTGCTGCGGATCGAAGGCCGGCCGTGAAGCGCCAATGATGGTCAATTAGCCGGTTTTGGTGTCATACAGTGCATAGCGCAGCGGCTGGACGTCGGAAAACGATTCCACCAGCACGAAATTGGTGGCGGCATGGGCCGGCACCGAGATGCAGTTGGCGGGTGGCAGGCAGCAGCGTGTCGACGCTGGCTTGAACTGCTTGCATGGCTGGATCGAGCCATGCCGTGACCTCGGCATCGATGTGGTAGCGCATGCCGAGCAACTTGTCATTGGTGGCGATGAACTGGGGATCGATGTCATACTCGGCCGAAGCGAGCACCGGCTTGGCGCCCAGCTTTCCCGTGGCCGGATCGAAGGTGAAGACCGCCCGTTTGTCGCCTTGGACAGCGCTGACGTACAGGCGAGCGGCATTGTCAATAAACAAGGGGTGAATCGCGTTGTGATCGAAGCGGGGGAACTGGGCAAGCTTTTTCCAATCGCCGTCCGGCTTACGGTAATGCATGGTTCGCGTGGCGCCCTCGACGGACATGGCAACGCGCAGCTTGCCGTGCAGGTCGCGCAGCCAGTAGTCCGAATGCAAGGGTGTGTCCAGATTGCGCAAGCGGCCAGTGACGGTATTCAGACTGCCCAATTCGATATAGTCGACCTGTTTTTCGTCCATCGCCTGTGGACTTGCCACCAGCACCTCGTCACCGCGTTGGCCCCCGATAGCGTGGACCAGAAAGGTATTAATAGGTTGCAACTTGTCGAATGTGGCGCCACTGGAAGCGAAATAACGGGTGCGCTCGACCAGGGCGCGCAAGCTGCCGCCGTCGCGGTTGACGGCAACCAGGCCGGGGCCGGGCCCGGTGTCGGTGCGGTTCGGTCCGGTCAATTCAACCTTCAGGGTAAACACCAGGCGCTGGTCATTGACCCATGCGATCCGGTCAACGTCGTCATTGGCATAGGATGCCACTACCGTGGGCTTGAAGCTCAGCAGGTCGAGCACGACCAGGCGCAACCTGCCGTCGGGACCAGGCTGGCGAAATGCCAGCGCTCGTCCGTCGGGTGACAACACGGCGCCGGACAGCTGCGGTGCCTAGAAAAATTGCGTGGCCGGTGGCAGCGCAGCGGCGCTTGCCGCCACCGCCAGGTTTGCCAAAGCCAACGCCAACGCGATCATGGCTGCGCGGGCTGGAAAGGCGAGGCGCGATACTGAAAAATGCATGGGCAATTCCTGGTAAAAGTCTAGCGCGGCGCGGCGCAAAATTGGGCAACATACTCGGCATGCGACGGCATCACGTCGACGCAGGCGGCAATCACGGCGCTGACATTGTCGAGATACTCGGCAGTTTCGTTTTCCCCAATCAGATCGACCAGGGGGTTGTAGCCTTCGGGCGCAAGATTCTGTCCGTAAAGCACCTGCAGCCAGCCGACTTCGGCAAACAGTTCATTATCAAGGCGCACCACGCGCCCGCGCGCGCGGAACAAGGCCATCTTGCGCTCCAATGTCTCCGGGATGGGCATGGCGGCGCAGGCTTGCCAGAACGGCGCGTCGTCTCGCTGGTTGAGCTTGTAGTGCAAGATGATGAAATCCCGGATGCGCTCGTATTCGAAACGGCTCTGGCGGTTGTACTCGTCAATGTCAGTCTGGTTGAAGCCCTGGTCGGGAAAGAAATTGATCAGTCGTCCGATCGCAGCTTGCACCAGGTGGATACTGGTTGACTCGAGCGGCTCCAGGAAACCACTGGCCAGCCCGATGGCAACCACATTGCGGTTCCAGCCCAGCTTGCGCATGCCGGTCTTGAAGCGGATGATGCGCGGCTCACCCAGCGGCTTGCCGTCCAGATTGGCCAGCAAGGTGGCGCGCGCCTCATCATCGCTGATGAAACGGCTGCAATACACGTAGCCGTTACCGATCCGGTGCTGCAGCGGGATCCGCCATTGCCAGCCGGCCGTGTGCGCAGTGCAGCGGGTGTAGGGCAGCAGCTCAGCGGCCGATTCGCACGGCACTGCCACCGCCGTGTCGCACGGCAAATAGGCGCTCCAGTCTTCATAGCCGGTCTCAAGCGCGCCTTCGATCAGCAAGCCGCGAAAACCGGAGCAGTCGATGAACAGATCGCCCTCGATCCGCTGGCCGCTTTCCAGCACGACCGCGTCGACATGGCCGTCGCCTTCGCGCTGCGACACGTGCACGATCTTGCCTTCGATGCGCGTCACGCCGCGTTGTTCGCACACGCCACGCAGGTAGCGCGCATACAGGCTGGCGTCGAAATGGTAGGCGTAAGCGATGTCATTGAGCGGCGAATTCGGTGCGTCGTGGCGCGGCGGCATGAATTTGTTCTGCCTGCAAGCTTGGCGCGTGATGGAATACGCATCCAGATCCTTGGCCTTGCCCAGGCGCCGCATTTTTTGCCAGTACTGGTCAAAAGGCACGGTGGCCAGGTCTTGGCCCAGGGTGCCAAAGCCGTGCAGGTAACGGTCGCCCAGCTTGCCGAAGTTGACGAATTCAATGCCCAGCTTGAAGGTGCCCTGGGTGGCGCGCAGGAAGTGCGCTTCGTCGATGCCCACGACCTGGTTGAAGCGCTTGATCATTGGAATGGTCGCTTCCCCCACCCCGACAATGCCGATCTCGTCGGACTCGACGACCCGCACCGTGTAGCGATCCTTGAGCACGGCCGACAGTGCCGCGGCGCTCATCCAGCCGGCAGTGCCGCCGCCGACGATGACGATGTTTTTGATGACGCAAGTTGGCATGGTGATGTCCTGGCTGGAATCCAAGGTTGATAGGTAAAACGCGCAGGTGGTACGTAAAACAACCCCGGGCGCCTGAGCGGCCGGGGTTGTCAATCACGCCGAGGTCAAGACCTCCGCATGCGGCTTAGAACTTGTAGCTCGCGCCGAACTGGTAAGTGCGGCCGTAGGTCGTCTTGTATGATGGCGCATTGCGGTCCACGCCATTATATTCCTGGTACGGCGTGTTATTCCAGTTGTTAGCCGTTGCAAATACGCTGACACCTTTCAACGGACCGGCCTGGACTTCGTACGACGCTTGCAGGTCGATGACCGTTTCCCCCTTGACGAACGTCAGCTGGCTGTTGTCTTGGTAGTCGCTGATCGCGCCGAGGAAGTCGGAACGCTTGCGTGCTGCCCAGGCAAACTGGAAGCCGGCTTTTTCGTAGTACAGGCGCAGGTTGCTGACGCGCTTGGACAAGCCTGGCAGCGGGATGCGGATTGGACTGACGTTTATGGTGGCAAAACCGACTGCCGGCAGATCGATACCGCTCGTGGTATCCGAATGGTTCAGCGAAGCGCCAAAGCCGTCCAGGTAAGGCGTAAACAACGAGAACGGCACGTTCACTGCTACTTCAACACCGCGGATATTGCCACCATCACCGTTGGTTGGGGTGGTCAACACGCCCACCGTCGAACCCTTGAACGGGCCGCTCTGCGGCAAAGGCGTATTCGCGCTCACCTGGCTGCCGAAGTCGAAGGCGCGTGGCGAGCGCAGGATGTAAGTATCGAGCTTTTTGTAGAACACGGCTGCGCTGATATAACCCTTCTTGCCGAAATACTTTTCGTACGACACGTCCAGTGCCTTGGCACGGAACGGCTCAAGCTTGGCGTTACCGCCGCTACCGGAGAGAATCGGCATCTTGTTGTCGGTGGTGTCAACACCAAACGACGAACTTGCGCGCATATCGTCCAGATTGGCACGGGCCAGCACCTTGGCCGCTGCGACACGGATGACCTGGTCGCGGCCGAGATCGAAGGTCACGTTTGCACTAGGCAGGAAATCAGTATAGCTGGTGCCATTATGAATTTTGCTCGATGGGCAGGTTGCCTCGGTGATGCCTTTACAGGTTGCCAGGTCAACCTTGTTGCCAACGGTCGATTGCGTGGTGCGCACAACTTGCAAGCCGACATTACCTTTGTACGGCAGGCTGCCAAGCTTGCCGTCCATGTCAGCCATGGCGTACATCGTGTTCACTTTTTCGGAAACCGACCAATCCTTGGCCAGGGTCGTTGCATCAACCCAGCGTGCCAATTCGTAGATCGAGCCAACAGTGCCGGTTGGGTCGAACGAGACGATTGGAATGCCCGTGGTGCCGGCGGTGGCGATCGCCGTGCCAGGCACGGTCGCGGTGGCGTAGCCGCCACCGGCGCCGATGACCGCCAGGCGGCCTTCGGCACCGACACGCTCTTTGTCGCGCTTGGTCGAGTTAAAGCCCACGCTCACCGCGTTGACGACACCCCATTCGATTTCCTTGCGGCCCGTCAGACGCAGGCTGAGAATCTTGTCGTCGACAGTCGGATACGCCACGTAACCGGCCTGTGGCGACTGCGGACCACCGCCCCAGCCAGTGGTATCGGTCAGGAACGTGGTAGCGCGGTTAGAGAAATCGTGGCTGGTCGACAGTTTCATGGCCGACAAGTCGGAACCATTGAAGCCCGTCCAGGAGATCGAGCTGACCTGACCTGCAGGCGTGTTGCCGGCTTGACCTGCCAGGGTTTCGAAACGCTGGGCCTTCTTGGTCGCTTTCGAGCTTGACAGGTCGGAACCGAGCTTCCAGCCGCCGGCGTCGAGCGAACTGTTCCAGCCGATCGAGGTCAGCTTGTCGTCCGCGCTTTCCATGTGGTTGCGCACGTCACCCTTGTACCCGGTGAACGTACCCGAGGTTGCTACGCCGTTGGCGATAGTGGCATTGGTCAACATGCCCTGTGGATCGTAACCGCCCCAAGAACCGCTGATCGAACCTTCCAGACCGGTCTTTTTCAGCGCGCTCGAGCCTTCCGAGTGAACGACATCCAAGGTGGTCTTGAAATCACGGTTTGGACGGTATTGCAAAGCCAGCGAAGCGGCCTTGCGGTCATAGGTCGACGTTTCGGTATCGGCCTTGAAGCCGCTAGGGGTGGTCACTGACTGACCGTTGTAGTCGCTCTTGCCGGTGCCGCCGCCTTCAAACTTTTGTTGGCCACCACCGACGCTCTTGTAGGTAGTCAAGCCAACTGCCACACCAATGGTCCGATTGGCGAACTGGTCGATGTAGCTGAAGGAATAACGGTGGCCGCTGCCTTCAGGCGACGGGGTGTTGATGCCGGTGCGCTCTTTGCGAGCACTGACGGCAACCACGCGCTTGCCAAAGTCCAGCGGCTGCACGGTGCGCAGGTCGATGGTGGCGGCCAGGCCCTGGCCGATCACGCTTGCATCGGGGGTTTTGTAAATCACGGCGCTGCCAATCAGTTCGGCGGGGAACAGATCGAATTCGGGGCTACGGGAGTTGCCCGTCGAAGCCTGCTCGCGGCCATTGACCAGGGTGCCGTTAAAGCTTGGCGCCAGACCGCGCACGCTGATCTCGGACGGCTTGCCGGTGCCGCGGCTACGCTGGGTGGTCACGCCTGGCAAACGGGCGATCGACTCGGCGACGCTTGAATCAGGCAGTTTGCCGATGTCTTCCGCAGAAATCGCTTCGACGATCGAGCTGGAATTTTTCTTGATCGAGATAGCCGCTTCAATACCGCGGCGAATACCGGAGACAACCACGGTCTGGGTTCCTGGTGCTTCGTCCGTTTTGGCGACCGTCTTGGTGGTGTCCGCCGGTACCGGCACGACGTCGGCTTGCTGGGCGAAGGCGCTGGTCGTCATGGCGCTCAACAGGATTGCGCAGCCTGCCGCAACTGGTTTGAGCTGGTAGTAACCGCTGCGGCGTTTGTTCAAAATGTTCATGTGTCCCCTCATTTCATCAGTACTTCACAATTCCCAGTAACCAGCCTACAGCGACTTTCCGGGATCCTTTAGCCGTGCGTTCTAAGACGCCCTGATAGGAATTTTGTACTAAAACTAGATGCACTGTCAACGACAGTTGCATCAGACTACGCAAATCGGAAAATTTGACGCAAACTTACCAATCTGAAGGGCTACGTCGTTGTATTTCGGCCACATCAAGCTCAGGCCAATGCTGTAGTACGACTACATTATCTCTGTAACTAATCAAAAAGATGTTGAATTTGCACCGCGTCGGTGCAAGTTGCTCTGGGTATCCATAACTTAGCATGGTCGCCGTGCTACAGGAATCTACCCACAGCGAATAATTCAGCTGATTGCGCGTGCTGCCACGGCAAATTCGCTGCGTTGTACCCAAACTAGTTGAACATCTGCGCCATCTGCACCGTCGTAGATGGGAATTTCGGAGTGTAGTATGCTGGTTTCGCGCAAAAAAATTGTAGTGGAACTACAATTTTTACCGTGATGAATGCCGGCGAATCCGAATGTGACAATAAGAGACAACTTGATGACGTCCACTCTTCCCCGCGTACTGCTGGCCGCAGCCGCCTTGTCGATTTGCTCGGCCCAGGCGCAGACTCCCCGGATCGACCATCTGGAGCCGCCGTTCTGGTGGACTGGCATGCAGGACAAGTCAGTGCAACTGATGGTGCACGACGCCTCCATCGGCAAGCTTGCGCCCTCGCTCAGCTATCCCGGCGTGCGCATCGCCAAAGTAACGCGGGTGGCCAATCCCAACTACTTGTTCATCGACCTGCAGCTGCTCGCCGCTGCGCGCCCGGGCAAGTTCGACATCCGGTTTGGCAGCGGGGCGGATGCGCTGCGTCACGGCTACCAGTTGCTGGCGCGCGGCAAAGGCTCGGCCGCGCGCCAAGGTTTTTCCAGCAAGGATGTGATTTACCAGGTCATGCCGGATTGCTTTGCCAACGGCGACCCGGCCAACGACAGCGTGGCCGGCATGGCTGACAAAGCTGACCGCGCCGGCGACGGCGCTCGCCACGGTGGTGACATCCAGGGCATGATCGGCCATCTCGATTACATCGCCGGCATGGGCTTTACCCAGCTCTGGCCCACGCCGCTGGTTGAAAACGACATGCCGTCCTATTCGTATCACGGCTACGCCGCCACCGACCATTATCGTATCGACCCGCGCTACGGCAGCAATGAGGACTTTCGGCACCTGTCGCAAGAAGCGCGCAAGCGCGGCACCGGCACCGGCATCCCCCAGGACGTGGTGCTCTCGCACATTGGCAGCGGTCACTGGTGGATGAAGGACATGCCCTTTCCCGACTGGACCAAGCACCGCGGCGCCTTTGTACCCACCCGCCATCACCGGGTCTCGGCCCAGGATCCGTATGGCGCCATAGACGACCGTGAAAACTTCACCACCGGCTGGTTCACCAGCGCCATGCCCGACCTGAACCAGACCAACCCGCTGGTGGCGAACTACTTTATCCAAAACAATATATGGTGGATCGAGTATGCCGGCCTGTCCGACCTGCGCATCGACACCTACGACTACTCCGACGGCGCCTTCTTGACGCAGTACACGCGCCGTCTGATGGCCGAGTATCCGCACCTAAACATGGTCGGCGAAGAGTGGCACAAGTCGCCGGCGGTGGTGTCGCGCTGGCAGAAGGGCAAGCGCAACTTCGACGGCTACGTCAGCTCCCTGCCAAGCCTGATAGACGTCCCGATGAGCGAAGTGATGCGCGCCGCGCTCGCCAGCAAGGCGCCGGAGGCGGGCTTTACCGACGTGCATGAGACGCTGTCGCTCGACTACCTGTACCCCAACCCCGGCCAGTTGGTCTTGTTTGAAGGCAACCACGACATGGCGCGCATGTTCAGCGTGGTCGGCCAAGACATCGACCTGTACACGATGAACCTGGCCTGGCTGCTGACCATGCCGCGCATCCCGCAGCTGTATTACGGCACCGAGATCCAGATGACCAGCTCCACCACCGCGCGCGACGACGCCAGCTACCGGCGCGATTTTTCGGGCGGCTGGACTGGGGGCAAGGTCGATGCCTTTACTGGCACGGGCCTCACGGCGCAGCAGCGCGACGCGCAAGCCTTGGTGCGCAGGCTGGTCACCTGGCGCAAGACGCAGCCGGTTATCCACTCGGGCAAGATGATGCATTACGGCGCCGAAAACGGTACCTACGTCTACTTCCGCTACGACGGCAAAAAAAAGGTGATAGTCGCCTTGCACAAGAACACCGCCCCGGCGGTGCTGCCGGTGGGGCGCTTTAGCGAAATGCTGACCGGCGTGCGCTCGGGTGTGGACGTCATCAGCGGCGAGACTTTTGCGCTTGATGCGGCCTTGACGCTGCCGGCGCGCGCTACAGTGATCCTGGAGCTGCAATGAAAACACGCGTGCTTGCCGCTGCGCTGTCGCTGGCGCTGCCGCTGGCCTCGGCGCACAAGCCGGACCTCGACACCTTTTTCAGCGAGATGGCGATCAAGGTCGCGCCGGGCCGGCAGGCGCAGTTCGTTGCCGGCGACAACATCGCCGGCTACTATGAAGGCTATACGCAAACCAGCGCGCGCGGCGCCGGCTACCTGATCAAAAACGAAGCGGTGTTCCAGGGTTACGCCAGCTTTGCCGACAACGCGCCCAACGTGCGCGCCGCTTCCCGCGAACAGGTGCTGCCCTACGGCCACCAGGTGCGCTACGCGAACGGCGCCAGCGAGGAAATGGCGCTGCTGTCAAAACAGCAGGCCATCGCCATGCGCGTGACCAGCATTGACGCTGCGCGCCTGGCGATTCGCCCGCTGCTGAAACAGACGGGCGCCGTCACGCGCGCCGGCAATCTGGCGATAATCGCTCCCGGCGCCGGCCAGACGCTGTACGCCGCGCTGGCCGCCGACCAGCCGTTCACGCTCGACGACGACTTCACGCTCAGGGCCAGCGCGCCCGCCAGAACCCTGCTGGTGGTGGCCGCGTTCGCGCCCAGTGCCGAGGAAGCGCGCCGGCGCGCGCTGGCACTGGTCGCGGCCGACCCGATCCTGGCCGAGCGGCGCAAGCTGTACCAGGCGCTGACCAAAAGCTACCTCGCCACCAGCGACAGGCAATACAACAAGGCGCTGAACTGGGCCAAGGCTGCCAGCCGCATGTTCGTGGTCGAGGAGTTCGGCGCCGGCATTTGGGCGGGCCTTCCCTGGTTTCGCGACAACTGGGGCCGCGACACCTTCATCGCCCTGCCCGGCACGCTACTGGTGTCGGGCCAGTTTGACGACGCCAAAGCAGTCTTGTCCAACTTTGCGCGCTACCAGAACCTCAACCGGGGCGACAAGGAATATGGCCGCATCCCGAACCGCGTGGCGGCCGGCGAGAGCATCATCTACAACACGGTCGACGGCACGCCGTGGATGCTGCGCGAGGCGCTCGAGTACATCCGCTACACGGGCGACAAGCCCTTCGCTCGGCAGATGTACCAGCTGGCGCTTGCCTATTTCGACGGCGCCATCGCCAACTACATGGACCAGGATGGCCTTTTGGCGCACGACTCGGCCGACACCTGGATGGACGCGCGCATCGAAAACAAGCAGCCCTGGTCGGCACGCGGCCCGCGCGCGGTCGAGATCCAGGCGCTGTGGTACACCGCCTTGCAAACCGGTGCCAGCCTCGCCCTCGAAGCGGGCGACCAGCAAAAGGCGGCCGATTGGCAGGCGCTGGCCGCACGCGCCAAACAGCGCTTTTTGCGTCTGTACTGGAATGGCAGCGTGATGGCCGACCGCTTGCGCGCCGACGCCAGCGCCGACACCAAGGTGCGCCCCAACCAGCTGATGCTGGTCTCGGTCCCCTTCGACGATTTCGTGCCCGCGCAGGTCCAGGCGCGCGTGCTGCGCAATGCCGTATCCGAACTGCTCTACCCTTACGGGATCGCGTCGCTAAGTCAGAACGACGCCTACTTTCACCCGCGCCACGAAAACCCGCTGTTTCATCACAAGGACGCCGCCTACCACCAGGGCACCATCTGGGGCTGGAACGCCGGCTACACCGTCACCGCGCTCAACAAGTTCGGCTACCAGGACCTGGCCTGGCCGCTGGCGCAGAACCTGGGCCGCCAGATCCTGGGCCTGGGCACGCTGGGCAACATGAGCGAACTGCTCGACGCCCTGCCCCATGAAGGCGGCCGCCTGAAACCCTCTGGCACGTACGCGCAATCGTGGAGCGTGGCCGAATACGCGCGCAACGGCTACCAGGACTTTGTCGGGTTCAAGCCCGACCTGCTTGAAAATACCCTGGCATTGAGCCCGGCGATACCGTCGGCATGGACCAGGTTCGAGGCAGTGCTGCCGTTTGGCGCGGGCGAACAAATGACCATCCGCTTCACCCGGCGCGGCCCCGTGCAGCGCTGGTCGCTGCACCTTGACGGCAGTGTTGCGCGCACCGTCAGTTTTGATTTTCTGAACCGCGACAAAAGCCGCTCGCAGACGGCGTTCAAACTCGCACCCGGCCAGACGGCGCTGCTGGCAGTTGCCAATGGCATTGCGACGCTGGACGGCAAGCCGCTCGCGGTGAGCCCGCGCCAAGCCTCGTTCGCCAGCACCATCGGCACGCTGCGCTTTCAAACGCCGAGGGCCTACCGTACGCAACACTTCCCCATGCTGCAATCAAAGGATGTCCTCAAGGGCATCGTCGAACGGAGCGAATACAAATGATCAAGACCCTCGGGCTCATTGTTGGCGTGCTGCTGTCGAGCGGCGCCACTGCAGGCGACATGTATGTGCGCGGGGGCTTCAATGGCTGGGGCACGGACAATCTGCTGGTCCCGCTTGGCCACGGCGTGTACGAAGCGCGCGTCACCCTCAGCCCGGGCAACCATGCGTTCAAGGTGGGCAGCGGCGACTGGTCGACCGAACTGACCGTCGCGCGCGATGCCGGCGCCGGCGTAACAGCGGGCCGGGCTTACCGGATGGTCGCCGACAAGGGCCGGGATGGCCACTTGTTCGTGCGCAGGACGGCCGACTACACCTTTCGGCTCGACCTGTCCGAGCCAACCGCTCCCCTGCTGCGCGTGGCGCGCATTGAGGCGCCGCCGGTTGCAACGAACGACCCGCACCAGGGCCGGCGCGACACTGCGGCGCTCTCGTTTGCCACTTACGACGGCAAGCGTGAAAGCGCGCGCTTTTCGTCGCCCGACGCGCGCGCGGCGCGGCGCAGCTACTCGCAGTCGAGCACATTGCAGTTGCGCGACCCCGGCCCCCAATATGTCAGTTACGCCGAGTCGGCAGCGCTGCCCACGGTGCGCAGCGGCAGCCTGGCGTTCGACGCCCTGTTCGCGCTGGCCGGCGCCGAAATGAAGCTCGACTCGGTCGCCCAGATCAAGGACGGCAACTACAACGACGGCAAGCAGATCGCCTGCGACTGCTTCGAGACGGGCGAGAAGTGGCACTATGTGTGGACGCGCGACCTGTCGTACGCGGCCGACCTAGGCCTGGCCATGCTGGACCCGCAGCGCGTGATGCTTTCGCTCGACTTCAAGCTCTCCCCGTTTCGCGACGGCGTGCATAAGGCGCCGCAGGTGGCTGGCAGCGTTGACGGCCTGCAGATCCTCCAGGACACCGGCAGCGGCGGCAGCTGGCCGGTCAGCACCGACCGCGTGAGCTGGGCCTTTGGCGCCGAACAGGTGCTCAAGTCACTGCCGGCGCAAGAGCGCGCCGGGTTTGTGCCGCGCGCCTTCAAGGCGCTGTCGAACACGATCGAGAACGACCGCCTTGCCGCCTTCGACGCCGTTTCTGGCCTGTACGCGGGCGAGCAATCCTTCCTCGACTGGCGCGACCAGAGCTACGCCTCGTGGATCGTCAATGACCTGGCGGCGCTGGCCAGTTCCAAAGCCCTGTCAACCAACGTGGCGCACTACAAGGCGCTGACGCTGGCCGCCAGCCTGGCGCGCGAACAGGGCGCCCATGCGCAGGAGGCAAAATATGCCGCCTGGGCGCTCGCGCTGAAAGTGGCCATCAACGAGCGCCTGTGGCTTGAAGACGCCAATATGTACAGCAGCCTGACGGCGCCCCATTTCGACGGCGCGCCGATGTACAAGTTCGACTGGCTGGGCCAGGCGCTGGCGATCGTCACCGGCGTGGCCGATGAAGATCGCGCGCGCAAGATCCTGTCCCACTATCCGCACGGCCCGATGGGCGCGCCGGTGATCTACCCGCAGCAGCAAGGCGTGCCGGTTTATCACAACCGCGCCATCTGGCCCTTCGTCACCGCCTATGGCTTGAAGGCGGCCGCCATGTCCGGCAACGTCAGCGTGGCCGACGCCGCGTACGACACATTGATCCGCGCCGCCGCGCTCAACTTGTCGAACATGGAAAACCTGGAGTGGCTCTCCGGGCAGCCGCTGCTGCTCGACGAGCAGCATCCCGAGCTGATCGGACCGGTCATCAATTCAAAGCGCCAGCTGTGGTCTGTCGGCGCCTATCTCGGCATGGTGATCGGGAACGTGTTTGGCGTTGCGACCACGGCCGACGGCATTACCATCAAGCCCTTCATCACGGCCAAGCTGCGGCGCGACGTCTTTGGCGCGACCGACCTGATTGCTTTGCACGATCTGCCGTTGCACGGCAAGCGCCTGTCGGTGAGCATCCGGCTGCCCAAGGCGTCCCGCGCGAACGGCTACTATGCAATCGGCTCCATCACTCTGAACCAGGCAGCCGTTGGCCCTGCAATCCGGTGGGACGCGCTGCCCGCCGACGGCCGGATCGAGATCACGCTGGGTGGTTTGCAAAGCGGCGACCAGCAACTCCATCGCGTGCACGCCGGGCCCTACACGCGGGCGAGCAGCGTTTTTGCGCCGCCCGATCCGGCGCCGCCGACTTTTGCGGGCGCGGCGACATTGACGTTTTCCGCGTCCGGCAAAGGCATTGTCTACAACGTCTATCGCGACGGGCAACTGGCGGCGTCCGGCATTCGCGCCAGCGCATGGACCGACCGCGCGGGCCACGCGAATGCCTGCTACGCCATCGAAGCGCAATTTACCGGCTCGGGCAACCGCAGCCATCACAGCCCTTCAACCTGCCGCGGCGCCGTGTTCGAAGTGGCGCCAGGCCTTGCAGCGAACATTGCGCAAGCGGGCAACTACCAGGTCCAGCTACGCTATGCCAACACCGCCAACCAGATCAACCTCGGTGTCAGCGGCGCGGTCAAATGGATGAGCGTGAAAGACGCCGCCGGCCGCGTCCTGGCAGAAGGCGTCGTGCAAATGCCCCACACCCGGCGCGAGGCGGGAACGGTGTATTCCACGCCGCTCGCGGCCAAGCTGCCCGCCGGTCCGGTGACGATTGCGCTGACCGACTTCTACAACATGAGCTACCTGCAGGCCAACAGCACCTTCAGCGCCGCCGGCGGCGCCGCCGGAGCGTTGAACACGGCCGACATCCACGCGGTGCGCATCCTGCGCACCAAATAAATTACGGAGAATGCATGCGACTACCAACCCTTGCGGCCCTGGCCGCCGCGATGCTGGCCAATAGCGCCGGCGCCACCACCGTCCGGATCCATTACGAGGCGGGCCAGCGCGCGATTTTCCTGCGCGGCGACAAGGGACCGATGTCGTGGACCAAGGGCGCACCCGCCTTGGCGGGGCCGGGCCAGGTGTGGACCTACACCTGGCCCGACCGGCTAGGCGACGTCACCATGAAGCCGGCCCTGGGCAAGGACCAGGTCTCGACGGGGGGCGCGTATCGCATCAAGGCCGGCGCCACCGAAGACATCTACCCGTTCTTTGGCGTGGCGACCGGACGCGTGACGATTGTCGACGCCATCGCCTCGCCCCAATTGAAAAACAGCCGCAAGCTGCGCATCTACCTGCCGCCCAGCTACGGCGAAAACGCGGCCAAGCGCTATCCGGTGCTGTACATGCACGATGGCCAGAACCTGTTCGACGCCAAGGCGGCGGCGTATGGCGTTGAATGGGGCATCGACGAAACTGCCGACCGTTTGATTGATGCCGGCGCAATGGACGAAATCATCGTGGTCGGCATCGACAACACGCCCGACCGGATACCCGAGTACACGCCCTGCTGCGACCCCAAGCATGGCGGCGGCATGCTGGACGCCTATGAAGCTTTTGTAATCGACACCGTCAAACCCTATGTGGACCGCACCTGGCGCACGCTGCCGGGGCGCGAGACGACCGCGATCATGGGCTCGTCGCTGGGCGGCATCGCATCGGTGGCCATCGCGCAGCACCGGCCGCACGTGTTTTCCAAGGCGGGCGGGGTATCGAGTTCGTTCTGGTGGAATGAAGGGAGCATGGTCGCCAAGCCGGCGGCGCGGGTGCCGGTGAAGTTCTATCTCGACGCCGGCACCAGGGACGATGGCCTGGAAGGCACCGAGGCGATGCGCGACGCCATGCTCAAACAGGGCTACCGGCTCGATGCCGACCTGAGGTTTTTTGCCGCCGAGGGCGGCATCCACAATGAAGCATCGTGGGCGGCGCGGGTGGACCGGCCGCTGACCTGGTTCTTCCCGTGGGGGAGCACCAGGCAGTAACTTTGCTATTGCGTGGCTATTACCTTGAGTGGCGCGCGTTCAGCTTCAGTGAACTGATCTTGGCGAAATCCATCGGCTTGACGACATGCTCGTCAAAGCCGGCATTCATCGCCAGTTCGCGGTCGCGTGCCTGGCCGTAACCGGTCAGCGCAATCAGGAACGCATTTTCCAGCCCCGCGATCTCGCGCATCCTGGTGGCGACCTGGTAGCCGCTCATGTCGGGTAAACCAATATCGAGGAACACATACGCCGGCTGGAACTCGGCCGCGCGATCTAGCGCCTGCTGGCCGCTGTAGGCCACCTTGACTTCATGGCCGTCGATGGTGAGCAGTTCGGCCAGCATGTCGGCCGCGTCCACGTTGTCGTCGACCACGAGGATGCGCGTGGCCACCACTTCATCGGGCACTTCGGCCGCGCCCTGGTCGTCGCCGCGGTCGAAGGCAAAGATCGGCAGCCGCACTTCGAACGTGCTGCCCTTGCCTTCGCCCTTGCTGGACGCGGTCACGCTGCCGTGGTGCATTCCCACCAGCGTGCGCACCAGCGACAGGCCGATGCCCAGGCCGTCCTGCACGCGGTCGTCGGCAAAGCCGTCCTGGGTGAACATGTCGAACACCATGTCGAGTTTACCGGCATCGATGCCGATACCGTTGTCGCTCACGCGGATCAGCAGCTCGCGCCCGTCCACCTCGACATCGAGCCCGATCGCGCCCTTGGGCGCGGTGAACTTGACGGCGTTGTGCAGCAGGTTGCCGACGATCTGGGTCAGGCGCACATTGTCGCCCTCGATCCAGATTTCGCGCTCGGGCAGCTTGACGCTCAGCTGCTGCTCGCGCATTTCCACAATATGCGCCACCGACTCGCAGGCGCTGTCGATGAAGGTGCGCACCTTGACCCGTTCCTGGTGCAAGGTGATTTTGCCGCGCGAGATGCGGGCTACATCAAGCAGGTCTTCCACCAGCCGCACCAGGTGGCCCGTGTGGCGCAAGATCGTCTTGCGCGCCTGGTCCTGGCGCGGCGGCACTTCAGGGTCCAGGCGGCACAGCAGCTCCACCGCAGTGCGGATCGGCCCCAGCGGGTTGCGCAGTTCGTGCGCCAGCGTGGCCAGAAAATCGTCCTTGCGGCGGTCGACGTCGCGCAGTTCGCGTTCGACCCGGCCCAGGCGCAGCAGCGCCTTGACATTGGCGATCAGTTCTTCAGGCTCGATCGGTTCGAACAGGTAGTTGTCGGCGCCGCCTTCGAGCGCGCGGATCTTGTCGGCCACGCCGATATACGAGGCCGACATTTGCAGCACCAGGATCGCGCGCGTGGCCGGATCGGCCTTGAGCAGGCGGCATACTTCGAGCCCGTTGATGTCGGGCAGTTTGACGTCCAGCAGCACCAGGTCCGGCTTGTCTTCGCGCGCCCGGTACAGCGCTGCGCTGCCGCTGGCCGCTTCAATCACCTTGAAGCCGGCGTGGGTCAGGATGCGCGTCTTGGCGTAGCGGGCAGCTTCGCTGTCATCCACGTTGAGGATGACGGAGTCGGAAAATGGCATGGACGTCATGGGATACCCTAAATCGGTTGGTTGCTATCTGGTTGCTTGCTGTTTGAAGAGGTGCCGGCGGCGTCTGGCGGTGCGATGTACACCAGTGGGATCGCCGCCGTGAAGACCGAGCCGGCGCCCAGCACGCTCCTGGCATGCACGCTGCCATTGAGCAGCGCGGCCAGCTTGCGGCACAGCGGCAGCCCCAGCCCGGTGCCCTTGACCTTGGCCTGCAGGCGGTTTTCAATCTGGTTGAATTCTTCGAAGATCATGTCGAGGTGGTCGGCGTCGATGCCCAGGCCCGTATCGGCGACGGAAAACTCGATCTCGCCGTGGCCCGGGCGCAGCACGGCCTGTACCAGGATTTCGCCCGACTCGGTAAACTTGATCGCGTTCGAGACGAAATTGCGCAGTATCTGGGCCAGCTTGCCCTGGTCGGTATAGATGGCAAGGCCGGGCGCCGGCGCGCGAAACACCAGCGCCAGCGCAGGGTTCACCAGCAGCGGACGCAGCATGCCGCGCAGGGTGCTGAACATGTCGGCAATGTCCACATGGTCGGGATAGACCACCACCTTGCCCGCTTCAATCTTGGCCAGGTCGAGCAGATCGTCGACCATGTCGCCCAGCGACACGGTCCCCTGCAAGATGAAGTTGACCTGCTTGTCCTGTTCCGGCGACAACTCGCCGTCGGTGCGCGCCAGCAGCAGCTTGGCCAGCGCCCGGATCGAACTTAACGGGGTGCGAAATTCATGGCTCATGTTCGACAGGAAGCGCGACTTCATCTGGTCGGCGCGGTGCAGGTTGGCGGCCCGGTCGTCGAGCTCCGCGTACAGCGCCACCATGCCGCGGTTGGTCTCTTCCAGTTCGCCCGTCAACTGCAGCAGTTCTTCCTGGCGCGCCTTGAGTTCGGCCATGGTGCTGAGCAGTTCGTGGTTTTGCTGCTGCACTTCCGCCAGCATCGAGTCGGGCAGGCGCGCGCGCAGTCGCTCGCCCAGGTCGCCCACCATCGGCGCCGTCATCCGTCCGCAGTCGAGCGGCAGCAGTTTGTGCATGATGATCTGGGTGCCCGAGCCGAGCGCGGTGCGGATGTCGAAACGGTCCATCAGGCGCTTGGCGCCCAAAATTCCCAGGCCTTTGCCGGTGGACGACTTGTAGCCGCCGTCGAGCACTTCGTCGAGGTGGCCAAAGCCCGGCCCCAGGTCTTCGATCCTGATTTCGAGGACCTGGTTGCCATCGACTTCGCAGATCGAAAACTCGACCCGCCCGCCCTGCGCGTAGTTGTAGACATTGCGCGCCAGCTCGGAGACCGAGGTGGCGATGCGTACCTGGTCTTGCATTGCAAAGTTGCAGTGGACCGCGATTTCACGCGCGCGCTGGCGCGCGGCAATCACGTCCAGCTCGGTGCCGACTGCCAGCTTCAGTATCCGCAACGTCATGCGTGGGTGCTGCGCTGGCGCACCACGACGACCATGGCGTCGTCGCGCTTGCGCGCAAAATCGCGGTACAGCACGGCGGCGATCAGGCTCGGATGGCGAAACACCAGGCCGGGGTAGCTGTCCAGGTCCCAGCGCGTGGCGATCCCGTCCGAATGCAGGATCACCATCGCGCCAGGCTCCCACGGATGGCAAAATTCCTGCACCTTGCGCAGGTTGCTGCCCACGATGCCGTTGTGCGACATCAGGTGGCGCCGCGCGCCGTCGGTAAAAATGCAGCCGGCGATATTGCCTACGCCGACAAAGCCGAGCTGGCCCTTTTCTTCATCGATCACGGCAATGGCCATCGCCGCGCCGCGCGTGCCGCGCAGCGCTTCGTGCGCCAAGGCGATGAGCGACGTTGCGCTCAGGTCCGGCCGCTGCGAGGCCAGCACCACCGCCGGGTCGGATGCCAAGGCGGCATCCGGGCCGTGGCCCAGGCCGTCGGCGGTGCAGATGGCCACGCTCGACCGGCCCATGCCGATGTCCCACGCGTCGCCGCACGCTTCTTCGCCGGCGACCGGCAAGCACACCGCGCCCACCTGCCAGTCGGAAGACGCAGCGCCCACGCCGTCGCCCCAGACCACCATCATGAGCACCGTGCCCAGGTCCTCGGTCGAATAGACGTCGAACTCCTGCGACAGGCGGCGGATGGCGCCCAGGCCCACGCCATAGGTGCCGGCGGTGGAGACGCCATCTTCCATGCGCAGCGCGATATTGGCCATGCCGGGCCCGCGGTCCAGGGCAATGACTTCGACGCCGAACTTACCGTCAGCGGCAAGCGTGCGCAGCAAAATCTCGCCCTCGCGCGCGTGCTTGAGGATATTGGTCGCCGCTTCCGTGATGACCAGCGCCAGTTGGCCGGCGCGCACTTCATCAAAGCCGACCCGGCGCGCGAGCTCGTTGCCGGCCCGGCGCGCTGCAGCTATCTCGCTCGATTCCCCGATGTGATGGGAGACCTGCCTGCCCAGTTTATTCAAAAGCGCTTCCATTTCGTGATCGTGACGGTGGTGCCTTTGCCCGGGGCGCTATCAATATCGAATTCGTCGGCCAGCCGGCGCGCGCCCGACAGGCCCAGCCCCATGCCGCCGCCGCTGGTATAGCCGTCCGTCATGGCCAGGTCCAGGTCGGCGATGCCGGGTCCCTCGTCGACAAACGTGGCGCGCACGCCGGGCACGCCATCTTCGGTCAGCAGTTCCAGTTGCGCGTAGCCGCCGCCGCCGTAGCGCAGCACGTTGCGCGCCAGTTCGCTTGCCGCCGTGACCATCTTGGTCTGGTCGGTCAGCGAAAATCGCAGCGTGACCATATCGTCGCGCACCATCTTGCGCAGCCTGACCACGTCTTCATCGGTCACCAGGCTCGCGCGCACGGCGCCCTCGCCCGCCGCGCTCACTGGCAGCCCCGCTTGGCCACCGGCGCGCTCATTCCGGTTCCTGCCTGAGCAAGTCCAGGCCGCGTTCGATGTTCAGCGCCGTGCGCACGCCTTCGAGCGTGAGGCCAAGTTCGACCAGCGTGATGGCCACCGCCGGCTGCATCCCGACCAGCACCGTGCGCGCGTCGAGGATCTTGGCCATCGCGGCCGTATTGCTGATCATGCGCCCGATGAAGGAGTCGACAATGTCAAGCGCCGAAATATCAATTAATACGCCGGTAGCGCGGTCCTTGACGATGCGCGCGGTCAGGTCGTCTTGCAGCGTCATGGCCAGCCGGTCGTGCATATCGACCTGGATGGTGACCAGCAGCAGGCGGCCGATCTTCAGAATGGGAATGCGATCCATGGCTGTTAAGCCGCGTTCTGCGGACGGGTGATGCTCGAACCGGTGCGCTTGAGCGCCGCGACAAAGGCGTCGGCCAGCGTGGCCTTGGTCACCACGTCTTCCAGGTTCACGCCCAGATGCACGATGGTTTGCGCAATTTGCGGGCGGATGCCGCTGATGATGCAGTCCGCACCCATCAGGCGCGCCGCCGCAATCGTTTTGAGCAGGTGCTGCGCGACCAGGGTGTCGACCGTCGGCACGCCGGTGATGTCGATAATCGCAATCGAGGCGCCGGTGTCGACGATTTTTTGCAGCAGGCTTTCCATCACCACCTGGGTGCGGGCGCTGTCGAGCGTGCCGCTCAACGGCAGCGCCAGCACGCCGTCCCACAGCTGCACCACGGGCGTGGACAGCTCGAGCAATTCCTGCTGCTGGCGCAGGATGATCTGCTCGCGCGCCTTCTGGTACACCTCGACGGTAAACAGGCCGAGGCGGTCGAACAGGCTGCTGGTGGCGGCGGTTTCTTCGATCAGGA
This sequence comes from Massilia sp. TSP1-1-2, assembly GCF_049896185.1. Lineage (NCBI taxonomy): Bacteria > Pseudomonadati > Pseudomonadota > Betaproteobacteria > Burkholderiales > Oxalobacteraceae > Massilia > Massilia sp. TSP1-1-2. The sequence goes on from NZ_JAFCTU010000007.1 coordinate 166,321, forward strand.
GCAGCGGATCGTTGGCCAGCTCGGTGCGCAGGTAGGTAAACAGCGGGTCTTTCAGCGAAAAGATGAAGCTGGCCGTCTCGATCGACGAGAAGCCCTGGCGCACGCGCGCCTGCGAGATCTCGGTGAGCATGTGGCGCGTGTCGTCCCAGGGCGCCGCTTCGATATCGGTGGTGGCGCCGCGTTCGATCGCCTGCACCAGCAGCGGCAGGAAGCGCGCCGCCTGCTGGCGCAGTTCGGCTTCGGCGTTCTTGTCGCGGCGAATCATTCGTGTCATCAAGCCTGACAGCCATACTTCCAGCAATTCGGCCTCATACTTGGTAATAATCTTTGCAAGCTGCAAACTTTTATGGTTGGACATTGGATCCTTTGATAGTGGCGTAGAAGAACAAAAAATACGCTATCGGTCGGATATTATATATACAGAGTGCAATTTATTTGCCGCGCACGAATCGAAAATGATCGACAAACAACATGGCCTGATTCAGGCGCCTGAGGCCAGCCCGATGGCGTACAGCCGCGCGGGGCCGTCGTCAAGCTGCAGCACGCCCTGGTAGCGCATGCCGATCTTGAGCAGCAATGCATGCGAGGCATGGTTGTGCGGCGAGGTGATGGCCAGCAGGCGGCGCAAGCCGACCGCCTCGCGCGCGTGCACCAGCAGCGCGCGCGCCGCTTCCGTGGCGTAGCCGCGCCCGAAATGCGGCGGCAGCAAGCCGTAACCCAGGTCCACATCATCGAGCGCATCGCGCTTGATGAGACCAGCCATCCCGATCGGCTCGCCGCTGTGCAGCAGCTCAACCAGGTAAATCGAATGGCCGTGCGTCTGTTGCATGGCCACGGGGCCGGCGGCAATCGCCGCGCGCGCCGCCGGCAGCGTGCGGATGCCGCGGTCGCCGATATTGGCAATGAACGGTTCGCTGTTGAGTAGTTCCAGATAAAACGGCGCATCCTCCTCGTCGATGGTGCGCAGGCGCAGCCGTTCGGTATCGAGTATGTGCATGGCCATGGCAGTCAGCGTCCCAGTCGAAAGCCTGTTTGACCGGGCCGGCCCGGCAAGTTCAATGTCGCGCTGGCGCGCGGCGCTTCGCTTACCACCGCGCCGCGCCGCATCACCAGGCGGCGCGCGGCGCGCAGGCGGATCGCCTCGACCGTGCTGCCGGCGTCCAGCAGCACCAGGTCGGCGTGGCAGCCGGGCGCAATGCCATAGCCGGTCAAGCCCAGGATGTTGGCCGGTGTTTCGGTGACCGCCAAAAAGCAGCGGTGCATCGCTTCCTGGCCCGTCATTTGCGCCACGTGCAGGCCCATGTGCGCCACTTCGAGCATGTCGGCCGACCCCAGGCTGTACCACGGATCCATCACGCAGTCGTGGCCAAAGGCGACGTCGACGCCGGCGGCCATCAGTTCGGGCACGCGCGTCATGCCGCGCCGTTTGGGATAGCTGTCGTGGCGTCCCTGCAGCGTAATGTTGATCAAGGGGTTGGCAATGGCCGCAACGCCCGCCTCGGCAATGAGCGGCAGCAATTTACTGACATAGTAATTGTCCATCGAATGCATCGAGGTCAGGTGCGAGCCCGCCACCCTGCCCTGCAAACCGAGGCGCTGCGTTTCGTATGCCAGCGTTTCGATATGGCGCGACAAAGGGTCGTCCGATTCGTCGCAATGCATGTCCACGCGCAAGCCCTGCTCGGCGGCGTACTCGCACAGCAGCTTGACCGACGCGGCGCCTTCCTGCATGGTGCGCTCGAAATGGGGAATGCCGCCCACCACATCCACGCCCATGCCGATGGCGCGCTTCAGGTTGGCGAAAGCGCCCGGGCTGCGCAAAATGCCGTCCTGCGGGAAGGCCACCAGCTGCAGGTCGAGGTAGGGCGCGACGCGGCGCTTGACTTCCAGCAGCGCTTCGACGGCCAGCAGGCGGTCGTCGCAAATGTCGACATGCGAGCGGATCGCCAGCAAGCCGCGCGCCACGGCCCAGTCGCAGTACTGCATGGCGCGCTCGATCAAGGCATCCTGGGTCAGGCTCGGTTTCAGTTCGCCCCACAGGCTGATGCCTTCCAGTAGCGTGCCGCTCGCATTGACGCGCGGCAGGCCGACGCTCAGGGTGGCATCCATATGGAAATGGGCGTCCACGAAAGGCGGCGTGACCAAGTCGCCTTCGGCGTCAAATTCGCGCGCGCCTTGCAGCGGCAGGCGCTCGGCTACCGCGGCAATTGTTCCACCGTCGATGGCGATGTCGATGTTGCGCCGGCCGTCGGGCAGGCTGGCATTGCGAATCACGAAATCCATAACCGCTCCTGTGCTGGGGGAATCCTGATTGTAGTGCTTGAGTCGGATATGCGTCTAAGCGAATTATCTTTGTCAATCATGCATGCTGCATTGCAATATTTATTGGCGCCAATCTTGGAGAAAGTTCTTTTCAACACCAGCAATCATGGATAGACTAAGGAATATTGCACCGCATCACAAACATCCAAAGGACATCCCATGAGCACTCTTCCGGAACAGTTTTCCGCTGCGAGCAAGTCGCAAGTTGAAGCACAGATGAATTTCTTTCAAAATTTTACCGCAAGGGCACTCGAGAGCGCGCAGAAAATCGTCGCCCTGAACCTGAGCGTTTCGCGCGCGTCGATGGAGAAATCGTCGGCCGCCGTGGTCGAACTGCTGGCCGCCAAGGATCCGCGCGATCTGTTCGCGCTGACCAATCGGACCCAGGAAAGTATTGACGGCTTGCTGGCCTACAACCGCCAATTGATGGCGATTGCCACCGGCGCCGGCGCGGTGCTGGCCGACACGGTTGCCGACGCGAAGCCGGCAGCGCCACAGCCAGGGCTGGCCCTGGTCAAGCCGGAAGCTGAGCCGGAAGCTGAGCCGAAAGCTGAACTGGAAGCTGCGCCGCAAGCTGAACCGGAAGCTGTGCCGCCGGCGCAGTTGAACGCGCAGTTGGAAACCGAGCTGAACGCGCAGCTGAGCCCGGAACCGGCAGCGGTTGAATTTATCGCTCCGGTCGCCGAGCCGCAAGCCGCTGCCCCTGCGGTAGCGGTCGCCACCCCGGCTGCCCCGCTTGACGCGAAAGCCAAGCCCATCGCCAAGGCGCTCGGCAAGGTCGCGCACGGTACCGTGGCCGCCACGCCGGCCGCCGCGCCGGTGCCTGCAGTCGCCACCAAGCCGCTGGTTGTCACCGGCATCAAGCCGGTCGAGGCGTCGCCACCGCCAGCGCCCGTGTCGGGCAAACCGGTCGTCGCCCAGCAGCAGCTCGACTTGCCGACGGCCAAATCCAAGAAGAAGAAATAAAGAAGAAACAAGACCACAATCAGGCGCGCTCAGCGCCGATGGGCCAGAAGTAGTAAATTGACGGGCTTCGGCCCGTTAATTGTTTCTGGCCGCATCAATAGGGTGGGGAATGACTTTATCGCGGCTCGTCTTCAATTTCGTGCGTCGCCACTGGCCTTCCTACGTCTCGTCGGGCACCATGCTGATCGGCGTGGCCGCGTTTACCGTCCTCATTCCGCGCAAGGTGGGCGCCATGATCGACGGCCTGGCCGCGCACACGCTGGGCGCGCACGCCTTGCTGCTCGATATCGCGCAACTGCTCGGCATGGGCCTGGCGATCTACCTGCTGCGCGTGAGCTGGCGATTGCGCCTGTTCGCCGCCGCCTACCAGCTGGGCGTCGAACTGCGCACCCGCTTTTACGCACGCCTGTCGGCCCAGGGTCCGGCCTTCTATCAGCAGCAGCGCACGGGCGACCTGATGGCGCTTGCCACCAACGACATCGACGCCATTGAAATGGCGGCCGGCGAAGCGATGCTGGCCGGCTTTGACGGCTCGCTGACACTGGTGATGGTCTTGGGGATTATGATGCTGGGCGTCGACTGGCGCCTGGCCAGCATTGCGCTGCTGCCGTTCCCGCTGATGGCGTTCGCGTTCTGGCGCATCTCGCGCCACATCCATGTGGCAGCAACCGATTCGCTCAAGCGCTTCTCGGCCTTGAACGACCATGTGCAGGAAGCGCTGACGGGCGTACGTACGCTGCGCGCGCTGGGGCTGGAGCAGCACAGCGCAAAACAGTTCGGCGAGCTTGCCGCGCGCGCTGCCGACGCCAGCCTGGCCGCGCAAAAGTGGGAAGCGGCCTACGAGCCGGCAGTCGGCTGGACGCTGACCGCCGCCAGCGTGCTTACGCTCGGCCTGGGCGGCTACCTGGTGTGGGACAGTGAACTCAGCATCGGTTCACTGACCAGTTTTACGATGTACCTTGGCCAGCTGATCTGGCCCATGTTCGCGGCCGGCTGGGTGCTCTCGCTCATCGAACGGGGGCGCGCCGCGCTGGCGCGCGTGCAGCCGCTGCTGGACGCGCCGCTGTCGGTGGACGATGACGGCACCTTGAGCGCGCTCGCGAGCGGCCCTCTGGTGCTTGATGCCGTCACCTACGCCTACCCGGGCCAGGCCACGCCGGCGCTGGCCGGCATTTCACTGACGCTGCAGCCGGGCCAGACGCTCGGCCTGGTCGGGCCCACCGGCGCCGGCAAGACCACGCTGCTCAAGGTGCTGATGCGCCAGGTCACGCCGCAGCAAGGCAGCGCCTCGTGGGGCGCTCATGCCTTGGGCGACTATACGCTGGCAACCTTGCGCCGCGCGATGAGCTGGGTGCCGCAGGAGTCGTTCCTGTTTTCGGCCACCATTGCCGACAACATCGCACTGGCCCGGCCGCTCGCCACGCGCGCCCAGGTCGAGCATGCAGCCGACATGGCGGCGATCCACGACGACATTTTGCGTTTCCCGGCCGGCTACGAAACCCATGTGGGCGAGCGCGGCATCACCCTGTCGGGCGGCCAGCGCCAGCGCGTGGCCATTGCCCGCTCGCTGCTGGCCGACAGCAGTTTGCTGCTGCTGGACGACGCCCTCTCGGCGGTCGACACCGGCACCGAAACGCGCATCCTCGAGCATCTTGAAGAACTGCGGCGCGGCTCCAGGCAGCGCAGCGCCATCATCGCCAGCCATCGCTTGTCGGCGGTGGTGGGCGCCGACCTGATCGTCGTGCTCAAGGGCGGACGCATCACCGAATCGGGCACCCACGACGCACTGCTCGCGCACGGCGGCTGGTACGCCAGCCAGTGGCGCTACCAACAACTGGAGGCCAGTCTCGATGCACTCTGATACCACGCCCAAGGCGATGCGCGCGCAGGCGGCGCAAGCCTTCGCCCTGTTGCGGCGCGCCGCCCATCCCGACCGCCGCCACCTGGGCTGGGCCACCTTCTGGCTGATCCTGGCCGCCGGCCTGGAAGTGATCGGCCCGATCCTTGGCAAGGCGCTGATCGACGAACATCTGCTGCCGCGCCACCTCGACTGGCCGCGCATGGCCACCCTGCTGGGCGCCATGCTGCTGACCGGCTGGATCGCGTCCGGCCTGCGCTACCTGCAGCTGGTGCGCCTGTCGGGCCTGGCGATGCGCTCGGTGCAGCGCCTGCGCGAATGGGTGTTCGGCCATGTGCTGCGCCTGCCGATGGCGTTTTTCGACCGCGCCGTGACGGGCCAGCTGATCAGCCGCGTGACCAACGACACCGAAGCGGTCAAGACGTTGTACATCCAGGTGCTGTTTGCCATTCTCGACAGTCTGATCGTGCTGATCGGGACCATGATCGCCATGGCGTGGCTGGACTGGCGATTGATGCTGATCGTGCTGGCGCTGGTGCCGGCGGTGGTGGCCATCGTGTTCCTGTACCAGCGCCTGTCGGCGCCGGCCGTCACGCGCGCGCGCGCGCTGCGCAGCGAGATCAATGGCCAGATCGCGGAATCGATCAGCGGCATGAGCGTCCTGCAGGCCAATAATGCGCAATCGCGTTTTGCCGAGCGCTTCGCCGCCACCAACCACGGCCACTACAAGGCGCGCCTGGCCGAACTGCGGGCCAACGCGTTTTTGCTGCGGCCCGCGCTCGACTTTTTGAACGTGGTGCTGCTGGCGGTGGTGATCTACAGCTTTGGCCAGCGCGAGATGAATGCGATCGAGGTGGGCGTGCTGTACGCCTTTATCAGCTACATTGCGCGCGTAATCGAGCCGCTGATCCAGATCACCATGCAGTTCAGCGGCTTGCAGCAGGCAGTGGTGGCAACGGCGCGCGTGTCGGCCTTGCTGGACGAAGCGGGCGCGCCTGAACACGATGCCGGCAAGGGCGCTGCAGCACAGGGGGCGGGGCCGGTGGCCGGCGCGCCGGCGGTGGCAATTCGCAACCTGACGTTTGCGTATGCACCCGGACAGGATGTGCTGCACCAGCTTAGCCTGGCTGTGCCGCAGGGCGCGTTTTTCGGAATCGTCGGGCATACCGGCAGCGGCAAGTCGACGCTGCTCTCGCTGCTGCTGCGCTATTACCCGTCGCCGCCAGGCTGTATCGAGATCAACGGGCGGCCGCTGGACGCCATCGACAATGAACATTTTCGCGCTGCCGTGGGGCTGGTGCCCCAGGATCCGTTCCTGCTGGCGGCGTCCGCGCGCGAAAACATCGACATGGGGCGCGGCTTGCCGCACGCGGCGATCGAAGAGGCGGCGCGCGCGGCGCATGCGCACGGTTTCATCATGGCGCTCGAACATGGCTACGAGACCTCGCTCGGCGAAAGCGGCTCGCGCCTGTCGAGCGGACAAAAGCAGCTGATCGCCATTGCGCGCGCGCTGGCCGGCAAGCCGCGCATCCTGCTGCTGGACGAAGCAACGTCGCGCATCGACAGCCAGACCGAGCAGGTCGTGCAGGAGGCAATGAATGAATTGCGCGGCAAGGTAACCATCATCGCCATTGCGCACCGCTTGTCGACCATCCGCGACGCGGACCAGATCGTGGTGCTCAATCACGGCCGGATCGAGGAATCGGGACCGCATGATGCGCTGATGCAGATCGACGGTGGCCTGTATCAGCGCTTGTATTTGCTGCAGCAGCTGGCCGTGTAAGAGCGCGCCGAGGGTTTAGTTCGAGAACCCCTGCAGCGCCGGCTTCGCATCATGGCGCAAGCCCCACCATGGTTTGAAGGCGAGATTGCCAACGCGCGCCCGGTGCCAGGGCGCGTTGGCGTCAATCGGCCGCACCACGGCCGGCGGCGACACCAGCATCGCGGTGGTGTCGTCCGGCGCCGTGGTTCCGGCTACCAGCACCTGCTTGCCGAAGTGATTGGCGTACGCGATCCCCAGCGCCACATTGGTCAGCGCGGTGCCCGCCCCCATCTCGCCCAGCAGCGCCGGCGTATCGAAGGCCTGCTTCGTAAAGTCGACCGTGCCCAGCGCCGCCGCCAGGCTGGCACGGCGCGGCGCCGACGTTGCGCTCTGGTTGCCCGCATCGTGAATCACGTACCCGATGTCCGCTGGCCGCCGGCCCGCATTGCGCGTCGCTTCGGCCAGCGTGGCGGGCCACGTCGCGCCGGCCTTGCGGGTGGCCGGATAAGCCAGCCAGGCCAGCGGCGCGCGCTCGGTCTTGTAGGCGGGGCCGGCCAGCATCAGCAGCACCATGTTCTCGTTGATTTGCTTTTCCTTGGGCGGAAAACTCGGTGCGTCCCAGTTCATGACCCACACTGTCTGGTCCGGGTGCGCCTCGAGGTAGGCCAGCGCCGCCGACAGCGACGCGAAGCCGGCATTGGCCCCGCCGAGCGTGACCTGCACGTCCGGCGGCGTGGCGCGCGTCCACAGCGTGGGCGCGAACTTGTTGCCAATTTCAAAGCGGGCCGTGATGCTGTCGCGCGTGAACGCTGCCGCCGTGGCCGCATCCAGGCCGCTCTTGGGCAGCGCGTACTCGACATGGATGCCGGCCAGTTCGCGCCAGGTGCTCTTGTCTTGCAACGAGTAAGCGTTATAGAAATACTGGGAGCTTGAAAAATAATTCTCGTGGAATTGGCCGGTCAACTCCCGCACGTATTTTTGATGGTAGGAGGCCAACTTGGTTTTGCCTGCCTTGCCCTTGGCAATGGCGTTCAGCGCTTGCACCGAGGCATATTTCTTGGGTAAGGGCTTGGTGTCGGTCTTGTTCGGCTGGACCAGTCCCAGCGTCCACAGCAGTTGCCATTCGACCGGATAGTCGCGCCGCTGCAGGGGGTTGAGCCACTGCAGGCCGACCACTTGCGCCATGAAAGGTGCAACCACGACCGGCGCGCTGGCCTCCACCGCCGGCGCCGGGGGCGCGGCGCAGCCCGCCAACATGGCGCCAATGCTCACTGCCAGCACAACCCGGACCCGCCGTACACCGCGCGTGGAATTTTGTGTGAACATGAATAAGATTCTACATTGCTCTTAAATTAACGTTCCAGTGTGCGGCAAACGCGACTGTTGGTCAAGTCCTGTTCGTTCAGGCGGCGCGCCGGTTCCACCAATACCCGCCAACCAGCGCCAGCGCGCCGACGGCCAGGTAAGCGAGCGCCGAATGCGCGTTGGCCACGCCGTTAAAGCCAAAGGCATCGATCATCGGCACCGTGACGACATTGACGGCGACGTACAGGCCAAACAAGAACAGCGCCAGGAACAGGCGCGAGGTGCCGGCGCAGCGCCCGAACAAGCTGGCCAGCGCCGACAGGCACAGCACCCCGGCCACCAGCGCCAGGGCGCGCACCGGCTGCGTGAGCGAAAAGCGCAGCGCCACCATGCCCATGAACATGAAGCCGAGCAGCGCCGTGGCCGCGTACTGGCGCACGAAGCGCCGGATGACGCCCCCTTTCACGGCGCCCGTCATCTCTTGCGTATCAGCTTCCATATCACGCGTACTCAGGTTGCACACCAGGATGCCCCAACGCGCCGCCGAGAACATCAGGAGCGGACCGAGTGCCTTGGCTGGCACCACCATGGCGGCCAGCGTGATGCCCAGCACGGCGACGAGCGCGGACGGCGAAGTGACGAACGTGAGCGCGATGTCGGCCAGTACCTGGCCCGCCATGCCGGGCAGCCTGGCGGCCAGGCGAAACAGCGGCTGCACGGTTTTGGCGAGCGGGCGCAGCATCCCATCGAGCACGTCCAGCGGCGCGCGGCGTTTGGCCGCGCTCGAGATCTTGACCAGGTCGGGCGAAAAGCGGTGGAACAGCAGCACCGCCGGCAGCAGCGGCAGCAAGGCCAGCGCGCCTGACGCACAGCGCATGGCGACCAGCCTGGCCGACCATAGCGAGTGCGGCAGCGTCAAGGGCGCCAGTGCCGCGTCGAACGAGCCGCCGCCGAGCGAAATATTGGTCGTGTCGAAGCCTTGGCGAATCAGCAGCATGGCTGCGCCAATGCCGGAAAAATCGAACATCGTCACCAGCGGCACGTGGCGCGACACGCCCGCCGTGACGGCGATGGCCGCACTTAGCTGAAAACACCAGACAAAAAAGTACAGCACGTCGCCCGCCTTGCCCATCAGAGAAGCGACGCTGTCGAACAGGATCGCGCAGCTGACGGTAAAGAACAGCATCGGCAACAGCAGCAGCGCGTAGATCTGCAGGTAAACCAGCAGCGCGATCGGCCCGTCGCCGCGCACCAGGTGCAAGGCAAGCATGGTGCACATGAAGGCGACCATCAGCGCGCCCAGGTAGGCCACGCCGCCCGCCCAGCGGCTTACCAGAAACAGCGCATTGCCAACCGGCGTGGCGCCGATCACGCTGCCGATCCCGCTGCGCACGTCTTCAGCGACCCGGCCGCGCACCAGGTAAAACCCGCCCAGGCCAAACAGGATACAGGCCAGCGACGCGCTGCCGATGGCGATCACGTTGCTGGTATAGAGCACGCGCGTATTGTTGATGACGATGACGGCGTCGCCGCTTGCCGGGTCGCCCATCATGGCCCAGCTGATGATGGACACGGCCAGCAGCGCGACCAGGGTCGAGGTGCGGCGCAGGCGCAGCCTCACTTCATTCATCGCCAGCGCCTTGAAGGCGGCGAAGTTCACGCGGCCTCCTGGAGTGCCTGGCGCTGCGCCATCAACGCTTCTTCCAGGCTCGGCTCAACCAGCTGCGCCCCGGCGCACGGCGATTGACCGTGGGTGATGCGCAGCGCCACCGTCTGGCCCTGGCGCTGCGCGTGCAGCACGTGAACCCTGGCGCGCAGCGCGTCGTAGTCGGCCGCCTCGACGCTGGCCGCCCACACCCGCCCGCGCGCGTGGTTCAGGATCGCTTCGGGCGTGTCGCACACTACCAGGCTGCCCTTGTTCATGATGGCCAGCTGGCCGGCGATGGTCTCGACGTCGGACACGATGTGGGTCGAGATGATGACCAGCTTATTGAAGCCCAGGTCGGCCAGCAGGTTGCGAAAGCGCAGCCGCTCTTCCGGGTCGAGGCCCGCGGTCGGCTCGTCGACCACGAGGATCTCCGGGTCGTTCAGCAGCGCCTGCGCGATGCCGAGGCGGCGCCGCATGCCGCCCGAGAACGCGGCTGCGGGACGGTCGGCCTTGTCGTGCAGGTTCACCAGCTCGAGCAGGTAGCGGATGCGGGCCGGGTCGCGCACGCCCTTGAGCGCGGCGAAGTACTGCATGAATTCGAGCGCCGACAGATTCGGGTAGACGCCAAAGTCCTGCGGCAAAAAGCCAAGCCGGCGGCGCATGTGGTCGGGCTTCTTGACGATGTCGACGCCGTCGAAGACGATCTGGCCGCTGGACGGGCGCATCAAAGTGGCGATCATCTGCATCAAGGTGGTCTTGCCGGCGCCGTTGTGGCCGATCAGACCGACTACGCCGCGCTCGAGCGTGAGCGACACGTCGCTCACCGCAGTGACGTTCTTGCCGAATTGTTTGACGACGTTGCGGATCTCAAGCATGGCGATTCCTGGTCTGGAGGGTTGGTATGTAGGCAATGTAAGGCAGAGCGAGCGCGCCGTTGGGGGCAATCGGACAAAGCGCAGGAATCACGGCATAGAAGGCGAATCGGGCCGATGCGTCACCTGAGCTGCCAATCAATATTAAACAGACATGCATTTTATCCAACACATTCTGTATTTGTGCACATCACGAGAAAATTTCGATACTGGTTGAGATTTCCATGCTGCAACAAGAATATAATTACCGCCGTAGTCTCTCCACAAGACTATTAATCATTTGCAATGGGAACCGGATGTTGGCTAGGTCATCGGACAATTCGTGGGCTCGCAAGAGCCGCAGCATGCTGGCACCGCTATGCCTGCTGTCGTCGCTCGCCCTGGCCCAGCCGCCCACCATTCATGACCGTCTCGAGCAAGTGGCCGAAGAGCGCTTCGTGCCGCCCAGGGCGCGCGCCTTGCTGCTCAAGCTCGACGCCGAGTCGCGCAGCGCGCCGCTGCGCGACAAGGCAGACTACCTTGAATTACTCAGCTGGTCGCACCGAGCCAATGGCGACAACAAGACCGGCACTGCGGTTGCCGACGAATTGATGGCGCTGGCGCGCTCGAGCAAGGACAACCGCACGCTGGCCATGGCCCTGATGACGAAGGGTTATTCGGCCTTTGCAAACAATGAAAAAACTTTGTCGCACCAGCTGGTGTGGGAAGGCGAGCGGGTCGCCAACCTGACCGACGACCTGCAGCTGCGCACGCGCGCCACGCTCTCGTCGGGCGATGCGTATGTCGAAGACGGCAATTTTCCGGCTGCGCTGGGCAAGATCCAGGTCGGCCTGAAATTGGCGCGCGAGCTGGGCAAGCCGCGCCTGGTGGTCACCGCGCTCGATGCGCTGGCCACGCTGTACGGCCAGATGCACGAGTTTGACAAAGGTTTCGAAACGCTGGCCGAAGCGACGGCGATCGCCGAAAAGACCAACTCGCCTGGCCGCATGTCAGCGCTGAAATCGACCGAATACGGCCTGGCGATCCAGACCAACCAGCCGCAGCGCGGCCTGCGCGCGCTGCTGGCCGGGCTCGAATACGAAAAGCAGATCGGCGCGGATGGCATGATGGCGTCCTCGCTGGTCAACCTGTCGGACAGCTACCTGAAGGAGCGCGACTACCAGCGCACCATCGATTACGCGCTGCAGGCGATCGCCGCAGCGCAGAAAATCAACGACGACAATACCATCGCCACCGGCCGCCTGAACCTGGGCCAGGCCTTTCTGGGCCAGGGCCGCATGGCCGAAGGAAAAAAGAACTTCGAGGAAGGCCTGGCCTGGTATGAAAAATCGGGCAACAAGCCGGAGCTGCAAGATGTCTTGATCGAGTACGGCGCCGCGCTGGAACGCGCGGGCGACTACGCGGGCGCGGTCAAGGCTTATCACCGCGAGCGCGCAATCTCCAACGAGCTGTTCGAAAAGCGGCGCCAAAAGGCCACCTGGGAACTGCAGGAAAAGTACGAAGCGGAGAAAAAGCAGCGCCAGATCGAGCTGCTCAGCCGCGAGAACCAGCTCAAGACCACCGAGATCGACAACCGCCGCCTGCAGCAGCGCGTCTGGTGGCTGCTAGCCGTGGTCTTTGCGCTGGCCGCCGGCATCGTCGGCATCCTGTACCGCAAGGTGCGCCACGCGAACGCCCAGCTCAAGGTCAAGAACCTGGAACTAAAGCAGCAAAGTTCGCGCGATCCGCTCACGGGCCTGTACAACCGGCGCCACTTCCAGGAATTCATGCGCACCCACCTGCAGGTGGAAAAGCGCGGCGCCGGCACCTCCGGCGAAGAGATCGTGGGCGCCCTGTTCCTGCTCGACGTCGACCATTTCAAGCACGTCAACGACACCTTTGGCCACGCCGCCGGCGACGCCGTGCTGAAAATGATCTCCGACAGCATGCGCGACATCTTGCGCGAGACCGACATGATCGTGCGCTGGGGCGGCGAAGAGTTCCTCGCCTTCTTGCCGGCCATTCCGCGCAGCGGCGTCGAGGAAATCGCGCGCCGCCTGCTGGTGGGCATTTCATCGACCGTGATCGAGTACCAGGACACCAAGATTGCGGTGGATGTGTCGATCGGCTTTGCGCCGTTTCCGCTGGTGCCCGGCACCCACGCGCTGCCATGGGAGCGCGCTGTCAACCTGGTTGACATGGCGCTGTATCTGGCCAAGGCGCACGGGCGCAACCGCGCCTACGGTGTGCGCGGCTTTTCGAACTTCGAGCAAACTTCGATGGAATCGATCGAACAGGATCTGGAGCGCGCCTGGCGCGCAGGCTTCGTCGACCTGTCGATCGTGCTGGGCGGGAGCAGTGCGCCGCCGCTGCCGCGCACTGCCGGCGCGCCGGAGCAGCGCGCGCGCGTGTAAGGGCGGCGAGCCAGCTTGCCGAAAGGCGCCCGCCAAAGGCGCCCTGCCGTCGCCTTGTCGTCCTATTTGCCCGCTTCCTGGATCTTCTCCCCCGCCTGCTCGACCTTCTTGCCCACTTCGACGGTCGCCTTGTCGATGCCGCGGCTGGCGTCGGCAGTGGCTTCCTCAATATTTGAACGCGTCTGCTGCGCGGCGTCCTTCATCGCCTTTTGCGCTTCATTGGCCTTGTCGATCGGCTTGTGCAGTTCGGCCGCAATCTGGTCGCCCGTCTTGTCGAGGGCGGCGCCCGCCTTTTGCGCCGGCCCTACCGGCTCGCCCGGCTTGGTACAGGCGCCCAGCGCTGCGAGCATGGCAAGCGCGACGGCGCTGCGGGTAAAAATAGTCGTGTTCATGGTGCCCTCATACGGTTGTGGTTGCCCTGTAGCATACACCCGCGCACGAGATTACGGTTGACAGTTGCTGCTGCAATCCTGACAATAGAACGACCGTTCGATTTTCAGAGAAAGAGACCGCCATGACCTTGCACACTGCCAGCGCGCACCGGATTTGTCCATTTTGCGAAGCCGCCTGCGGCCTCGCACTCGATCTGGAAGAGCGCAAGGTGGTGCGCATCCGGGGCGACGCCAAGGACGTGTTCTCGCACGGCTTTTTGTGCCCCAAGGCGATCGGTCTGAAAGACTTGCACGACGACCCGGACCGCCTGCGTACGCCCCTCATCAAGCGCGCCGGCGTCTTTATGGAAGCGAGCTGGGAAGAAGCCTACGCCGAAATTGAACGGCGCCTGCCTTCCATCATCGCCGCCGGCGGGCCGAACGCGGTGGCCACCGTGCTCGGCAACCCGGTCTCGCACAAGATGGGCCTGTCGCTCTACTTTCCGCCTCTAGCCCGCGCACTTGGCACGCGCAATATGTTCTCGGCCTCGAGCGTGGACCAGATCCCCAAGATGCTCGCGTGCGGCCTGATGTTCGGCAGCTGGATGTCGGTGCCGGTACCCGACATCGAGCGTTCCGATTTTCTACTCATGCTGGGCGCCAATCCCATGGTCTCGAACGGCAGCCTGTGGACGGTGCCCGACTTTCGCGGCAAGGCCAAGGCGCTGCGCGCGCGGGGCGGCCAGATTGTCGTCATCGACCCGCGCCGCACCGAAACGGTGGCCGTGGCTGACGTCCACCACTTTATCCGGCCCGGGGCCGACGTCTTTTTCCTGCTCGGGATCGCACACACGCTGTTCGACGAGCAGCTGGTGCGCCTGGGCCGGCTGGACGGGCACGTTGCCGGCGTGGCCGAACTGGGCGCGGCGCTGCGCGCCTTCGCACCCGAGGCCATGGCCGGGCGCTGCGGCATTGGCGCGGCCACCATGCGCGAGCTGGCGCGCACGCTTGCGGCCACGCCGCGCGCCGCCGTGTACGGGCGCATCGGTACCTGCACCCAGCAATTTGGCACGCTGTGTTCGTGGCTGATCGACGTCATCAACGTGCTCTCGGGCCATCTGGACGAGGAAGGCGGTGCGATGTTCCCCAAGGCGGCTGCCTTTGCCGCCAACACGCGCGGCGCGCCGGGCGCCGGGCGCGGCATTGTCAGCGGCCGCTATCGTTCGCGCGTCTCGGGCGTGCCCGAAATGCTCGGCGAACTGCCGCTGACCTGCCTGGCCGAAGAAATCGACACGCCCGGCCCCGGCCAGATCAAGGCGCTGATCGCCATTGGCAGCAATCCGGTGCTGTCGGCGCCGAACGGCGCGCGCCTGGCTGCCGCGCTCGACGGGCTCGACTTCATGGTCAGCATGGACATCTACCTCAATGAAACCTCGCGCCACGCCGACGTGATCTTGCCGGGACTGTCGCCGCTGGAAGAAGCCCATTACGACGTCACCTTCACCCAATTCTCGCATCACAACCATGCGCGCTACAGTGCGCCCGTGCTGGCGCGCGCGCCCGGCCAGCCCGAAGAATGGGAGAGCATGCTGCGCATCGCGGCCATCGCCATGGGACTGGGCGCGCAGGCCGACATCGGCGCGCTGGACGACGCCGCGCTCGAGCAGGAGGTGCACAAGACGATGGGGGCGGCTGCTCCCGCCGTGCTGGCCGCGCTGGCGCCGCTCAAGGGCGCCGAGCGCAAGCTGGAACTGGCGCTGCGCAGCGGTCCGTATGGCGACCAGTTCGGCGCGCAGCCGGGCGGACTGACGCTGGCGCGCCTCAAGGCCGCGCCTTCGGGGATCGACCTGGGTCCCATGGGCGCGCGCATTCCCGAAGCGCTGCGCACCGCATCGGGCAACATCGAACTGGCGCCGCAGATGCTGCTGGACGACCTGGCGCGGGTGCAGGCCGACCTGGCCTCGCCGGTGCCGGACCTGGTCATCATCGGGCGGCGCCAGCTGCGTTCAAACAACAGCTGGATGCACAATCTGCCGGTGCTGGCCAAGGGCGCCTACCGCTGCACGGCGCTGGTGCACCCGCACGACGCCGCGCGGCTCGGGCTGGCCGACGGCGCCCGGGCCCAAATTAGCAATGGCGCGCGCCAGATCGTCGCGCAGGTAGAAGTGTCGGACGACATGATGCCGGGCGTGGTGAGCCTGCCGCACGGCTGGGGCCATGATTTGCCGGGCACGCAGCTGGGCGTGGCGGCCGAGCGGCCGGGCGTGAACTTGAACGCGCTGCTCGATGAGAATTTGCGCGATCCCTTGTCGGGCAATGCGGTGCTGTCGGGGATCGCGATCAAGATGCAGGCGCTGGGGTAATTCAAAAGCCCAAACCGGCATCGTCCTCGCGCGGCTTATTCTGCCGTGCTGCGCAATCAGAATGTCGGCGCCGACGGCGGATCCGACCTTGCGGCCGGTCGCAGGCGCCGCATTGGACGCGGCTCTGCGCGCGGCGCCTGCCCACGTTCGATCCGGTCGATATCGACAAAACTTAAGGGGCGCTGGAGCGCGCGCTGGCCTTGCGAATAATCGAGCGTGGCGGCCAGCCAGGTTTCCAGTCCGGCTTCCACCTGCGCCGTTTGGCGATTAATCTGCGCCACGTCGGCCGTGAGCGCCGCCGCATCCTGGCATGCGCGAAAATGCTTGACCTCGCGCGCGACGCGGCGAATCTCGTGGTTCGAGGTGGAATAGTTCGGAAATACGGGCGCGGCGCAAGCCTGCGTGTCAGCCTTAAACGCGGCCTGAGCAGCGGCCTGAGCAGCGGCCTGAGCAGCGGCCTGAACAGCGGCAGACATCAGCAGCAACGCGAACAATGCCAGCGGTTTCGCTTGGTTCATGGCATCTTCCTGTCAGGATAGGATTGAGAGGCCACCTTACGCCGGTTTCGGTGCGTGCGGCGCAAAAGTTACAAGACGATACTTTCCGCTTAAATGCAGCGATCCTCCACCCACACCCGCCCCGCCGCCACGCAGCGCTCGCGCTCGCGCAGCATGCGGTCAGCATGCACCTTGAACGCGGCGCATTCGCGGTTGCCTTCATCGACCATGGTGATGCACGTTTCGAGCTTGTCGACGGCGGCGCGGTAATTACCGGCGCGCAGCGCCCGTTCCGCTTCGTCGATCAGGTTGCGCGCGGACTGTCCCGGCGCCGGCGCGGGCAGCACCGGGCGCGAACGCTCGATCACTTCGGGCGGCGGCAACGGCGCCAGCGGCGGCGCGGCCGCGCGCCGTTCATTGATGCGCGCCTTGAGCTTGCGCGATTCCTCATCCTCGTTCCAGCGCTTGGTGAACTGCGACAGGCGCGCCTGCGCCCGACCGAAATCGCCTTCGGCAAGCGCGCTTTCGACCGCGTTGGTGGTGTCGCCCCAGGCCTTGTCGCGCTGCTTTTTCTTGCCGCAGGTGGCGCTCGCCGTGCTGATGGCCGACTGCAGGCGCTCGAGTTGCGCGGGCGTGGCGCGCGTCATGCGCAGTGCGATGAGCTCGGACTGTGCGTCGTTCAGGCGGCATTCGGCGCTGGCGGTCATCGCGCTTTCAATGCGCGATTCGATTTTCTTGGCGGCGTTCGGCTTTGCGTAAATCCAGATCAGCCATAGCGCCGCCAACGCGACCAGCCACCAGCGCAGGCGCACCGGTTCGCGCCTTGGCGGGGCTGCAGCTCCCATGGGGGCGGGCTTGGCCAGTGGCGGCGTGGGAGGTGGCGGGGACGGAGGGGGCGCGGGAGGCGGTGGGGGCGCGGCAGGCGGCAGCGCCTCCGGCACGACAATGACCGGCGCGGCAGCCATCTCCGGCACCACTGCCGCTTCGTCCGCTTCGACGGCACGCTCCGATTCGTAGGCGGCCTGGTACTCAACCTGGTGCCCGCCCTGGCCCTCAGTTTGACGCTCGACCAGATACTCGGCCTGCACCGGGCGCGCCACATGAGACGGATTGACGACGCCGTCGTGCTGGCCGGTGCCGCACCAGGGACAAAAATTCACCCTGCGCGGCAGCTGCCGCGCGCAGGCCGCGTGGATGCAGCGATAAATCACTTGGTCTTGCAGGTTCATTGCCGTCATTCCGGATCGGGGATGTCATTGTCAGGGTCGGGGATGGCGCTGTCGAACAGCTCAGATAGTTCTGGCATGTCGCCCGCTGCCTTCCACTTGTCGGCCTTGGGATTCCACTGCATATGCCATACTTTAGTCGCAGGGCCGATTTCGGCGCGCGCGATGCGCAAGGCGATTTCATCGAGCAAATACGGACCATGCTGAGCGCCATTCAAAAATACCTTGAAGCGCGCCGGCGCCGGGGCCATACCCGCACCCGTACTTGCACCCGCATTTGCACCCGTACTTGCACCCGCATTTGCACCCGCATTTGCACCCGCACTTGCACCCGTACTTGTACCCGCATTTGCACCCAACGCCGCACCTGCCGCCAACGTCGCTGGCGCAACCTCCTTGCGTTCCTGCAGCGCGACGGCCGCCTCGGCCTCGCTGGCCAGCACATCGGGCTTGATCACCCGCTTGTCCACCGGCCGCTCCACTTCCCACGCATAGGCGTCGCTGGCCGAATTGGGCACCAGGTCGGTCCAGGCAAGCATGCTGGCGGCGGCGGCGTCGATGTCGCGCGTGGTGAGGCTCGGTGTCATGCTGCGCGCGCGCCGGAACCAGTCCTCGTACAGACGGCGCGCGGTAATGTTGGGCAGCGACGGCGACGGCAGCTGGGCGCCGGTTTCGTCCACTTCCAGCTTCGGCTCGTACACGCGCTGCTGATAGTGGCGCATCAGCGCCGTGAGCAGCGTGAGCTGGCTGGGCCCGAGGTTGGCGAGGCGCTGCTGGACGGCGGTGACGACCTGCTCGCGGTAATACGCGGGCAAGCCGTTCGAGCGGATCGCAAACTCGTTCCCGATCTGCAGCCACTCGCCCGAACCGGGTTCCACTTCAAACAGATACTGGCCGCGCGGCTGGAAAGACGCTTCGCGGTCGGCCAGGTCCGGTTTGCGCCGGATGACGCCGAGCGCATTGGCCTGCAAGAACCACTCGTAGTCGTCGGCCAGGCGATTGAGTTCTTCCATCGACGGTGAAATCGGATGGCGAAAGCGCGTCGCATCAAAATGCAGGTGAGTCGGGATTTTCGGGTTTTCGATCTGGTACGAGGTGCGCCAGGTCGGCAGCCCGCGCAGCACCGTCATCGGGTAGCCTGACAATTCAATGTAGCACACGGCCTTGCCGCTGATGCCCGTGTTGACGATCGAGACCAGGTCGCCGTGGAAGGAGCCGGTCGGCACCGCCGCCTTGATTTCATCTTCCAGCTTGCGCCAGGCGTTGACGTCGCCCACGCCAATGAAGCACTTGAACTGGTCGGCCTTGGGCGTGAACTCGGCCGAAAAGCGTGCGTTCACCCACGGCATGGCGCTCTTGATCCATTCATTGAAAATGCGCTGGCGCTCCTGCGGCGACATGGCGCCCAGGCGTTCGAGCAGCGGGTCGACCGGTTCCTCGCCGGCCAATTGCTCGACGCTTAACTGGGTCTGCGCGCGCCTGAACAGTTTGAGCAGCAAGCTGGCGCGCAGGCGGTCGTCGCCCAGCTGCGGGAACAGGCGCGACGAGCCGCCGAATTCAAGCAGCACTTCTTCGCTCCAGCCTTGAATGTCGCCGGTCAGTTTCACCGGCTCGGGCAGCACGTCGCTGGCCAATTTGATATAGGTGGCGTGTTCGTGGCGCGCGTCGGCGCGCAGCTGGTCGATGCGCTGGTCGACGGCGCCGAGCATGGCCTGCACGCAGCGCCGCCCTTCCTGGAATTCGCCGGCAATGCCGCTCCATTCGGCCTGGCCGGTGTCGTCGGTCGAGAGCGGGTCGCCCAGCCAGGCCGACATGCCGCGCATGACTTCGACGGCCTGACCGGAGGCAACGGCGAGCATGTGAAAGCGCAGATAGTCGGCGATGTCGCGCTTGAGGTGGGCCATGATTTCGCGCGCCTGCGCATCCTTGCCGAACAGTTTTCCGGCCGCCTGTCCCAAGTTGCCGAGCGACTCCTCGACCTGGCGCGTGCGCAGCGCGTCGCGAATGTCGCGGTAGCGCTTGCCGTTGCGTTCGGCGTTGCCCAGGTCGCGCTGCAGCAGGCGCGCCTTGATCTGTTCAAGCAGCGAGAGCACGAATTCAAGGCCGCCCTGCTTGCGGTCGTCCAGCAGCGCATACAGCTGGTCGCGCGCGCGGCCCTTCAGGCGCGTCATCAGTTCCACGGTGTGGCGCTTGATGCGGTCTTCGCTGGTTTCGGCGGTGGCGCCGGCTTCGCGGATCGCATCGCGCTCCAGGTGCGGCAGCAGTTCGGCCACCTTTTCGCGCCACAGGCCCAGGTCGAACGAGGCCATGATGCGGTCCATCTCGTGCTGCACCTTGCTTTCGACGCGCTCGAGCAGCGAGCGCTGGTCCTTGTCCATCAGAAGCTGGCCGGTGAGCGCATATTCCTGGAACGGCGTGACGTCGACCGTCCCCTTGCGAAAGTCCGGAAATTCATCGAACGGGCTTTCGCTCATCGACATCTGCTCGCGCATGAAGATGTCGCGTTCCTGGTCGCCGGCGCGGCGCGCGGCCGTGCCGTCGCTGCCGATCAGGCCAAAGAAGGCCTTGACCATCAGCGCGGCCAGTTCGTAGGCGCGGATATCGTCGCGCAGGCTTTGCTGGGTGTCGAGCACCGCCTGGCCGAAGGCCGAATACACCTTGGAGTACGACAGGCGCATGTCGCCGAAGCGCTGCTCGGGCACGCGCGGATTGAACGGCCCCAGTTTGTGCTGCTGCTGGTTGACCGCGATCGAGCGCTTTTTATTCGCAAAATCGGCCGAGGCGAAGTCTTCGAACAAGGTGTCGGCCACCATCTGGTAGACGTCCTTGATGTCCTGCGTGGCCTTGTTGGCCAGGTTGGCGGTGTCGACAAAATACACGTCGTCGAACGGCGCGCCCTTGCCCACCAAGCTGTCCGGCTCGGCCCAACGCACCTGCGCGTTCATGTCGCGCATGGTCGTTTCCAGCTCCATCAGCGTGGCGTAGGCGTTGGCCTCGGTGCGTTCCTTGTTGGCCTTGGCGTAACCGGCGGGCATGAACATCACCAGGTCAACCTGGTTGTCCGACACTTCCTGGCGCGCGATGGCCTTGCTGATCCAGCCCAGGTCGATCGCCGTGCCGGCGCCGGTGCCGCCCGCGCACGAAGCGATGACGACGATGCGGAACTTGGACGTATCGACCTGTAAACCCAGGCGCTGGTAGGTTTCCTTGCGCTCGTTGCCGGCATTGCTGCTCAAGAAATTGAGCGCGCCCTTGATGCGCCCGCGCAGCTTGGGGTATTTGTCGAACAGGTACAGGCGCGCCACGGCGCGAATCTGGCCGGCGCCCTTGGAAGGATCGATGCCCAGCGAACGCAGTTTTTTGGGGCGCAGCGGCATCCACGATTCGATCAGCGGAAAGCGCGACAGGCTGTCGTCGGACTCGTGATACTGCTGCAGGTCGATCGGCTCGATCAGGCGCTCTTCGTCGGTCAGCTTGACCAGCTCGAACCACGGGTCGCTGCGCTGGGATTTTCCCTCGTCGATGATGGCGTTGTTGTCCAGGTCGAAGTGCAGGAAGCGCGCGACCGGAAACTGGCCGATCGCTTCGACCCGGGTCGGATTGTGGCGGTTCCACACTTCCGACAGGATGCGGCGCCGGATGCGCAGCATCACTTCCATGCCGGTGCCGCCGGCGCCGATGAACAGCGTGGGGCGCAGGTCGATCTTCAGTTCTTCCTTTTTGCCGCTACCAGTGTTGGGAAACTCTGCCATATTCTCTTCTCGATCTTTTCAATAAGGTTCAGCGACGGCCGACGAACAGCGCCGCAACCAATGCAACCAGGCCGACGATGACCAGCGGCGCGGTGACCGCGAAGGTCAGGAACTTGCTGGCGTTGATAATGGCCAGCACCGCCGCGGCGCTAACGAACGACAGGCCGACGAACAGCAGCCAGCCGGCGCTGCCGGCAGAAGACGGCGCCACGCGCTTGACCACGAGGTGGTGCACGTAGGCGTTACGCACAAAGAAGTAGATGATCAACAAGACCATGAACACGGCACCGCCGATAGCCAGGTCGCGCGACGAGGTGTCGGTGACGGGCGCGCCCGCGACCGGAGTCACTTCGACCGGCATGTTGGCATTGCTGTCGGGCGTTTTTGGCAACGGGTCTTTGGATGCCTTGTCGTCCTCGGGCAGCTTGAAGCCTGGGTCGGGTTGTGGTGGCTGGTTGATTTGCATGCGTGATCCTGGTTTTATTTTAAGAGATGAAAAATTCTAGCGGCCCAGCCGCACCTGCGCGCCTTCGCGCAGGTCAAGAAGCTGGTGGCCGAACAGCGTGGTTTTCAGTTGCGCTACCTTGTTGCCCGCCTTGTCGAAGATCGGCTGCGTGGTGCCGGCGCGCGCGTGCATGGTGCGCAGTTCGTCTTCCACCGTGACGAGCGCCTTGCGCGGCCGCGCAAAGGCCAGCGCCGCCGCGCCCAGCGCGCCGAGCAGCGCCAGCGCACCGGCAATCAGTGCCACCAGCGGAGCGACCCCGTAGTGCACGCGCACGACGAGCGGCAGCTTGGCCACCGAGCTTTTGATGTGCGATGGCGGCGTGAAAATCTCGGGCAGCGGGTCGCCCGGGAACAGCCTGGCCATGCGCTGGCGGAACGCCTGCGACAGTTCGAGCCGCTGGTTCGTCAGCTGCAGCTCGATCTGGCCCGGCATCACATAGGCCGAACCTGCGCTGCCGACCGCCGCCATCGACCATTTGCCCGGCAGCTCGCGCACCGGCAGCGCCATCGTCGAGGACAGCGGCGCGCTCTTGCCGGGAGCGAGCGCCGTCACGCTGCTGCTGGCCAGCCTGATGGGCCGCTCTTCGCTGCCAACCTTGGAGCGCGCGCTGATCTGCGCGCTGGCGATGGTGTACGGATAGATCGTGTTCTCGAGATGCCATTCGATGCTGGCCGCGGGCGAGCGCGCCTGCGCATTGACGTCGGCGCGCAGCATGCCGGTCGGCGTCATGGAAAACGCCACGCCGGGCGCGTCGCTCACCTTGCGCGGCACCAGGCGCACCAGGTCCTGGTCGAGCGGTTTCAAGCGCGCCGCCGGTTCGGTGATGACCTTGGCGATGGCGCCCGAGGCCACCAGCGTTTTCAGTTGGCGCGCACCTTCGTCGCCCACCGCAAACACGTAAATCATCAGGCCGTTGGCGTGGTAGTGCGCGCCTTGCACCGGCATTTGCAGCGGAAACGCCAGCGCGCGCGTGATGGCGCTGCCGCTGTGGATCAGCTCATAGAATTCGCGGTTGCGCCGCGCCGTCTGCAAGTCGTTGTTCGGGCTGTTGCGGTTGTTCGTGACCAGCCATACCAGGCCGCTCTTGCCGCCCAGCGCGCTGCGAATCGCCGTGCCGACGGCTTCATTGAGGTCGGTATCGGCGTAGGCCAAGCTGCCCGGTTTGCGCGCCACCTCGAGCGCGGCCAGCGCGCCGCCGACTTGCTTGCGCGAAGACTTGGCGTCGAACTTGAACGAGAGCAGCGCCTTGGGCGACGGCGCGCCGGGCAGCGCCTGGTTGAACGCAGCGAGCACCATCGGGTCGCCCGGCTGCGCCACCGCCATCACCAGTTCGGTGATCAAAGGCTTGTAGCGCGACTGCGGATCGGTATAGAACGGCTCCATCCAGCCCGAGTTCTGGACCAGGAACACGTGCGATACACCCAGCGCCAGCGCCGGCGCCGGCGCCGACATAGACTGGGCCAGCAGCGCCAGGCATGCCAGGGTGCGCTTCACGTCAATTCTTCCAGGCGCCAGCCGCGTACCTGATTCCAGTCGGGATGGTGCAGCCACAGGCAATTGTCGTACACGAAGGGCACGCATTCGAGCGGGCGGGACAGGCGCGCGATCTCGTCGAGAATCACATTGCGCTTGCCGATCCATTCGACCGTGGTGCGCGCGATGATGCGCTCGGCCAGCGCGTCTTCGGCCTTGCCGGTGTAGGCATGAAAGCGCAGCACCAGGCCGCTCGGCTGGCTGCGGTTATTGTTAAAGCCGCGCAGCAGCGGCAGCACCAGCGAGTCTTCTTCGTGCGGGTCTTCGACCTGCTCGCTGTCCCACGGCTCGCCCACCACCGCGTGGCCGCGCCGGAACAGCAGGCTGGCAAAGCCCAGGCGCGCGCCGCTGATCGGCTCCACCTGCGGGTGTTGCCTGCCCAGTTCCAGAAAGCTGTACGACTGCTCGGCGTGACCGATCAGCCACAGGCGGCCGTCGCGGCTTTGCGTGGGGCCGCCAAATTCAAGCCGCGGCGACCAGCCGGCCGGCCACGGCATCCATTGCGGCGGCGCGCCCGGCTGCCAGATCAACTGGCCTTGCGCGTGCAGCCAGAACAGGCGCGAGTCGTAGCCGATCGGACGCGACCAGCCACTGGCCGGCGCACCGCAGTCGTACAGCACCACGCCGGACAGGTCGGACAGCGCGCTCCACAGGCGCGTGCCGGCGGACGTATTGAACAGGCAGGCCACGTGGCGCCGCATCGCGCCCGGCGCGCCGACAATGGCTGCGTCAAACACCGCCTCGGTGCGGTAGGTTTCGCTGACCGGATTGATCCACAGGCGTTGCAGGCCGCGGTCGGTGGGCACCAGCGCCACTTCGCCGAGGCGCCCGGGGGCAACCGGCAGCCACGCGTAATCGGAAGAAGTAAACGACAGGTCGGCGCTATGCTCTTCGGCCGCCATCACGTGCCACAGCGCGGCCAGCGGATCCCAGTACTGCAGCACGCCGCGGGCGGGCGCGAGCGCAATCAGGCGCTGTACCGGAAAGCCGAACGCCCCCGCGGCAAAGGCGCACTGCGCATTGGGCGGCACCGGCATGGCCAGCTCGGCGCGGCCCACGCTGGGGGCGGCGGGCCGCTCCTCGAGGCTCTCGCCCAGCGCCAGCGAACTGACCGGCAAGCCATGCGGCACATGGCGCGGCAGCGACTGGTCGGACCACGGCCCCCACCAGTCCGCGCGCGCCTTGGCGCGCCCCGCCAGTTTAGTCAAGGCACGCCCGCAGGTGGGGCAAAAGGCAAACCCCTCCGGATAAATTGGCGCGCAGGCGCAGCTCGACGGCAGCGACGCGCCCAGCAGGTGCGCCACGTCCGGCAGGCGGCCGCGCACCTGCTCCTGCCAGTCGATCCGGCTCAAGCCCTCGCTTGAGCTCAGTTCGAACTGGGCGCTGTGTTCGTCTTCCAGCCAGACACTGGCCGGCGTTTCCCATCTGTATGCCATCTTGCTAGCCACCATATATGTATAAAAAGCAGTTCCGCGTTACTGGGCCGCTGTTGCCTTTCAAATCATAGCGCAACTGGCTTGGGCGGGCAGTTTTATTGCCCGGTACCGTTTCGTGGAACGCCCGGGGGCGCGAAGAGATGCCGAGGGGAATTTCGGTCACATTCTCATGTGATGTTTTGATTAACATTTTAGTGGCATAATGGGTTCCATGATCGATACCCTTGAAGCTTTGCGCGAGCGCTACCCTCCCGCACACGGACGCAGCGTGGCCAAGCAGTTAAGCCGGCTTGACCACCATTGCATCGCCTTTATTGCGCTGGCGCCCTTTGTGGTGCTGGCCACCGGCGCCAGCGGCGAGATGGATGCCTCGCCGCGCGGCGGGCCGCCCGGCTTTGTCAAGGTGACGGCGGCCGGCACGCTGCTGCTGCCCGATTTTCCCGGCAATAACCGGCTCGATTCGCTGTCCAACCTGGTCGAGAACGACAAGATCGGGCTGCTGTTCCTGATCCCCGGGGTCGATGAAACGCTGCGCGTGAACGGGCGCGCAAGCCTGTCGCAAGAGGCGCCGCTGTTGGCGCACTTTGCGCAGGAAAAGCGCATGCCGCGCCTGGTGATCGAGGTCGCCGTCACCGAAGCTTACCTGCACTGCGCCAAGGCGCTGATGCGCGCCAAGCTGTGGGACCCGGCCAGCAGCCAGATGCGCAGCGTGCTGCCGACCATGGGCCAGATGCTCAATGACCATACCGGCATGCAGACGCTGGAAACGCAGCAGGAGATGGAAGCGCGCTATGCGAGCGACCTGTAGCAGCTAGCACATATAACGCACGTGTAACGCACGTGTAACGCACGTGTAACGCACGTGTAACGCACGTGTAACGCACGTGTAACGCACGTGTAACGCACGTATAATGGACGGCTCATTCATCCACGCCGTCCTCCCCATGACTTTGCCCGCCCAGGCACCCCACGACCACTGGGGCGACATCGACGCGCAAGCGGTCGACTCTGCCGCCAGCCACTTGCGCGACGTGCTCCACACCGTGGTCGAACATGGGCCGGCGCACAACGCGCTGGTCGTCTACGACACCCGCTCGGAC
Source organism: Massilia sp. TSP1-1-2 (assembly GCF_049896185.1). NCBI lineage: Bacteria > Pseudomonadati > Pseudomonadota > Betaproteobacteria > Burkholderiales > Oxalobacteraceae > Massilia > Massilia sp. TSP1-1-2. The sequence continues at coordinate 192,230 of NZ_JAFCTU010000007.1, forward strand.
CTGGCGCGCGCGCTCACCGAAGGCTATCGGCGCAACCTGCCGCACGGCCAGTTCATCGACTTCGATACCGTCGCGCCCACCGAGGTGCTGGCCGCCTTCCGGCGCATGCAGGCGCACGACCTGGTGGTGCTGATCCAGTCGACCAATTTTCGCCTTGAAGCGTTTCGCATCCGGGTCGAGCTGTTCAAGCTCGGTCTGAAAGTGATCGAGCATGTCCACCTGTCGCGCATGCCCGGCGCGCAGGGCGCCCATTACATCGAGGCGCTCGCCTATGACAGCGCCTACTATCGCGGCGTGGGCCAGGCGCTCAAGGTGCGCATTGACGCGGCCGCGAGCGCACGCGTGCATGGCGGCGGCGAAGTGCTGGTGTTTGCTTCGGCGCTGGAACCGGCCAAGCTCAATATCGGCCACTACAGCGGCATGAACAATGTCGGCGGCCAGTTCCCGATCGGCGAAGTGTTCACCGAGGCGCAAGACCTGGAAGCGGTCAACGGGCGCGTGCAAGTGCATGTGTTTGGCGACACCGCGTACCTGGTCAACCGGCCGGATACACCCATCACGCTGGTCATCGAACGCGGGCGCGTGGTGCGCGCCATCGATGCCACGCCCGAATTCGACAAACTCCTTGACATCATCACCGCCGACGAAGGCGAAGTCTGGGTGCGCGAACTGGGCTTTGGCATGAACCGCGCTTTTACGCGCGAGCGCAGGGTCAACGATATCGGCACCTACGAACGCATGTGCGGCATTCACTTGTCGCTGGGCGCCAAGCACGGCGTTTATCAAAAGAGCGGCTTCAAGCGCAAAGATGCGCGCTATCACGTCGATGTGTTTGCGGTGACCGATGCGGTGTATCTGGACGACGAGCTGGTGTACAAGGACGGCGGCTGGTGCGTCGCGTAAGTCCGCGCCCATAGACATGCATACCACTATTTTTCGATTGTAGTTGCAAAAAAGTTAATCTTGATATTAAGATTCGGGTGTTGTTTGATTATTCCCTTCAAACAGATCCTATAACGCAACATCGAAAAGACTTTCCCATGCCTACATTTACGACAGCCTTGCGTGCTTTGACGCTCACCAGCGCCGTCCTGTTTGCCGTCAGCGGCTGCAGCGGCGGCAGCAACCATAACGATACGCCGTCCGGGCAAGCCAACGCCGGCATTGTCAGCGGCCACGTGGCCGATGCGCAAACCGGTGCGGCAATTGCCGGCGTCGACGTCAAGATCGGCAGCCTCAAAGTTACCAGCGACGCCAACGGCGCCTACAGCCTGGCCGGCGTGCCGCTGGGCACGCAAGTGGTCGTGCAATTTTCCAAGGCAAACTACGCGGCCAACTTCGCGACCGTCGACGTGGCAAACGGCAAGACCAGCAGCGCCGACCGGCGCCTGGCAAAAGTGGCCGCCAAACAAGACATCAACGCGGCAACGGGCGGCACAGTGGTGCTGGCCGGCTCGGCCGCGCAAGTGCAGCTGCCCGCTGCCGGTTTTGTGACCGCCGCCACCGGCGCGCCCGTCAGCGGCACGGTCTCGGTCGAAATGACGCCGATTGACCCGGGCATCAGTGCGCTCAATATGCCCGGCAACTACCGCGCGCAAGGCGAAGCGGCGCCGATTGAAAGTTTTGGCGCCTTGCAGGTGGCGTTGCGCGACGCCGCCGGCGCCATGCTGAACCTGGCGCCCGGCAAGAGCGCGACGATCCGCATTCCCGTGCCACAAGGTGCGAAGAGCCCGCCGCTGTCCATTCCCCTGTACTACTTCAAGGAATCGAGCGGCCTGTGGGTGCGCGAAGGGACCGCTGCGCTGGCCGGCAACTTGCCGCAGCAGTATTACGAGGGACAGGTGTCGCACTTTTCGACGTGGAATGCCGACATGCCTTACGACACCGTCATGATCCACGGTTGCGTGGTCAATTCGGCCGGCCAGCCGATCGACGCCAGCGTGCTCTCCGAAGGCATCGACTACTTCGGCACCGCTTACGCGCATACGACTGCCGACGGCAAATTTTCGGTGGCGGCGCGGCGCAGCAGCCAGGTACAGGTGGGCGCCTCAAGCGGCGCGGACGGCGACAGCGTCACTGTCGCCACCGGCGTGACCGACCTGACATTGCCAGCTTGCCTGGTCATCGCGCAAAAGCCGCCGGTGATCGTGGTGCAGCCAACCAGCCTGACGCTGGCGCCCGGCAGCATGACGACGCTGAGCGTGATTGCCAACAACGCCGCCCAGTACAAGTGGTACCACAATGGCACGCTGGTCGAGACCGACTCGCGCTACCTGACCCTGTATGGCAACGCGAGCGCCGGTGGCAGCTACTACGTGATTGTCAGCAATGCCCACGGCAGCGTGACCAGCGCCACCGTCACCGTCACGGTGGCGCCGGCAGTCATTGCGCCCTTCATCACGGCGCAGCCGCAAGAAGTCAGCGTGCTGACCGGGGCCACGCCAAGCTTTGCCGTGCAGGCACAGGGCGATTCGCTCACCTACCAATGGCTGCGCAACGGCGTTGAAATCGCCAGCGCCCAGGGGCCCAAGCTGATGCTCGGCCCGGTCAGCGCCCTCGACGACGGCGCGCTGTTCAGCGTGCGCATCAAAAATGGCGCCGGCACCCTGGTCAGCAGCAACGCCGTGCTGCACGTAACGGCCGAAGCGGTCGCACCGGCAATTTCGGTGCAGCCAGCCAGCACCTCGGTGGCGGTCGGCCAGAGCGGCACCTTTGCCGTGGTTGCCACCGGCACCGCGCCATTCACCTACCAGTGGCTGCGCAATGCAAGCGCGATTGCCGACGCCACCGCCGCCACCTACCAGACGCCGGCCACCACGCTGGCCGACAATGGCGCCAGCTATACGGTCCGGATCACCAATGCCAAAGGCACGGTATTGAGCGCGGCGGCCACCTTGACGGTGAGCCAGGCTTCCTCGGTGGCCGGCCTGCACCTCGCGTTCCCGACGGGCATCACCGTGAACGGCCAGGTTGGCTACGGCGCGATCCCTGTTGGCGGCGGGGCAGCGGTTCCGTTCTGGCCGGCAGGCGCCGGCGAGGTTGCCGACTACTTGATGCAGGGGCAACTGAACAACAACTTGGTGAGCAACATCCACGTCCGCGGCATGCTGTTCTGGAAGAATCAGCAGTTGGTCCGGCGCGACCTGATCGGTGTCACCGGCTTGCCGGCGGAAGTGCGCGTCTCGTCAATCACGTCTGTCGACCTGTGCGATGGAAGGTCCGGCTACGCCTCCACCGGCGGCGATGTCACCGACGTCAACCTGACCTGGCATATTTACCAAAAGCGCGGCCCCGATGCTGCGTGCGGCACCGAAGACGACAAGTACTATGCCGTGCGCACCAACATGGGCGCGCTGGAAGCGCCGCTGGAAGTGTTGCTGCCGGTTGCCACCGTCCACTCGCCGACCGGCGCCCTGACCGGCTGGATCGTACGAAATGGCGTGCAGATGCAGCGTTTGAATGCCAACTTCACCAACCCGGTCCCGCTGTTCGCACTGCCTGGCAATGACCTTGAGTTTGATGACGACGCCACGCTGGCCAACCACTGGATTTTTGCCTCGGGCAATAAGGTCTACGCGGTCGACCTCGGCGCTGCCGCGCCGGTGGCGCTGACCACGGTCGCCACGCTGGCCGATGGGGAAACACTGGGCAGCACCACCTACGCCAATGAGCAAGATGTCGTCATCGCCATCTCAGGCGCCACGTCAACCCGCCTGCTGCGCTACCAGACCGGCACCAAAGCCGTGAACGCGGTTGCCACGGTCAACGGCATGACCAGTGCCAAAACGGTCACGCCAACGCGCGTGGTGCTGAACGGCGCGCTGGGAGCGCTGCTGTCGGTGCCGCTCACCGGCGGCACGCCGCAGCTGATCTACACGACGCCGCAGGGCGGTTTCGCGTACGCAGCGCAGCGCAGTGGCGAGCGCTTGTGGCTTGACGTGAATGGTTCTGTCGTCTCGCTCAACAGCGATGGCAGCAGCGTGCAAACCTTGACCGGGGGCAGGCTGATTGCTTGCGTCCACAAGCCAATTGCAGCCGTCGACAGCGCGTTCCTGGCCTGCGATGCCATCATGGTTCTCGAGGGCAGCACGGTGCGCAGCTATGATGCTGCCACTGGCGCGGCGCGCATCACGTATGGCGCCATTACGCTGCCGAACGTGCCATTGACCAACATACTGTCGTTCGGCTTTTTGACGGCGTGGGGACAGACCGGCGTGCTGAGCCAGTACATCATGGATCCCACCAAGCAGGACAACTACAGCGTGGTCAGCTACCTGATCAAGACCGACCAGCCGGGCATGACCAAGATCGCCTTGCCATAAAGGATGGCCATCGGTCGCCCGGCGCGGCGTACCAGGGCGGCCCGCCCTGGTATTGCTCGACCTGGCAATCGCGCCGATCATCAGCCAAATGGCGACAATATGTCAACCGTTTGGCTAATTGCAATGCACTGATCGCCGGCCTACAATATAAGTATGATCGTCTCCAGGAGTACACCACATGCTCAGTCCCGACCAACGCGCCCAATTCGAGGCCGACGGTTATGTCGTCATTCCCGGCTTTAAGAGCATGGATGCCATCGCCGCGCTGCGCCGGCGCGCGGCCGAGATCGTCGACGATTTCGACCCCACCGAACACCGTTCGATTTTCACCACGCGCGACCAGCTCAAGAGTACGGACGATTATTTTCTGCGCTCCGACAATACCATCCGCTGCTTTTTCGAAGAGGAAGCCTTCGACGCCCAAGGCGCGCTACGCCAGGACAAGTCGCTCTCGATTAATAAAATCGGCCACGCGCTGCACGACCTGGACCCGGTCTTCGAGACCTTTTCGCGCGACCCCAGGCTCGCTGCCGTGGCGCGCGACCTGGGCTTGAAAAATGCGCAGGTGTGGCAGTCGATGTACATCTTCAAGCAGCCAGGCATTGGCGGCGAAGTGGGCTGGCACCAGGACGCGACGTTTTTCGACACCGATCCGGTGACCGTCACCACCTTCTGGTTCGCGCTTGAAGACGCCACCGTCGACAATGGCTGCCTGTGGGTGGAGCCGGGCGGGCACCGCAGCCCGATGCGCGAGCGCTTCGTGCGCAACGGCGACGACATCCGGATGGAAAAGCTGGACAGCACGCCCTGGCCCGACACGGCGCGCGCACGCGCGCTGGAAGCGGCGGCCGGCACGCTGGTGTGTTTTCACGGCCTGCTGCCGCACTACAGCGCGCCGAACCGCTCGGCGGTGTCGCGCCACGCCTACACGCTGCATGCGACCGACGCCGGCGCGGCCTACTCGCCGCAAAACTGGATCCAGCGCGACATTGCCTTTCCGGTGCGCGGTTTCATGTGAGGTCGCGGCGATGCTGGCGCAAAAGAGTTAACTGCCGTAGGTCGGAAAAGGGGGCCGCCCAGGCCTTCGCTTTTCCGACCTACGTCCCTGCCAGTGCGCAGCATATCAACAGTACCCGTTGCAAGGCGCCGGCGTGAATCTCGTCTACATCAACAGCAAATTCAACTCCGCCCCGTCCGTCTCCCGATCCGGCGCCATCCTCGGCATCCTGATCGTGACGCTGGTCCCGCGCTCGGTCGATGACTCGATTTCGATGCTCCCGCCCAGCATGCCGGTGACAATGTTATAAACGATATTCATCCCCAGCCCGGACCCGCCCTGCCCCATCTTGGTGGTAAAAAATGGGTCGAACACCTGGTGCAAAATCTTGGGCGGCATGCCCACGCCATCGTCGCTGAAAACAAGTACGATCTCGTCGTCGGGCGTGGCGCGCACGGTGATCACCATCAGCGCTTTGGCGCGACCTTCAAACGCGTGCAGCAGCGCGTTGTTGATCAGGTTCGACAGCACCTGGCCCACGCCGCCCGGATACGAGTCGATCACCAGCGTGCCGGCGCACTCGACCCGGGTCTCGCAGTTGGCGCGCCGCAGCTGCGCGTGGAACGTGGCCAGCGTATCGCGAATGACTTCGGACAAATCGAAGCGGCGCCGCTGGTCGCTGGTCTGGTCCACCGCCACCTGCTTGAACGAGGTAATCAGGTCGGCCGCGCGGCGCAGGGAACTGGTCATGATGCCGCAGGCAAGCTTGCTGTCGGCCAGCAGCGCCTCGAGCGCCGAGCGCTTCACGCCCCCGCCCGCATACTTGCGCTCGAAGTCGGCGACCATGTCGTCCAGCGCCGTTGCCGTGAGCAGGCTGTTGCCGATCGGGGTGTTCAATTCGTGCGCGATGCCGGCCACCAGGGAACCCAGCGACGCCATCTTTTCGGAGGTGATCAGGTTGGTTTGCGCCTGCTTGAGCGTGGCCAGCACGGTCGACAAATCGCCATGGGCCGACTCCACATTGGCCTTCTGGCGCGCCAGTTCGGTCAGGCTGTGCTGCAGGCCGTCGCGCGCGTCCACCAGCGCCGCTTCCGTGCTCTTGCGGTCGCTGATATCCTGGATCACCCACACGCCGCCTTCGGCCAGGTTGGCGGCGTCGACCGCCTTGCCGTTGATCAGGCACCAGATTGCACTGCCGTCCTTGCGCACCAGTTCCGCTTCGCTTTGCCAGCGCCGGCTGGCGGCGCTGGCCGCAAAGGCGTCGGCGGCGGGCGGCGCGGTCCCGCTCAGCACCGCCGTTGGCCGGCCCGCCAGTTCGCCCTGCGCGTATCCCAACATCTCTTCCATGCCCCGATTGCAGCGCACGATCACGCCACCGGCAAACAAAGCGATGCCCACGCTGGCGCTGTCCTGGAAGGCGCGCTGCTCGTCGAGCGTGACGCGCACCTGCGCGGCCAGATCGCGGCTGCGGCGCGAAGCGATCAGCAAGGCGCCGATCAGGGCGCTGACCAGCAGGCCGCAGGCGGCAATCATCAACACTGGCGTCAGGTCGCGTCCGTAGCGCCCGCCTGCGAGGGCGGTAAAGCGCACCACCCACTGGCGCTGCGCCACATTGAGCCGCTTTTCAGCCACCAGGCCGGCAATGGCCGGCGCACTGGCGCCGGTGCTGTCGAACATCAGATTGGCCTCGCGCGCCGGCATATTGGCGCCGTCGGCCAGGTCGCCCGCATCGTGGATCCGAAACGCGAGCTGGTCCAGCAGCGCCGGATCGATCACTTCCTGCATCAAGTTGTTGACCTTGAAGACGATCGCGACCCAGCCCACCAGCGCGGCGCGCCGGGCTGCCACGCTGTCGAGCGGCATGTTCTTGCGGTACACGGGCGCGCGCGCGACAAAGCCGGGCTGGCGGGCGGCGTCTTGGACCAGCGTGATCCTTTCGGTGGCGACGATCAAACCGCTGTCGCGGCCTGATTCGAGCGCGGCGCGGTGCGGCGGCAAAGCCGCCAAATCGAGGCCGAAGGCAATTTCATTGCCCTTCAAGGGCTCGGTGTATTCAATGATGTAGTGTTCGCCGCCGGGATACGGCGGGTGGATCGTGAACTCGGGATAGCCGCCCGGGTCGAGCGACTTGTCGCGCCGCACGGCGGCGGTGAAACGCGCCAGGTCGGCGTCCGGCACGTGGCGCACGAACTGGATCGCCTGGAAACCGGGATAGCGCTGGGCAAGGTTAAGTTCACGCACGAAACTGGTGAACTGCGCGCGGTCCATCGTTTCGTTGATGACAAAGGTGCCCTTGATGCTGAGCAGCATGTCGAAGTAAATCTGCAGGCGCACATTGGTGTCGCTGGCCACCTTTTCGGTGTCGCGCTGGAACGTGGCGCGAACGGCCGCCTGCTGCGCATCCATGACCATCACGCACGTCCATGCGGTCAGGCAAATCCCGACTATAAACGCGAGAAACCCTTGTGTCCGCATCTGTCGCGCTCCACCTTTCCTGGCAGCCAGGCAGCGCCCGACCATGCAGAATGACTATAGCATATTGACCTTCAGAAATCTCATCCGCCCGGTGGCGGCGCACCAGTTCAGCCCCGCTACGCCTGGAACTGCAGCGCGATGCTTTTAAAGCTTTCCGCAATTGCCAGCAGGGCGTCGACGACATCGGGATCGAAGTGTTCGCCGCGCTCCTGGCGGATCAGTTCGACCGCCGTTTCATGCGTAAAGGCGGGCCGGTAAGGACGCTCGGAAATCAAGGCGTCGTACACGTCGGCCACCGCCATCAGGCGCGCCGACAGGGGAATGGCCGCTCCCGCCAGCGCCTGCGGATAACCCGAACCATCCCAGTGCTCCTGGTGCGAATAGGTGATCTCGCCGGCGTAGCGCAGGAAAGCGTTGCTCGCGCCGAGCGTGCGCGCAACGCCGGCGATGGCGTCGCGCCCGAACACAGTGTGCAGTTTCATTTGTTCAAATTCAGCGCCGGTCAGCTTGCCGCTCTTGCGCACGATAGCGTCGGGCACGCCCACCATGCCAATGTCGTGCAGCGGCGCCGCCTTGAACAGCAGCGCGATATTGTCGTCCGACAGCTCGGCCCAGTGGCACGTATGAAAGCGCAGTTCGCGCGCCAGCGCCGCCACGAAATGCTGGGTGCGCCGGATGTGGTTGCCGGCGTCAAGGTCGCGCGACTCGGCCAGCGAAGCGAGCGCGATGATGATCGCGTCCTGCATCTGGTCCGCTTCGCGCATGCGCTCGGCGACCAGGTGCGCCAGGTGGCGCTGCCGGTCGCCCAGCATGCGGCGCGCGGCGCGCAGCTCGGCGTGCGTGTCCACGCGCGCGAGCAGCGTGCCGGGCGCCGACGCACGGGCCATGATGTCGGCCGCGCCCTCGCGCAGCGCGCGCGCCTCGTCGTCGCGCACTGGCTCGCCGGCGGTGAGGAACATCACCGCAATATCGGCGCTCGCGACATTGCTCTTCAGGCCGCGCAAGACGGCAAAGCCATCCATGTCGGGCAGGTCCATGGCGAGCAGTACCAGGTCCGGATGGGGCGCCTGCCGGGCCAGGTGGAGGGCGTCGGCGCCGCTGTGCGCGAGCCTCACGTGGTAGCGTTGCTGCAGCAATTGCTCCATTTGCAACAGCTTGTCGGATGCATCATCGACGACCAGCACCGTTGCCTTGAAATCACTATCCATCCATTCCCCTTGCCCATATATGCATATTCCACAGCGATCATAACGCGCCCGGCCGTGCGATGTTTCAGCTTTTTTACAATTCCGCGAGTCAATTGCTTAATAGGTACGTTTAGAATGCTTGATCGAAATTTTCCATAGAGTCAGGTAACTTATGATGCGTTTGCCGATCGGCCTCGCGGCCCTGTGCCTTACCTTTTCAGCCTTTGGCGCCGAGCCTTTCGACGACAAGTTCCGCCAGCTCGACGAACTGATCCCGACCGGCAATGCCGTGCGCAACGCGGCCGGCGCGCCGGGACACGCCTACTGGCAGCAGCGCGCCGACTACGCCATCCGCGCCACGCTCGACGAAGCCAAGCGCGCCATCAGCGCCACCGAAACCGTTACCTACCATAACAACTCGCCCGACACGCTCAGCTACCTGTGGGTGCAGCTGGACCAGAATGTGTTCGCGCCCGACGCCGATGCGCGCACCTCGTCCACCATCACCGCGCGCGATGCCTGGGACAAAGGGCGCAGCGCGGATGATGGCGTGCACTTCGAGACCATGCGCTCGCTGCTGGAAAACCGCAGCTTCGACGGCGGCTTTAACATCGCCGCGGTCAAGGGCGCCGACGGCCAGATCTTGAAGTTCACGATTAACAAGACCATGATGCGCATCGATTTGCCCCAGCCTTTGAAGCCGGGCGCGCAGGTGGTGTTCGCGGTCGACTTCAGCTACAAGATCAACAACGCCAAGATCCAGGGCGGACGCACGGGCTTTGAAAGCTTCGACGGCGACAAGAACGACCTGTTCGAGATCGCCCACTGGTTTCCGCGCATGGCGGCCTATTACGACGTGTATGGCTGGCAGCACAAGCAGTTCCTGGGCGCCGGCGAATTCACGCTTGAGTTTGGCGACTACGATGTGCAGATCACCGTCCCGGCCGACCACATCGTGGCCAGCACCGGCGTGCTGCAAAATCCGGAAGCGGTGTTGAGCGCGGCGCAACGCGACCGTTTGCAGCAGGCCAAGACCAGTTCCAAACCGGTGATCATCGTCAGCCAGGCGGAGGCCGCCAACGCCGAGAAGAGCCGCGCCAGCGCCACCAAGACGTGGCACTACAAGGCGGCCAACGTGCGCGACTTCGCCTTTGCGTCAAGCCGCAAGTTCATCTGGGATGCGCAGGGCTACAAAAAGGGCGGCACCGACATGATGGCCATGTCCTACTACCCCAAGGAAGGCAATCCGCTGTGGGAAAAGTATTCGACCCAGGCCATCATCCACACCGTTGAACAGTACAACAAGTACGCGTTCGACTATCCCTACCCGGTCGCCATTTCAGTGAACGGCCCGATCGGCGGCATGGAATACCCGATGATTTCGTTTAACGGTCCGCGCCCGACCAAGGACAAAAAGACGGGCGCGCTGACCTGGTCCAAGCGCGACAAGTATGGCCTGATCAGCGTCATCATCCACGAAGTGGGCCACAATTATTTTCCCATGATCGTCAATTCCGACGAGCGCCAATGGACCTGGATGGACGAAGGCTTGAACTCCTTTCTCGAAAAGCTGGCCGCCGACGCATGGGAAGAGAATTATCCAAAAGGCCGGGGCGAGCCGCGCGCGATTGCCGACTACATGCGCAGCAGGAACCAGGTCCCGATCATGACCAATTCGGAGTCGCTGCTGCAGTTCGGGAACAACGCCTACGCCAAGCCGGCGGCCGCCCTGACGGTGCTGCGCGAAACGGTGCTGGGGCGCGAGCTGTTCGACTTCGCCTTTCGCGAGTATGCGCAGCGCTGGAAGTTCAAGCGCCCTACGCCGGCGGACTTTTTCAGAACCATGGAAGACGCCTCGGGCACCGACCTTGACTGGTTCTGGCGCGGCTGGTTCTACACCACCGACGCGGTCGACGTCAGCGTGGACGGCATCACCGAATACGGCGTGAGCAGCAAGAACCCGGAAATTGAAAAAGCCTGGAAAAAGGCGCAGAAGGATGCCGAGCCGGTGTCGCTGTCCGAGCAGCGCGACAAGGGCACGGCGCGGCGCGTGGATGCCCATCCGGAACTGAAGGACTTCTACAACGAGCATGACGACTACACCGTCACCAACAAGGACCGCAACAAGTACAACGAAGGCATGGCCGAACTGGAGCCTTGGGAAAAGGCGCTGCTCAAGCAGGGCAAGAACCTGTACCTGGTCGATTTTTCCAACCTGGGCGGGCTGGTCACGCCGCTGGTGCTGGAGATCACGCTCAAGTCGGGCAAAAAATACATCGAGCGCATTCCGGCCGAAGTGTGGCGCTATTCGAGCAAGAAGATCACCAAGCTGATCGTCACCGACGAGCCGATGGTGAGCCTGACGCAAGACCCGTACTGGGAGACGGCCGACACCGACACCAGCAACAACGCCTGGCCGCGGAAAATCACGCCGTCGCGCCTGGAGCTGTTCAAGAGCGAAAAAGGCAAGGATGACCTGATGAAGGACTTCCGCACCCCGCTCAAAGCCACGAAGTAATCGTCACCCAGTCGTCACCCAGCAGTCACCCAGTAGTCACCTGGTAAACAGAGTAATCGGAGTCGTCATGTTCAAGAAGCACCTGCTGGCCAGCCTGGCCGCCTGCATCACGCTCTCGGCCCACGCGGCCGAGCCGTTTGAAGACAAGTTCCGCCAGCTCGACGAACTGCTGCCCACGCCGTCGGACACCCGCACCGCGTCCGGCGCGCCCGGCCACGCCTACTGGCAGCAGCGCGCCGACTACCAGTTGCGCGCCACGCTCGACGAGGCGCAGCGCCGCATCACGGGCGAAGGCACCGTCACCTACCATAACAACTCGCCCGACACGCTCTCTTACCTGTGGGTGCAGCTGGACCAGAACATGGTGCGCGGCAGCGACTCCGACCGGCTAAGCAGCGCCACCCTGCCCTCGCGCGAGGCGTGGGGCCGCGGCAGCGCCGCTGACGGCGTCAAGTTCGAAGGCTTGCGCTTTTTGCTGGAAAGCCGCACGTTTGCCGGCGGCTTTAACATCACCGCCTTGAAGGACGCGGCCGGCAATGCGCTCAAGTACACGGTCAACAAGACCATGATGCGCATCGACCTGCCGCAGCCGATGAAACCGGGCGCGCACTTCGCGTTCCAGGTGGCGTGGAACTACAACATCCCCGAAATGAACGTGCTGGGGCGGCGCAACGGTTACGAAAAATTCGACGACGCCGACAAGAACGACCTGTTCGAGATCGCCCAGTGGTTCCCGCGCATGGCCGCCTACTACGACGTGGCCGGCTGGCAGAACAAGCAGTACATCGGCGACGGCGAATTCACGCTCGAATTTGGCGACTACGACGTGCAGCTGACGGTTCCCGCCGACCATGTCGTCGCCAGCACCGGCGTGCTGCAAAATCCGGAGGCGGTATTGACGGCGGCGCAGCGCGAGCGTCTGACGCGGGCCAGAACGAGCGACAAGCCGGTCGTCATCGTCACCGAGCAGGAAGCGCAAGCGGCCGAAAAAACGCGCGCCGCCGGCACCAAGACGTGGCACTTCAAGGCCGCCAATGTGCGCGACTTCGCCTTTGCCAGCAGCCGCAAGTTCCTGTGGGACGCGCAAGGGTTCAAGAAGGACGCGACCGACGTGATGGCCATGTCGTACTACCCGAAGGAAGGCAACCCGCTGTGGGAAAAGTACTCGACCCAGGCGATCGTGCATACTATCGAGCAGTACAACAAGTACGCCTTCGACTACCCGTACCCGGTGGCGATCTCGGTCAACGGACCGGTGGGCGGCATGGAGTACCCGATGATTTCGTTTAACGGTCCGCGCCCCACGCGCGACAAAAAGACCGGCGAAGTCACCTGGCCCAAGCGCACCAAGTATGGCCTGATCTCGGTGATCATCCATGAAGTGGGCCACAATTATTTTCCGATGGTCGTCAACACCGACGAGCGCCAGTGGACCTGGATGGATGAAGGCTTGAATACCTTCCTCGAAATGCTCGCCACGCGCGCCTGGGAAGAGAACTATCCGGACACCACCGGCGAGCCGCGCGCGATCACCGACTACATGCGCAGCAAGAACCAGGTGCCGATCATGACCAATTCGGACTCGGTCACCCAGCGCGGCAACAACGCCTACGCCAAGCCGGCCACGGCGCTCAACATCCTGCGCGAGACCGTGCTCGGGCGCGCCGCCTTCGATCACGCCTTTCGCGAATATGCGCAGCGCTGGAAGTTCAAGCGCCCCACCCCGGCCGACTTTTTCAGGACCATGGAAGACGCCTCGGGCACCGACCTTGACTGGTTCTGGCGCGGCTGGTTCTACACCACCGACGCGGTCGACGTGGGCATCGACGGCATCACCGAATATGGCGTGAGCAGCAAGGACCCGGTCGTTGAAAAGGCCTGGAAAAAAGCGCAACGCGACGCCGAGCCGCAGTCGCTCTCGGCCCAGCGCAACAAGGGCATGGCGCGCCGCGTCGACGCCCATCCGGAACTGAAGGACTTCTATAACGAGCATGACGAATTCACCGTCACCAACAAGGACCGCAACAAGTACCAGGAAGCGATGGCCGAGCTCGACCCATGGGAAAAGGCGCTGCTCAAGCAGGGCAAGCACTTGTACCTGGTCGACTTTTCCAATTCGGGCGGCCTGGTGACGCCGCTGGTGCTGGAAATTGAACTTAAATCCGGCAAAAAATATATCGAGCGCATTCCGGCCGAAGTGTGGCGTTATTCGAGCAAGAAGATCACCAAGCTGATCGTCACGGACGAACCGATGGTGAGCCTGACGCAAGACCCGTACTGGGAGACGGCCGACATCGACACCAGCAACAACGCCTGGCCGCGCAGAATCACGCCGTCGCGCCTGGAGCTGTTCAAGACTGAAAAAGGCAAGGACGACCTGATGAAAGACTTCAATACGCCGCTGGCCAAACCCAAGGATGGCAAGTGAAGCGCTTCGCCAGCGCGCTGCTGCTGGCCGGCGCCCTGTGCGGCGCCGGCGCACCGGCGTGGGCGCACCGCTTCCATGCGGGCCTGGCCGACATCGCGTTCAACCCCCAGAGCGGCAGCGTGGAAGTGGTCCACACCTATATGGCGCACGATCTCGACGCCCTGCTCGCCGCGCAGGCCGGGCGAGCGGTCGACATGACCCGGTCCGAGGACGAAGCGCTGCTGCGCAAGTACATCGAGGAGCGCTTCTACCTGCTGGACAAGGACAAGGCGCGCCTGCCCTTGCAGTGGGTGGGCATCACGGTGGGCGTTGACAGCGTCATCATCTACCGCGAACTGCCCGCCACGCCGCTCTCGCGCATCGCCCAGGTGCATGACGCGGTGCTGATGGACGTGATGCCGCGCCAGGCCAACACGGTCAACATCACGCGTGGCGGCGTGACCGAATCGCTCTCCTTCGACAGCACCACGCAGGAACGGCGCCTGAAGTAAAAACCGGCCACGCCCGGACGGCCTGGCGTAAAAATGCTACGCTAGCAAAATGACAATCTACGCACCTCCCACCTACGCACCTCCCTTTACCGATCTCGCCCACCTGACTGGCGCGCTGCGCACGGCCGGCTACGCCTTGCTGTCCCCGCCTGACGTGTGCGCGCTGGCCGGGTGCGCGCTGGCCGAACTCGACGCGCTGGCCGCCAGCTGGAATGCGCTGGCGCCCGACGCCTACCTCAAGGACGGCGGCCACTACCGGCGCCGCCGCCATTCCTGTTTTATCGACGACGGCGCACAGCTGACGCAAACGGCGCATCGGGCGCACTGGCAGCCGATCGAGTACAACGCCCTGCACGGCGGCATGCACCGGCTGTTCGAACCGATCGAGCCGGCCACGCTGGCCCATCCGGTTTTTGCGCGCCTGGTGCGCGCGTTATCGAGCGCGTGCCGGCGCGTGAAAGGGCCGCAGAGCCGGGACATCGAGAACGTGGAACCCTGGTTCGTCGAGGCGCACCAGTTCAGGATCGACACGCTGGGCGGCATCGGCCGGCCTACGCCGGAAGGCGCGCACCGCGACGGCGTCGACTTCGTGGCCGTGCTGCTGGTTGGCCGCAGCAACGTCAAGGGCGGCGAGACGCGCGTATTCGACGCCGACGGTCCCGATGGGAAGCGTTTCACCCTGCTTGAACCGTGGACCTTACTGCTGCTCGACGACGCAAGAGTGATCCACGAGTCGACTCCGATCCAGCCGCTGGGCGAAAACGGCCACCGCGACACGCTGGTGCTGACCTGGCGTGCGAAGGCTTTCCAGGGCGAAGATGCATGATATAGTCGTAGCCACCTCAGCATCGGTGCAAGGAGCAAAGCCGTGGACTCGACGTACGTCATCCTCCCAGAAGAATGTGAAATCCTGATCGTCGAGGACAGTCCCACGCAGGCCGAGCGCCTGCGCCGGCTGATTGAATCGCAGTCGTATCGCGTGCGGGTGGCCGCCAATGGGCGCCTGGCGCTGGCCATGCTGCGCGAACGGCGCCCGCGGCTGGTCCTGTCGGACATCATCATGCCCGAAATGAACGGCTATGAACTGTGCAGCGCCATCAAATCCGACCCTGAGCTGCGCAGCATTCCCGTGATCCTCGTGACCACCCTGAACGACGCCAAGGACATCATCCGCGGCATCGAATGCGGGGCCGACAACTTCGTGCGCAAGCCGTATGCCGAAGACTACCTGCTTAGCCGGATCAGCCACATGCTGGTCAACCAGAAGCTGCGCGAAACGCCCGAAACCGAGGGCATCGCGCTGTACCTGGGCAACCAGAAGCACTTCATCCACGCCGGGCGCCAGCAAATCCTCGACCTGCTCATTTCCACCTACGAGCAGGCGGTGCAAGTCAATGGCGAACTGCAGGCGCGCGAACGGCAGGTCATTGAACTGAACATGCGCCTGGCGCGTCACGCAGGGGAACTGGAAATCATCAACCGCGAGATCGCCGGCAAAAACCTGGAACTGGCCGAGGCCAGCCGCATGAAGTCCGCCTTTATCGCCAACATGTCGCACGAACTGCGCACGCCATTAAATGCCATTATCGGCTTCACCGGCGCTTTGCTGATGAAGCTGCCCGGGCCGCTCACGCCCGACCAGGACAAGCAGCTCAACACGATTCGCACCAGCGCGCGCCACCTGCTCTCGCTGATCAACGATATCCTGGACGTGGCCAAGATCGAGGCTGGCAAGGTGACGCTGCAGGTCGAGAGCATCGATTGCCAGGCGCTGGTGGCGCAGACGGTCGACACGCTGCGCCCGCTCGCGACGCAAAAAGGGCTGGCGCTGTCGTTTCAGCTGCCGGCCGAGCCGATGCTGGTCGACACCGACCGGCGCGCGCTCACGCAGGTGATCATCAACCTAGTGAACAACGCCATCAAATTTACCGAGACCGGCGAGATCAAGGTCTCGCTCGCCCACGCGCTGGTGGACGGCGTTCTGTTGACGCGCATTAGCGTGGCCGACACGGGCGTGGGCATCAAGACCGAGGACCAGCACAAGCTGTTCCAGGCGTTTTCGCAACTCGACTCCACCTCGACCCGGCATGCCGAAGGGGCGGGCCTGGGGCTGTATCTGTGCCAGAACCTGGCCAACCTGCTGGGCGGCGCGCTGTCGTTCACCAGCCAATACGGCCAGGGCAGCACCTTCACACTGACGCTGCCCGAAAAACCCTAGCCCCATTTCCACAACCTCAGGCGGGGTCAGGGCGCTGAGGGCGCGAAAACGCAAAAAAACGCCCGCGGACCTTGCGGTGGGCGGGCGGCAATCCAAGCTTCGAAGAAGGTTTGGAGGAGACAATTCCAATATAACGCGATTTATGTTGCACTGCAATACCGTAGAAATACGGTACTGTCTTCCCCAGCGCGATTTCTATCCGGGGAACAATTGGAAGCCTGGCTCGCGCGCGGTCCAGCCAGGGAACAGCGTTTCCATGCGCTGGTCCGGCAGGCGCAAATGCCGCTGTGCAAGCTGCGCCAGTACAGCGCGAAAGTCTGTGGTCACGGGCAAGTCGCGCCCTTCGTTGAGCGCGGCGTCCCCCACGCCATGCCAGTCGCCGAGCACCTTGCCGCCCGCCACCGCGCCGCCCATCACCCACATCACGTTGCCGTGACCGTGATCGGTGCCGCCGCTGCCGTTTTCGCGCGCGGTGCGCCCAAATTCGGACATCACGACGATAGCCGTATCCTGCAGCATAGGGCCGAGCCGTTCGGCCAGCGTCGCCAGGCCGGTTGCCAGCGGCGCCAGGCGGCCGGCCAACTGTCCGCTCGCGCCGCCCTGGCGCGCATGCGTGTCCCAGCCGCCGAGCGCGACGAAGGCCAGCTCAATGGCGTCGTTCCCGCGCATGAGATTTGCCAGGCGCGCCGCGTCGGCCGGAAAGCCGTTCGGCAGCGGCGCGCCATTGTCGGCTGTCTGCATCTCGGCGCTGGCCGACTGCATCACGTCGCGGTGCGATTCGCGCCCCTGCGCGTAAGCCTTGCCAAAGCGGGCGTGCCCCGCATACAGCTGGTCGAACGCGGCGCCCACCTGCGGGCGGTCCAGCAGGTCGGCGCGGGTGGCCGCCGCGCCATTAGGCAGGTTCATCGCCGCCGCCGGGCCGGAGAGGATGCGCGGCATCAGCGGGCCGATACTGAGCGCGCGGCTCGGGTTCGCCGGGCCAGGCAGCAGCGGCAGCAGCGTCGCCAAGCGGTTCATCCAGCCGTCCTGCGTGCTTTTGCGTCCCGGCGTGGCCGACTCCATGTAATCCTGGGCGTCGAAGTGCGAGCGCGTGGCGTCGGGCGAACCGCTGGCGTGCACGAAGGCGAGCCGTTTTTGCTCCCACAGCGGCAGCAGTGGCGCGAGCGCCGGATGCAGGCCGAAATAGTTATCAAGCCTGAGGGCGCCACCGTCCTGCCCCGGCGCGCCCAGCGCAATGGTGGGGCGCAGGCGCGCATAGTTCGGGTCTGCCACCGGTGCCACCACGTTCAAGCCGTCGACTGCTCCGCGCAGCATCACCACGATCAATTTACGGCGCGTCGGCTTGACCGCCGTCGCCGCCCACGCATGGCGCCCGAGCGGCAGCACCAGGCCCGCGCCCAGCGTCATCTGTTCCAAAAAATGTCTGCGGTTCATAGCGGTTTCCTGGTCAGTGCTGCATGAATTCCGGGCTGCCAAGCAGCATGGCGGCGCGCAGGCGCACCGGACTGCCCGCGACGATGGCGCGCGTGTGCGCACCAATCCCCACGCCGATGCTGTCCTCGAGCGCCGCGGCGTCGAGCGTGGCGCCGGTGGCGCCGGCAAAGGCGATGCGGCGCGTGAGCGCGGCCGGGTTGAGCCAGGCCGCCTCGGTATTCTTGTAGCCGTCCGGCGTGGCGCAGCCGTACAGCGGCATGCCCTGCTCGTTCAGGGAGCGCAGCAGCGGCATCATGTCGGCCATCTGGCCGCCACCGGCGCGCGCGGCCGACACTACATACCGGTACGGCGTCTTGAACTTGGCGCCGACGCTCCCCGGGGCCATGAATTCGTCGCTGGCGAACAGGGTGCGCAGCACGCTGCGAATGTCGCCGTCGCTGTCGTGAAAGCTGCGCGCCAGGCGCTCGACCAGCAGCGCCGGCGGCTCGTCCTGCACGAAGTACTGCGCCAGCTTGTAGGCGATATGGCGTGCCGTGGCCGGATGGCGCGCCAGCACGTCGAGCGCGTACTCGCCTTCGGCCTCGCCCTTTTGCGCCACCACGCTGCCTAGCCAGGTCTTGCCCTGCTGGTCATGGCGCTTCGCGTCAAAGCGAAATGCCTGGTTCTCGCGCGCCAGCGCCGCCGGCGCAAAAGTCCAGCCGGTGAGCATGCGCGCCAGCTCCGTCACGTCCTTTTGCGTGTAGCCGCCGTCCACGCCCAGCGTGTGCAGCTCCATCAGTTCGCGCGCATAGTTTTCGTTGACGGCGCCCGCCTTTGACAGGTGGTTATCCAGGTAAAACAGCATGGCCGGATGGCGCGCGGTGGCCCCCAGCATGGCCCGGAACGAGCCGAATACGTTAGGCCGGATGGCGTCGCGCTCGTAGCCGGCCACCAGCGCGCGGGTAATGCCTTTGCCCGAAAAGACGTTGAAATGGTTGAACCAAAAGTCGACCATGACTTCCTCCAGCTGGCGAGGACTGTAGAGCGCGCGCAGCAGGCGTGCCTCGGCCGTTTCACGCGCCATGTCTTTGTAGGCGAGCGCGCGCCGTTGTTTCGCGCCTTCGTCGCCGTCGCGCACGTCGCGCCGCAGTTCGGTCAATTGCGCCAGCGCGGCGCCGCTGCTGCGGTTGGGGATGTCAAGCGCGGCCAGCCGTTCGGCCAGCGCCGCCGGATAGGCTATCTGCTGGGGTGCCAGCTGGGATGCGATGTAACGCTGCACGCCCATCTGGGCTACGCGCGCCACGTCGCCCGGCGCGGGACCGTAGGCGACCCGGTTCAGTACGTGCAGCGCGTCGCGCTCGGCGGCGCTGGGAGCCGCGTTAGCTGAGCTGGACAATATCAGCAGCACGGCGGCGACGGTGGCAAATGGCAATCTCATGAGCTCAGCCTCTTGAACAAGGGCCGCAAGGCGGGCCCATCGATAGTATTGCGCAGCAAAGGATAAAAAGTTCCAATTGAATTAAAGCAATTTAATATAAGCAAGTGATTAAGTTATATCAATCGTTTGATTTTTATGGTCTAATCGCCACCATGGAAAAACCACACTTACCTAACGACGAGGCGCGCAAGTCGCGCTCGGACGGAGTCCAGTCGCGCGAACGGCTGGTCCTGGCCGCCATGCGCCTGTTCGCCGAGCAGGGCTTCGCCAAGACCTCGACCCGCGAAATCGCGCTCGCCGCAGGCACCAACATCGCCTCGATCAGCTATTATTTTGGCGACAAGGCGGGCCTGTACCGCGCCGCCTTCACCGAGCCGGCGCCGCATGCGCGCGAAGACATCGCCGCCTTCACCAGGCCGGAGGCCACGCTGCGCGAGTCGCTGCGCGAGTTCTATTCGCAGCTGCTCGGCCCCCTCAAGGAGGGCGACCTGGCGCGCCTGTGCATGCGCCTGTGGTTTCGCGAGATGCTCGAGCCGACCGGTCTGTGGAGCGAGGAAATCGACAATGGCATCAAGCCGGCGCATGCGGGCTTGATGCTGGTGATCGGGCGCCACATGCACGTAGCAGAAGCTGACGACGACCTGGCCCGGGTGGCCTTTTGCGTGGCCGGCATGGCGCTGCAGATGCTGCTGGTGCGCGACGTGGTCGACCAGATCCGTCCCCAATTGCTGGACACCAGCGCGGCGATCGACACCTGGATGGACCGCCTGGTCGACTACGCCGAAGCCATCGTCAATGCAGAACAGGCACGCCGGGCCGCACTCGCGTCACCGCTCACACCAGCGCTCACACCACCGCCACGAAAGAAAAAAGCATGAAGAGCTTGCACATCCTGGGCAGCACCCTGCTGCCATTGGCGCTGTCGGCGTGCGCACTGGCGCCGCCGGCCAGCGTAGCCCTGCCCGCGCCCGCCCAGTGGCAGGCGCCGCTGCCGCACAATGGCAGCCTGACCGACCTGGCCAGCTGGTGGCGCCAACAGGGCGACCCGCTGCTGGCGCAACTGATCGCCTCGGCCCAGGTGTCCAGCCCGAGCATTGCCGCCGCCGCCAGCCGCATTGCCGCCGCGCGCGCCCAGCGCACGGCCGCCACCGCCGCGCTGCTGCCCACGCTCGACGCCGGCGCGAGCATCTCACGCGCCAACCAGCAAAGCTTGCAGCCGGGCGGCACCACCAGCTACGCAGGCCTGCAGTCGGCCTGGGAAATTGACCTGTTCGGTGGCGGCGTCGCCGCGCGCAATGCGGCCCAGGCGCGCCTGGCCGGCGCCAGCGCCCAATGGCATGCAGCGCGCGTGGCGGTGGCCGCCGAAGTGGCGGGAACCTATTACAGCCTGCGCGCCTGCGAGCAGTTGCTGGCCGTGGCGCAGCAGGACGCCGCTTCGCGCGCCGACACCGCGCGCTTGACCAGGCTTACTGCGGACGCGGGCTTTCAGGCCCCCGCCAGCGCCGCCCTGGCGCGCGCCAGCGCCGCTGAAGGCAACAGCCGCGCCACGCTGCAGCGCGCCCTGTGCGACATCGACATCAAAACGCTGGTGTCGCTCGCCGCAATCGAGGAGCCGGCCTTGCGCGCGCAACTTGCCGCCGGCGGCCCCGTCGCGGCCCCGCCGATTGCCATCACGACGCTCCCGGCCCAGCTGCTGGCGCAGCGTCCCGACGTGTTTGCGGCCGAGCGCGAAGTGGCCGCCGCCAGCGCCGACATCGGCAGCGCGCAGGCCCAGCGCTTTCCGCGCCTGTCGCTCTCGGGCGCGATTGGCGCGGCCAATTTCCGTTCCGGCGGCGAGAACCTGCAAACCAACACCTGGACTATCGGCCCGCTGGCCGTGAGCCTGCCGATTTTTGACGCCGGCGTGCGCCGCGCCAACGTTGACGCTGCCAAGGCGCGCTACGAGGCCGCCGTTATCACCTACCGCGCAACGGTGCGCGACGCGGTGCGCGAAGTGGAACAGGCGCTCGTCAACCTGAACAGCAGCACGGCGCGCAGCAGTGACGCCCAGGTTTCGCTGGAAGGCTATCGGATCGCCTTTGTGGCAGCCGAAGACCGCTACAAGAACGGCCTTGGCAGCCTGCTCGAACTGGAAGACGCCCGCCGCACGCGGCTCGCGTCCGAAAACGCCATCGTCACGCTGCAGCGCGAACGCAGCGCCGCCTGGATTGCGCTGTACCGCGCCGCCGGCGGCGGCTGGAGCCGTGCTGGCAGCTAAGTATCCCCCGATAAGTGCCATCTGACCACATCGAACCGCATCTGGAAAACAACATGAAAAAAAGTATCCTCAAACCTGTTTTGATCGTCGGCGTGCTGGCCGCCCTGGTGGGCGCCGGCGTGTTTTTCCTTAATAAACCGAAAGCCGCCGACAAGGTCGCCGCGCCGGTCAAGGCGGCGCTGACCGTCACCACCACGCAGGCCACGCCGGCGCAGCTGCCAATCAAACTGGCCGCCAACGGCAACGTGGCGGCGTGGCAGGAAGCGATCATCGGCAGCGAGTCGGGCGGCCTGCGCCTGACCGAGGTGCGCGTGAATGTGGGCGACGTCGTGAAAAAGGGCGCCGTGCTGGCCGTTTTTTCGGCTGACAGCGTGAACGCCGACGTGGCGCAGGCGCGCGCGGCGCTGATGGAAGCGGAGGCGAATGCCGCCGAAGCGGTGGCCAATGCGGCCCGCGCGCAAACCTTGAAAAGCTCGGGCGCCTTGTCGGCCCAGCAGATCAGCCAGTACATGACGGGCGAAATGACGGCGCGCGCGCGCATCGCGTCGGCCAAGGCGGCGCTGTCGTCGCAGCAGCTGCGCCTGCGCTACACCCAGGTGCTCGCGCCCGACGACGGCGTGATCTCGGCGCGCCAGGCCACGGTCGGCTCGGTGGTGGGCGTGGGCACCGAATTGTTCCGCATGATCCGCAAGGGGCGCCTTGAATGGCGCGCCGAGGTGACCGCATCCGAACTGGCGCAGATCCGGCCCGGGGCCAGCGCACAGGTCAAGGCGGCCAATGGCAGCGAACTGACGGGCAAGGTGCGCATGATCGCCCCGACCATCGACGCCCAGACCCGCTCGGCGCTAGTGTATGTGGACTTGCCCGGCACGGTGGGCGCGAACGCGCCGTTCAAGGCCGGCATGTTCGCCAGCGGCCAGTTCGAACTGGGCACGTCGAGCGCGATGACGGTGCCGCAGCAGGCGGTGGTGGTGCGCGACGGCTTTAGCTATGTATTCCAGCTCAAACCCGACAACCGCGTGAGCCAGGTCAAGGTGCAGGCGGGCCGGCGCCTGGGCGAGCGCATCGAAGTGCTGTCGGGCCTGGCCCCGGGCGCGACGGTGGCCGTCAGCGGCGCGGGCTTTCTCAATGAAGGCGATGTGGTGCGCGTAGCCGCCGCCGCGCCGCCGCCGGCAAAATAAGGAGCGCGCGATGAATTTCTCCGCCCTGTCAATCAAGAACCCGATCCCGGCCATCATGCTGTTCGTGCTGCTCACGCTGGCCGGGCTGATGGCCTACCGCGCCAACGCGGTGCAGGATTTTCCCGACATCGAACTGCCGATCGTGACCGTGACCGCGGTCCTCGACGGCGCCGCCCCGGCCCAGCTGGAAACGGAAGTCGCGCGCAAGATCGAAGACTCCGTCGCCACGCTGCAAGGCGTGAAAAATATCTATTCGCGCGTGCTCGACGGCGTGGCCACCGTCACCGTTGAATTCGTCCTCGAGAAAAATATCGCCGAAGGCGTCAATGATGTGCGCGACGCGGTAGCCCGCATCAAGTCGGACTTGCCTTCTGAAATGCGCGACCCGACCGTGACGAAAGCGTCGACCGCCGGGCGCGTGATCATGACCTTTACGGCCGCCGCCGCTGGCAGCAGCACTGGCGCCAACGGCGTGCCGCTCGACGACCAGGAACTGAGCTGGTTTGTCGACAATTCGGTCGCCAAGCGCTTGCTCAGCGTGCCGGGCGTGGGCGCGGTCAAGCGCGTGGGCGGCGTGTTTCGCGAAATCCGCGTCGAGCTCGACGACCAGCGCATGGCCGCCTTGCAGGTGGCCGCGGTGGACGTTTCGCGCCAGCTGCGCAGCGTGCAGCGCGAAGTGCCGGGTGGACGTGGCGACGTCAGCGGCGCCGAGCAGTCGGTGCGCACCATCGCCACCGTCAAAACGGCGGCCGAACTGGCGGCGATGGATATTCCCATCCCCGGCGGACGGCGCGTGCGCCTCGACCAGGTCGCGAAAATTACCGACACCGTGGCCGAGCCGCGCTCGATCGCCGAGCATGACGGCAAGCGCGTGGTGGGCTTTGAAGTGTTCCGCACCAAGGGTGCCAGCGAAATCGCGGTCGCCAAGGGCGCGCGCGCCGCGATCGCCGAGCTGCAGGCAGCCCACCCCAACGTGGCGCTCAAGGAAGTGATCGACAACGCCCGCCCGGTCGAGGAAAATTTCACCGGCTCGATGGAGCTGCTCTATCCTGAATTTTGCATAAAAAAGGGCAAGAATGCCGTAAGTGATTGATAAAATGTGAGTTATCTGGAAACACAGTTATCGACACGAACGCCACCTTGCCCGACATGAATTCTACCTCAGAGCAGCTCCGTTTTGCATCCATTCCCGCTCACAGCGTTCGCGCCGATTTCGCCGGAGGAGGCTTGTCGTCCGAT
>NZ_JAFCTU010000008.1:0-209498 GCF_049896185.1 Massilia sp. TSP1-1-2
CCCCCGCGCCCCCCCGCCCCGCCCCCCCCCCCCCCCCCGCCCCCCCCCCCCCCCCCCCCCCCCCCCCCCCCCCACGGCGGCTGGTCGAGAGCGGGCATGCACCGCCGGCTCATCAGCCAGTGCAGCTTCGATGGTGCATACTGGGTGGACCGCTTCCATGGCCGGGTTGGCCGAGCAACCGAGCTCCACATCGAAAGGAAATAATGACTGCCGATATCGACACCTATGCACGCGCGTGGGAATACGTAACGCTCAAGCACATGGGTCAGACCTACGGCGGGCGCAGTGCTGACCAGCAAATTCCTTACATCAACCACCTGGCCAGCGTGGCGGCCGAAGTGGCCTGGGGCATAGGCGGCGAAGCGGGATGGGATGCCGGCCTGGCCATTCAGTGCGCATTGCTGCACGACGTGATCGAAGATACGAACGCCACCTTCGACGACGTGCGTGACCGGTTCGGCATCGCAGTGGCGCGCGGCGTGCAAGCCTTGAGCAAGGATGCGCAGCTCGGCACCAGCGCCTTGCGCATGCAGGACACCCTGCGCCGCATACAACTGGAGCCGAAAGAGGTCTGGGCGGTGAAGCTGGCCGACCGCATCGCCAATTTGTATCATCCGCCGTTTTACTGGAACGCCGACAAGGTCGCGCAATACAAGATCGAGGCGCGTACCATCCTCGATGCGCTCGGTTCGGCCAGCCCTCGGCTTGCGGCCCGCCTGGCCGACAAGATTGCAGCATACGGGGCCTTGCTCTGAAGGCGGGCGAGCCGCCGAAATTGGGCGCGAGGTCCCTTCCGAGTTACAATATGGGGTTCAGGGTCGCGTATGCTGGTAGCGCCCATCGTCAATCGAATTAGAAAGTTTTCCCATGAGTCTGCAATGCGGCATCGTCGGCCTGCCTAACGTCGGCAAGTCCACCCTTTTCAATGCGCTGACCAAGGCCGGCATTCCGGCTGAGAATTATCCGTTCTGCACGATCGAGCCGAACGTGGGCGTGGTCGAAGTGCCGGATCCGCGTATGGATGCGCTCGCGGCGATCGTCAAGCCTGAGCGCATGGTCAACGCCATTGTCGAATTCGTCGACATCGCCGGCCTGGTGGCGGGCGCCTCGAAGGGCGAAGGCCTGGGCAACCAGTTTCTATCGCACATCCGCGAGACCGACGCCATTGTCAACGTGGTGCGCTGCTTTGAAGACGACAACGTGATCCACGTAGCCGGCAAGGTCAGCCCGCTCGACGATATCGAAGTCATCCAGACCGAGCTGGCGCTGGCCGACATGGGCACCGTTGAAAAAGCGATTCACCGCGAAAACAAGAAAGCGCGCTCCGGCGACAAGGATGCGGCCAAGCTGCTGGCCGTCATGGAACGCATGATGCCGTTCCTGAACGACGCCAAGCCGGTACGCGCAATGGGCCTGGACGCCGAAGAGTTGCTGCTGATCAAGCCGCTGTGCCTGATCACCGCCAAGCCGGCCATGTACGTGGCCAACGTGTCCGACACGGGCTTCAAGGATAACCCGCTGCTCGACCAGCTCACGCAATACGCCAAGAGCCAGGGCGCGCCGCTGGTAGCAATTTGCGCCTCGATCGAGTCGGAAATCGCTGATCTGGACGACGCCGACAAAGGCGCCTTCCTGTCCGACATGGGCATGGAAGAGCCGGGACTGGATCGCCTGATCCGCGCCGCCTATAAACTGCTGGGCCTGCAGACTTACTTTACGGCCGGCGTCAAGGAAGTGCGCGCCTGGACCATCCATGTGGGCGACACCGCGCCGCAGGCGGCCGGCGTGATCCACACCGATTTTGAGCGCGGCTTCATTCGCGCCCAGACCATTGCCTACGACGACTTCATTGCGTTCAAGGGCGAGAGCGGCGCCAAGGAGGCGGGCAAGATGCGCGCCGAAGGCAAGGAATATGTCGTCAAGGATGGCGATGTGTTGAACTTCCTGTTCAACGTCTGATTGCAGCCAGTACTTGTGCACAATTAAAAAGCCGCGAAAATTCGCGGCTTTTTTGTTGTGGTGGGAGTGGATTTTCCCAAGCGCTCAAGTCGACGCGCCCTTAGCCGCGCTTCGCCTTGCCATTCCTGCGCCGGCGCATGAACGCGCCGATCCCGATCACGCCAACGGCCGCGATCCCCGCCACCGGCAGAGGCACCGGGTTTGGTCCGGCAGCCAGCGGCGTGTCGCCCCGCAGTTCGGCTGGAAATGGACGCGGACCGACGGGCACGATCTTCCAGTCCTTCTGGTCGGGCGGGGTGCGGGCCATGAATTCGTCGAACGAAAAGATCGGGTTTGAGCCCATCGCGCGGCTCGATGGAATTTGCGGAATGCGCACCAGCACGATCGCTTCGACGTCGTCGCGCAACTGCTTTTCAAAGCCGGTCAGTTCGCGCACCGGCTTGGCCGCGCCGGCGCCGACCAGTTGCATCAGGTCCGTACCGGCCGCGTCGAAGGCAACCGCCGGATACAGGCGCGTCTGCTCTTCGGTCAAGTAATCGTAGATCTTGCGCCCGCTCGCCAGGCTCATGTCCTTGGCCGACAGGTAACCATAGGCGCCGATTGCCTTCAGGCTGCTGGTCGCACCCCGTTGCGGAATATTCCAGCCCAGGGCCTTGAACACATCCACGCTGATGCCGGCGCAATTGGCCGCCGCATGCCGGTAAGTGAAGTCGTGCTTGTAAAAATGGTTGAAGACGCGCTGCACGCCGCCCTGGTAGGCCACGGCCGTGCGCGCACTTCCAAGCACCGCCACCAGCATGTACGAGGGCCGGTAATACTGCTGCCCGCTGTTCAAGTCCATCAGGTAGTTGTCCATCGGGACGGGCGCGGCGACAATCCCTTTTTCGCTGAACGAATCGAGATTGTAGAAGTTGTTCACGACCCAGTCCGACATTTGCCCCTGCTGGCCGATGGTGCCGGTGGCAACCGCAAAGTGCCCGCCGAAGGCTTCATCGTCATCGCCCTGCGCGCCGTTGAGCATGATGCCGATGACCGGCTTGTCCTGCCACTGGCGGCCCTGGCCGGCGCTGCGCTCCCACAGCAGGCGCGTCGAAAACGCACTGGCCGCGCCGCCGCCCGCTTCCTGCACGAACGAGGTCAGGCTCTCGCCCGCAGCAAAGGGGCGCACCGGCATGCTGGCGGCATCGATGGCAAAATCCTTGGGCCAGACGGTGCGCGCCACAAAGGTCGGTGTGCCCGCCACATCCTTCATGCTGCCACGCATGCGCAGCGGCCGCTTGGCAAAGTAAGCCGTCGTCTTTTCATTCCAGTACGACAGATTGGTCGGGATTTTCGATGCCAGGTGCAGCGCGTTCAGGCTGCCGTCCGCGGCGCGCACCTCGCGCCCGTTGGGCAGCAGCGTCACGTCGTCGAACAGATAGGGCGCGCCCAGCCACACCAGGGGCGGATGGGCGAGCGTGGCCGCACCCAGCGTGGCCGACCATTCCTTTACATCCTGCATATTGGCGGCATGCGCGGCATAACCGGACATGGGCTGCGCGCTTTGGGGCACGGCCAGTACATCGTCCTTGAAGTACCATAAGGCTTGCGGCAAGGTGGCGCAGTCGGCGCACTTGCCATCCGTCAGGCGAAAATTCTGCACCGGCAGCAGGCCGATGCTGCCGTCGGCGAGCGCACTCTTCAAACCGGCGGGCGCCGCTGCCGCGGCCTGCGTTGCCGGCGTGACCGATAGCGCCAGCAGGGCGCTGGCGGCGGCAAAATGTTGAAGTTTGAGCATGAAGTCCCCGGTAAAAGTGTATTTAAATTTAATATTGCAGATACTAAACGGTTTTTTGTTCTTTTCCCAATTTTCTGCGCAGAATGGCTGTGGGGTTACCAGGACTGCCAGGACTGGCGGCAATTGGATTTGCGAGGCATACTACCCGCCATTATCTTTACGGAATGAAACAGCATGGCGATTCTCTCGGAAATCATCTTGTACCCTGTTAAGTCCTGTGCCGGCATTTCGGTGCGCGAAGCAACGCTGACCAGCGCCGGCCTGTCGGTCGATGCCGTCTACGACCGCGAGTGGATGGTGGTGGGCGAGGATGGCGTCTTCCTCACCCAGCGCGAGCATCCGCGCATGGCGCTGATCGTGCCGCGCCTGAAAACCGACACGCTCGAATTGCGCGCGTCCGGCATGCTGCGCCTGGAAATTCCGCTCGGCCTGCCTGATCCGGAGCACGAGAAAACGCGCCAGGTCACGCTGTGGGATGACACCTGGCTGGCCTACGACTGCGACGAGACCACCGCCGCCTGGTTTTCGAAAGCAATCGGCGTGGCGTGCCGGCTGGTGCGTTTTCACCCCAGCGTGACGCGCCTGACCAGCACCAAGTGGACCGGCGGCGTCGAAGCGCCGACGCTGTTTTCGGACGGCTACCCGCTGCTGGTGATCGGTTCGGCCTCGCTGGCTGACTTGAACGAAAAGCTGGCCGCAGCCGGGCGCGATGCACTGCCCATGAACCGCTTCCGTCCCAATCTTGTCATCGACGGCATCGACGCCTTCGAGGAAGACTACGCCGACTTGTTCGCCCTGGGCGAGGCGCACCTGAAACCGGTCAAACCCTGCCCGCGCTGCCCGATTCCCTCGGTCGACCAGGGCACCGGCGTGGCCGGTCCCGATCCGCTCGATATCTTGAGCCGCTACCGCGCCAAGCCGGCCTTGGATGGCGCCATCTGCTTTGGCATGAACTGCATCGTCACCCAGGGCGACGGCGAGCGCTTGTACGTCGGCCAGGCGGCGACCATGACGCTCGCCTTTTAAGGCAAAAGAATGCAAAACGCTCGCCGTAGGCGGGGCAGGGCATAATATGGGTCGCGTACGGCAATTGGCGTAACGTTGAGCTAAGTATGAACACGGAACAAGGGAAGGATCTGTATGCATGATGCGGGCGCTTTACCGCGCGACCTGGCCGAAGAAAACGAATCGCTGCGCGCCAGCATGGCCTACATGATGGAACAGGCCGAGCGCAATCACGGCATCATGTGCCGGCACCAGGCGTTCGACCTGGAGATCGTCGGTTCCGACAGCTTTCCCTCCCTGATCACCACCATCTTTCGCAGCTTGCCGGTGATTTCCGAGCTCGATATCGTCACCCTGAGCCTGGTCGACGAAGGCGAAGACATCCGCACCGTCATGAACAAGCTGGGCGTGGATTTCGCCGACTTCCCGCACCTGGTGTTTGTAGCCGCCAGCGGGGCGCTTGGCTTCGTGCCATCGCGCAGCGAGCACACCGGCCCGCCCAAGCCGATGCTCGGCCCCTACATTCCCGCCACCCACCAGCCGATGTTCCCTCACCCTCCCGCCGGCCTGCAAAGCATTGCCCTGGTGCCGCTGCTGCGCAACAAGCGGCTGATCGGCAGCCTGAATCTGGGCAGCCTCGATCCGGTGCGCTTCACGCCGTCGATGGGCACCGACTTTGTCGAGCACATGGCGTCGATCATCGCGATCTGCCTCGAGAACGTAATCAGCAACGAGATGCTCAAGTACATCGGGCTGACCGATTCGCTCACCGGCGTGTATAACCGGCGCTACATCGACCGGCGCCTGATCGAAGAAATTTCGCGCGCGCGGCGCCAGGCTTACCGCATCTCGGTCATGTACATCGACATCGACCACTTCAAGACCGTCAACGACACCGTCGGGCACCAGGGCGGCGACGAAGTGCTGCGCGAAATCTCGGCGCGCATCAAGGATGAATTGCGCGTCTCCGACGCGCTGGGGCGCTTTGGCGGCGAAGAGTTCGTGGTGCTCCTGATCGACGCCGAGCTCGACAGCGCGAGCATGGTGGCGCAGCGCATCCGCGCCAGCATCGCCGACCGCGCCTTTGACCTGACGTGCGGCTTGTCGCTGCCGGTCACGGTCTCGATCGGGGTGGCGACGCTGGACGACTTTGCGCGCGAAAACCCGGTGGAAGGCGTGGCCCAGGTGCTGCTGGCGCAGGCCGATTCTGCGCTGTACAAAGCCAAGCAGGCCGGCCGCAACCGCGTCATCGCGTACCACCCCGAACCGGCATAGCGCCGTCACGACGGCGCAAAATCGGCTATCAAAACTCGAAAAATCGGCCGCCGCCCGCAACCCGTAGGGCGCAAAAGCGCAGCGCATTGCGCCATGCATGCGTCACGTTGTCTAATCGTAGGGCGCAAAAGCGCAGCGCATTGCGCCATGCCTGCATCACGTTGTCTAATGCAGCAAGCGCCCCTCAGCCCGGTCCACCGCCTCGGCCGAGCCGCGCAGCACCACCACGTCGCCCAGCTTGAGTTCCGTGCGCGGCGTCACCTCCAGCCGCTCCTTGCCGCGCCGGATCGTGGTCACCTCGGCGCCCACCTCATGCAGCGCCAGTTCCTCGAGCCGCTTGCCGACCGCCCCCGCGTCGTCGCGCAGCGTCACCGAATGCAGCCGCACATAGGTATGCTCCGGATCGTCCCCGATATCGCTCGCGCCGTGAAAGTAGCCCCGCAGCGACGCATAGCGCTCGTCGCGCGCGCTTTGCACGCGGTGCACCACGCGCCTTAGCGGCACGCCCATCATCACCAGCGCATGCGAGGCGAGCATCAAGCTACCCTCAAGCGCCTCGGGCACCACTTCGGCGGCGCCGGCTTTTTTGAGCAAGTCCAGATCGGTGTCGTCATGGCTGCGCACGATCACCGGCAGCGCGGGTGCGAGCTCGTGCACCAGGTGCAGCACCTTGAGCGCCGACGGCGTGCTCGCATACGTGATCACCAGCGCGCTGGCGCGGTACACGCCAGCGGCGATCAGGCTCTCCCGGCGCGCCGCGTCGCCGTATGACACGTGGGCGCCGGCCGCCTGCGCTTCCTGCACCCGCTCCGGGTCCAGGTCGAGCGCCTGGTAGGCGATTTTTTCCTCGGACAGCAGCGTGGCCAGGCTTTGCCCGCTGCGCCCGAAGCCGGCCACGATCACATGCTTCTGGCTGGCCATGGTGCGCGTGGCGATCTGGGTCAGCTGCAGCGACTGCAGCATCCATTCGTTGGACGAAATCTTCATGACGATCATGTCCGCTTTCTCGATCATGAATGGCGCGGCCAGCATCGAGAGCACCATCGAGGCGAGCACCAGCTGGATGATGAACGGGTCGATCAGATTGGCGTCGGCGGTCAGTGTCAGCAGCACGAAGCCGAATTCGCCGGCCTGCGCCAGGCCCAGGCCGGTGCGAATCGAGGTGCCGTCGGAGGCGCCGAACAGCTTGGCCAGCGCGGCGATCAGCGCGAACTTGACCATTACCGGCCCGCACAGCAAAATCAGCACCAGCCACCAGTTTTCCAGCACCACGCGCACATTGAGCAGCATCCCCACCGTGATGAAAAACAGCCCGAGCAGCACGTCGCGAAACGGCTTGATGTCTTCTTCCACCTGGTGCCGGTACTGGGTTTCGGAAATCAGCATGCCGGCCACGAAAGCGCCCAGCGCCATCGACAGGCCGGCGCGCTCGGTGATCCAGGCCGCGCCCAGCGTGATGAGCAGCAGGTTGAGCATGAACAGCTCCTGCGAGCGGCGCTTGACGACGATGGTGAACCACTTGCGCATGATCTTCTGGCCGATGAACAGCAGCAGCAACAGCACAAAGACCGCCTTCAGGCCCGCCAAGGCCAGCGTGCCCGCCAGTTCGTCGGCCGGTTTGCCCAGCGATGGAATCAGAATGAGCAGCGGCACCACGGCCAGGTCCTGGAACAGCAAGATGCCGATGATCTTGCGGCCATGCGCGCTTTCCAGTTCGAGCCGCTCGGTGAGCATCTTGACGACAATGGCGGTGGACGACATGGCCAGCGCGCCGCCCAGCGCAAAGGCGGCCTGCCACGTGATGCGAATGCTGGCCGGCAGCTGGGTGGCGAGCAGCCACCCGAACAGCATGGTGGCCGCGATCGTGAGCACCACCTGCGCCATGCCCAGCCCGAACACGATGCGGCGCATGGCCATCAGCTGGGAAAGCGAAAACTCCAGGCCGATGGAAAACATCAGGAAGACGACGCCAAATTCGGCCAGCGTTTCGGTGGTATGGTTGTTTTCGGCCAGGCCCAGCGCGTGCGGGCCAATCAGGATGCCAACTGCCAGATAACCGAGCATGGGCGGCAGATGCAGCATGCGGAAGGCGACCACGCCGAGCACCGCACTGCCTAGCAATAAGAGGGTAAGTTCAAGTCCTGAAACCATGCTATGCCGTTGACGTGGAGGGGTAAAACGCTATTTGTTGCGTCTGGCAAGTTTTTTGCTTTCGCAATTCGTTTATACTGCTTCCATGAGTGTAACCGATGAAAAAACAATGCTGAAAGCTTTTGACAAAAACGTCGTCGAGCGCGCCATGGCGATGGCGCGCGAAACGCTGGAAATCGAAACCGACGCCATGCACGCGCTGCAGGACCGGCTGGTCGGCGACGACAGCGTCGGCCAGGCAGTGGCCATGCTGCTCGAATGCGGCGGGCGCGTGGTCGTCTCGGGCATCGGCAAGTCGGGCCACATCGCCCGCAAGATCGCCGCCACGCTCTCGTCCACCGGCACCCCGGCCATGTTTGTCCATCCGGCCGAAGCTGCCCACGGCGACCTGGGCATGGTGACCCCCAAGGACGCCTTTATCGCCATTTCCAATTCCGGCGAAACGGCCGAACTGATGTCGATCCTGCCGATCGTCAAGCGCATGGGCGCGCCGCTGATCGCCATGACGGGCAACCCCAAATCAAGTTTGGCGCTGCTGGCCGACGTGCACCTGGACGTTTCCGTGGCCAAGGAAGCGTGCCCGCTCAATCTGGCGCCAACGGCCAGCACCACCGTCACGCTGGCGCTGGGCGACGCGCTGGCCGTGGCGCTGCTCGACGCGCGCGGCTTCAAGGAAGAAGACTTTGCGCGCTCCCACCCGGGCGGCGCGCTGGGCCGGCGCCTGCTCACCCACGTCAAGGACGTGATGCGCAGCGGCTCGGACGTGCCGATGGTGACGGCCGATGTGCCGCTGGCCGCCGCGCTGCTCGAAATTACCCAAAAGGGCATGGGCATGACCGCCATCGTCGACGCCGACCAGCGTCCAGTGGGCGTGTTCACCGACGGCGACTTGCGCCGCCTGATCGAGAAAGTCCAGGACTTCACCAAGATCACGATCCGCGACGTCATGCATGCCGACCCGCGCCGCGTGCGCCCCGAACAGCTGGCGGTGGACGCGGTGGCCGTCATGGAGCAGTTTCGCATCAACCAGATGCTGGTGGTGGACGACGACGGGCGCCTGGTCGGCGCCCTGCACATCCACGACCTGACGCGCGCAAAGGTAATCTGATGAACCAGCTCGAACACATGCGCCGCGCCGCGGCCGTCAAGGTCATGATCTTCGACGTCGACGGCGTGCTCACCGACGGCAGCCTGACCTACGGCCCGGATGGCGAAACCACCAAGACCTTCAATGTCCTCGACGGCCTGGGCATCCAGCTGCTGCAAAAAAGCGGCGTGGCCACCGCCATCATCAGCGCGCGCGAGTCGCCGATTGTGGTGCGGCGCGCGGCCGACCTGGGCATCATGCATGTCCACCAGGGCATCCACGACAAGCGCATCGCCTTTGCCAGACTGCTGGAAGCGACCGGCTTGACGGCGCAGCAGTGCGGCTATATCGGCGACGACGTGATCGACCTGCCGCTGCTGCTGCAGGTCGGCTTTGCGGTCACCGTGCCCACCGGGCACCCGGAGGTGCAACACCGCGCCCATTACGTCACGCGCGCCGGCGGCGGGCGCGGCGCCGTGCGCGAAGTGTGCGACCTGGTGATGCGCGCGCAGGGCACGTACGAGGCGGCGCTGGCGCCGTATTTCGCGTGACAGGCAAGAATCAGGAATCAGGCCTGCGGGACCCATGCCTGCGGGGCGGGGGCCGCCATGGATAAGCGCACCGCCCATCGCTGGCCGCTGCTGCTGACCATCACGGCGCTCATCTTCTCCGCCTTGGGCAGCTTCTGGCTGGTGCAGGTGATGCAGCGCGGCGACGGCCAGGTCGATCCGGCCGCAGCCGGCAACGAGCCTGACTACATCGTTGAAAAATTCAGTTTCGTGCGCATGACGCCCGAAGGCAAGCCGCGCTACCTGTTCTACGGCGCCAAGCTGACCCACCGTCCGCTGGGCGACGTCTCGGACGTCGAGCAGCCCATGCTGCAAAGTCTGGCGCCCGGCCAGAGTCCAATGACCGTCAAGGCCAACAGCGCGCGCCTGCGGCATGCGGACGACCAGGTCGACCTGTTGGGCAAGGTCGACGTCTTTCGCCCCGCTTCGCCCATGGCGCGCCTGATGCACATGACCACCGAAGCGCTGACCGTGTTTCCGGAAGAAGACCGCATGGAGTCCCGCGTGCGGGTCGACATGGCGCTGGGCGCCAACACCATTACCGGCGTCGGCATGAAGGCCAACAACGCCACGCGCCAGGTGCAGTTTGCCGGCGGTGGCCAGATCATCGTTCCACCCAAGGGCAGTAGAAAATGAAAAAAATAATAGCAATTGCAGTGTTTGGCCTAGTGGCGCTGGGCGCCTCGGCCGAGAAAGCCGACGCCGGCAAGCGCGCGGTAATCGACTACGGCACGCTGCTGGTGGACGAAGTCGCCCAGGTCACCATCGTTACCGGCAACATCGTCGTCACTAAGGGCACGCTGGTGCTGCGCGCTGAAAAAGCGGTGATCAAGACCAGTCCCGAAGAAGACATGCAGGTGACGCTCACGGGCGTGCCCGGCAAGATGGCGACGTTTCGCCAAAAGCGCGACGGCGGCCCCGAGCTGTGGGTCGAAGGCAATGCGCAGCGCATCGAATACGACGAGCGCAGCGGCGTCGTCAAGCTGTTCGGCAGCGCGCATATCCGCCAGATCGAGGGCAGCAACATGACCGACGAAATCAAGAGCGAATTCATTTCGTACGACAGCATGCGCGAGGTATTCACCGCCCGTAACGACGCCAGCGGCGCGAGCAAGCCGGGCGAGGGCCGCGGCCAGCTGATCATCGCGCCGCGCAAGCCGCGCGCCGCGCCGGCGCCAACCGCGCCAACTGCGCCAACGGGGCCGACTGGCACGCCAGCTCCGACGGGCATGCCATGATCGAACCGAAAGCTTGTGGCAGCACGCTGATCGTGCGCGGCCTGCAGAAAAGCTACGGCAAAAAACTGGTCGTGCGCGACGTATCGCTGCAGGTTGAATGCGGCGAGGTAGTCGGCCTGCTGGGGCCCAACGGCGCCGGCAAGACCACCTCGTTCTACATGATCGTGGGCCTGGTGCCGTCGGATGCCGGCTCGATCGACATCAGCGGCGTGGATATCTCCAGCCTGCCGATTCACCGGCGCGCCGCGCTCGGCCTGTCGTACCTGCCGCAGGAAGCGTCGGTGTTTCGGCGCCTGACGGTCGAAGAAAACATCCTCGCCGTGCTGGAACTGCAAAAGGTCAACGGCAAGCGCCTGAGCAAACCAGAACTCAAGGAGCGGCTCGACACGCTGCTGCATGACCTGCAGATCGAAAAGCTGCGCGAGAACCCGGCCATGTCGCTGTCGGGCGGCGAGCGGCGGCGCGTGGAAATCGCGCGTGCGCTGGCCACCAATCCGCGCTTTGTGCTGCTCGACGAACCGTTCGCCGGGGTCGATCCGATCGCCGTGATCGAGATCCAGCGCATCGTGCGGTTCCTGAAGGAGCGCGACATCGGCGTTTTGATCACCGACCACAATGTGCGCGAAACGCTCGGCATTTGCGACCGTGCCTACATCATCAACCAGGGTGCGGTGCTGGCCTCTGGCCGTCCGGACGACATCATCGCAGACGAATCGGTACGCCGCGTTTATCTGGGTGAGCACTTCCGGATGTAAGCAGGTCAAACCGATGAAACAATCCCTGCAACTACGCACCTCGCAGCACCTTGCGCTCACGCCGCAGCTGCAGCAGTCGATCCGCCTGCTGCAGTTGTCCACGCTCGAACTGCACCAGGAACTCGAACAGCTCCTGACCGACAATCCGCTGCTCGAACGGCTTGACGATCCGCTCGACCATTCGGTGCGCCTGCTGGCCGACGGCGCCATCGGCAGCAGCGCCACGCCGGCCGAGGCGCCGCCCGAACCGGGCGCGCAGGATGCACCGGCGCCGGCCGAAGGCCAAAGCGCCGATGCACCCGAGGGGGAAGCTGCCAGCAACAACGACAACAACAACGACAACGACGGCGAGTGGGGTGACCTGGGCCGCGCCAAGAGCAGCGACGACGAAGATTCGCGCCCGCAGCTCGAGGGCAGCGCGACCACCCTGCGCGAGCATCTGATGGAACAGATGCGCGTGCTGGTGCTCGAAGTGCGCGACCGCGCGCTGGTCGAACTGATCGTCGACGCGCTCGACGACAACGGCTACCTGACCGAGACGCTGGAAGAAATCCATGCGCGCATGCCCGAAGAACTCGAGATCGATTTCGATGAATTCAAGACCGCGCTGTCGCTGCTGCAAAGTTTTGATCCGGTCGGCGTGGGCGCGCGCAATGCGTCCGAGTGCCTGGCGCTGCAGATTCGCGCCATGCGCGGCGTGCCGCTGGTGACGCGCCGCATGGCGCTGGCCATCGTCGAAAAGCACCTGACCTGGTTCGCCCAGCGTGAATTCAACAAGCTGAAAAAAGCGCTCGACTGCGACGACGAAGACTTGCGCGAGGCGCAGACCATCATCCGCCGCTGCAATCCGCACCCGGGCGCCGTGTTCGCCTCCGATGTGTCGGACTTCGTGGTCCCGGACGTGATTGTGCGCAAGGCCAAGGGCGGCTGGTCGGTCTCGCTCAACAACGACGTGATGCCGCGCCTGCGCGTGAACAATATGTACGCGAGCCTGCTCAAGCAGGGCAAGGGCGAAGGCCAGATGGGCGCCCAGTTGCAGGAAGCGAAGTGGCTGATCAAAAACATGCGCCAGCGCTTCGACACCATCTTGCGTGTCTCCGAGGCTATTGTTGAGCGCCAGCGCAATTTCTTCAGCCATGGCGCGGTAGCCATGCGTCCCCTTGTGCTGCGCGAAATAGCTGATACACTTGGTCTACACGAGAGTACTATTTCTCGTGTAACAACTCAGAAATTCATGCTGACCCCGCATGGCATGTTTGAGTTGAAATACTTTTTCGGTAGCCATGTCGCCACCGAAGCGGGGGGAGAAGCATCTTCCACGGCGATTCGTGCACTCATCGTGCAATTGACAGGAGCAGAAGACCCTAAAAATCCATTATCCGATAGTAAGATTGCGGACATGCTGGGGGAACAGGGTATGGTCATCGCTCGCCGCACCGTTGCCAAGTACCGCGAAGCGCTCAAAATCCCGCCCGTCAGCCTCAGGAAGTGTCTGTAATCGGCATTTTTATGCCGTTCCTCTGCGCGCCGCGCACGAACGGAAAGTGACACCATTATTAGGAGTGTGTATGAATCTCACAATTAGCGGACATCATCTCGAAGTGACCCCAGCCATCCGTGAATACGTACAAACCAAGCTCGAGCGCGTCAAGCGCCATTTCGATCACGTGATTGATATTGCCGTGATCCTCACCGTGGATAACCTGACTGAAAAAGAAAAACGACAAAAGGCTGAAATCAACCTTCGCCTGTCGGGCAAGACCGTGTATGTAGAAAGCCTGTCGCATGACCTGTACGCCGCTATCGACACCCTGATCGACAAGCTCGACCGTCAAGTCATGAAGTACAAGGACAAGGTCCAGGACCATAATCACCAGGCCATCAAGCACCTGCCTGAAGAAGAACTCCCTGAAGCCATCTAAGGCCCGGGATTCTTGACACGAGGGCGCCTGCGGCGCCCTTTTTGCATCTGCGGAGGCTAAAATATGGGTCTATCCATTTATTGTCAGCCTTCCATGAGCGAATACGTCCAGACCCGCGTTGCCAACCGTACCGGCATCATCACCCTCGACCGTCCCAAAGCGCTTAATTCGCTGTCGCTGCAGATGGTGCGCGACTTGACGGCGGTGCTGCAGGCCTGGCGCGCGGATGACGCCGTCGATGCGGTCGTGCTTGGCAGCAGCAGCCCCAAGGCGCTGTGCGCCGGCGGCGACATCCGTTTTTTCCATGAGGTGGGCGGCAAGAGCCCGATGGGCGGCAGTGCCTTGCTGGAAGACTTTTTTACCGAAGAATACGCGCTCAATCACCTGATCCATTTCTATCCCAAGCCCTACGTGGCGCTGATGGACGGCGTGGTCATGGGCGGCGGGATGGGCATTGCGCAGGGCGGGCCCGACTGCCGTATCCGCATCGTCACCGAAAAAACCAAGATGGCGATGCCGGAAGTAAACATCGGCTTGTTTCCGGACGTGGGCGGCAGCTACTTTTTGTCGCGCGCGCCTGGCCAGCTGGGCAACTACCTGGGCCTGACCGGACTGACGGTCGGCGCGGCCGACGCCCTGTACGCGGGGTTGGCCGACGTGTTCGTGCCGCAAGAGCAGATGGCCGCGCTGGCCGCACGCATCGACAGCACGCCCGGGGCCGAGCTGCGCGCCATGATCGCAGATTTTGCCGCGCCGTATGCGGGGTTCGCCGGCGCCAGTGAACTGGAAGCGCAGCGCAGCCGGATCGACCACCATTTCAGTGCGCCAAGCGTGGCGGCCATCATGCAATCGCTGGCGGGGGACAGCGACGTCTTTGCGCAAAGAGCCCATGCGGCCATGGCCCAGCGCTCGCCGCTGATGATGTGCGTGACGCGCGAACTGCTGCGCCGCGGTGCCGGGCTCGACGTTTCCAGCTGCCTGCGCATGGAGCGCACCTTGGTGCGCCACAATTTTGAGCATGGCGAAGTGCTGGAGGGCGTGCGCGCGCTGGTCATCGACAAGGATAATGCGCCGCAATGGAATCCGCGCACGCTGGACGAAGTGAGTGGTGAGATGGTCGAACGCTTTTTTACGCCGGTGTGGCCGGCTGGCGCGCACCCGCTGCGGCATTTGCAAGGGTGATGCTGTAAAGACACGGCAATGTCGGCGTTTTCCACGCAATTTCGCCGCTAGGGTTGAACCTGAATCAGCTCGCTAAGGAACCAAAGTGGTCAAACCTGACGGGGGTAGTGGGGCCGCTGACGGGCCTCCGAAAGTTTCGCAACTTTTTTTTAAGGGGCCGCTACCGTCGCCCTATTCCGGATGCACGTTGGCCCGTTTCGTTCGCCAAAACGCTACCGGTCAGACACCGGCAAGTGATCATTTCATTGCTTTGCCCACTGAGGACGCACGTTTTTCTGCTGGGTCGTGTACGGTTCGCCAGGCGCCGGCGAGAGTATCCGGAGTTCAACTTGCGCTCATTTCGACATTCATGAGAACCACCGCCTAATTCCAAATGCGCCACCAAGGTTGGTCCCGGACGCCCGTTGGTTTACTCGAATCCGGCGAGTCACCCCCAGTTGCAGTCCGTCGGCGGAACTCGTTCAGCCTGTTTTCATACCATGGGAACTGCGTAGCTCCGTGATAGATCCGCTGCCCTTTTGACCCAAACAGTCCTACTGGCTTTTGAGCGTCGATGACACTCGCGACAAGATCGCGTCCGTCATGCCGTTTATGGGATTTCGAAAGTTCCAGCACAATCGCCTCGGCGGACAAACCCTCGTCAATCAGTCGCCTTACCTCCTGAAAGGCTGCAAGTTCATCATCGAGCCAATTTTCGTAAAACGCGAGAAGCGAAGTGGCAGTCTCGGTGAAGCCGTCCTCATCCAAATCTCGAAACACGATCGCGTTCGCCTTCGGTCCCGACGAAATGACATAAGTTCGATGTCCGCAGCCTTGCTCACCGATGAATATGTATTTAGCATCCTCTGTCTGCAGCGAATTGACGGGCACGGTTCCGTAATATGGCCCCACGCCGCCATCGCCGACCTCGCGATAGAAGCCTGCGAGTTCACTTGGAAGTGCGCAGCCAAGACGTGCTTCCGCAGCGGCGATCTCCCCTTCACTCAATGGGGCTGCCGCTTCGTATTGATGAAGTTCCGCGCCGAAGGCTTGGCGTTGCGCGTCCAACTGTCTCAGACGTTGAATTTTTTCAAGTACCAGTTCCCACATCAGTTAATTCTCCGTGCACATGTCGGCAAATGGCAGCCATGAACCCGACATCATCGAAGTCAGAGCACACTGCAAAATCTGACAGTCTAAACCCGCTACTCAACAGGAGTGCCTTGATGATGCCCTATCACCGACTTCCGCGAGTGTCAGGTTATGGCCGGTCCCTGTCGGTCGATGGTACTCGACGGCATAGCGACGGCCTCAACTGGGCGGTCACGTCAGCAAATTCGTGCACAAACACAACATCTGTGGAGTGCGTCATTGAGCTCCAATTCAAAGCTAAAGAACCGACGGTCTGCCGTCAGAAGTATTCCGCCGAGTCCGAAGGAAAACCAAAGTACAAAACCCTCGGATGCTGCGACGATTACGGACGTGTCGAGGTCAATCCCCTGCTTGCTTAGAAAATTCCGGGCTCCAGCAGGAATCCACTCGCGCTAAAATGCTCCGCTGCGGCAAGCATTTCGTGAAACGCTAGTTCGTTCTGTTGTTGAACATTCCGTTGAAGCGACATGAGGAAAACTGTTTGGCGTGAATGAGTAAACGGAGAAAAAATCATTTAGCTTAGCCGCAGTACCAAGGCCGCTCGATGCAATGACCGCTTTGGCCGAAAGCGGCCTTTGTCCGGCTGAGTGTACGGCCAACCGTGTTATTTTCGCAAGCAACTATTACGGCCCCTGAGCAGTTCGATCGGGGTGTACCCAAACGGGTTACTTGAGCGAGGCGCCACTAGTCTCAACAGGGAAGTTTTTCCGTTGTCGCAATGGTAGGTTGGACAGGTCTACATTTGCCGTTCATGCAAGCACGAGCGCCGTTCCATTTTCAGTAAAAACCCAGGTAGTTCGCGTCCAGATCGGCGCCAAGTGCGAGCACGGTTGTTCTCCAACGCGCGCCGCTACGTCTAGCACTGCTCGCGGTGGCGCAGCACGACCCGCTCGGTCGGGCTGAAGTGAGCGGCCAAGCGCTCGGCCATGTAGACCGAGCGGTGCTGGCCCCCTGTGCAGCCGAGCGCCACCGTCAAGTAGCTGCGGTTGTCGGTCTTAAACGACGGCAACCACTTGGCAATAAAAGCCCGTATGTCTTCCAGCAATTCGGCCGCGCTTGGCTGGGCGTCGAGGAAGGCGATCACGGGCGCATCCATGCCGGTCAGCGGGCGCAGCGTCAGGTCGTAGTAGGGGTTGGGCAAGGCCCGCACGTCGAACACAAAGTCGGCGTCCAGCGGCACGCCCAGCTTGAAGGCGAAGGACTCGAAGAACAGCGTGATGGGCGCGCGTTCAATCTCGACGAGCTCCTTGATCCACGCGCGCAGCTTGTTGGCTGACAATTCCGACGTATCGATCACATGGCCCAGTTGTTCGATGGCGGACAGGCGCTCGCGCTCTTCGAGGATGCATTCGATCAGCGTGCGGCGCGAAGCCGGGTTTTCGTCCGGGCGCAACTGGTGCGACAGCGGGTGGCTGCGACGGGTCTCGGAAAACCGTGCCACCAGCGAATGGGTGTTTGCCGTGAGGAACATGACTTTGACGTCATGGCCTTCGTCCTTGAGCATGCGAATATTGGCAGGCAGTTCCACCAGCGATTCGGCGCTGCGCGCGTCGACCGCGACGGCCAGTGATTCGGTCCCGTCGGCGATCAGGGCGGTTACCAGGCTCGGCAGAAGGGCGGGTGGAAGGTTGTCAACGCAATAGTAGCCGGAATCCTCCAGCACCTTGACTGCCACTGATTTGCCGGAACCTGAAATACCTGTAATGAGTACGATGCGCATGGTAATTATGATACCGCATGCGACCGTCTTTTGCGGGACGGAAACGTATATGTGTGACTTTTCCAATACTTCGAATCGCTGATGTCGCCGGCTATTTTTGGGACGCTCAGCAA
Source organism: Massilia sp. TSP1-1-2 (assembly GCF_049896185.1). Taxonomy (NCBI): domain Bacteria; kingdom Pseudomonadati; phylum Pseudomonadota; class Betaproteobacteria; order Burkholderiales; family Oxalobacteraceae; genus Massilia; species Massilia sp. TSP1-1-2. The sequence continues at coordinate 17,885 of NZ_JAFCTU010000008.1, forward strand.
TCCGGTCTCAGCTGCGATTCCAAACCAGGCAGTAACGGGTAGTTTCTAGTCCCCCGACATCGCCTGCCGCTGGCGCTCCATAAATTCCTGCAACGTATCAATGCCCCGCAATTGCAGAATCGTATTGCGCACGGCCGCCTCCAGCAGCACCGCAATATTCCGGCCCGCAGCCACCGGAATGACAACCTTCCTCACCGGCAGCCCCAATACATCTTCGGTTGGAAACAAAAACGGCAGCCGTTCGACTTCTTCCTCCAGCGCGCTCCTGCGTACCAGATGCACGATCAGCTTGAGCCGCATTTTGCGCCGGACCGCCGTCTCGCCAAAGATCGCCTTAATATCCAGCAATCCCAGGCCGCGCACTTCCAGCAGGTTCTGCAGCAATGGCGGGCAGCGCCCCTCGATCATGTTGGGCGCAATGCGCGAAAACTCGACCGCATCGTCGGCCACCAGGCCATGACTGCGTGATATCAGCTCCAGCCCCAGCTCGCTCTTGCCTAGGCCCGAGTCGCCGGTAATCAACACGCCCACGCCCAGCACATCCATGAAAACGCCATGCATGATGATGCGCTGCGCCAGCTTTTTGGACAGATACACGCGTAGAAAGTCAATCACCTGTGCAGCGGGCAAGGGCGTTGAAAACAGGGGAATATTCTGCTCGTCGCAAATAGCGAGAATGTCGGCCGGCGTGTCCAGTCCCTGCGCGATGATCAGCGCCGGCGGCCCGCCAGCGATCAGCTCGCCAATGACATGGCTGCGCGAGCCGCTTTTAAGACGGTGGTAATAGGTTAATTCTTGGTGGCCAAACACCTGGATGCGGCCCGGGTGTATCAGGTTCAGGTGGCCGACCTGGTCGGCGGCGGAGGCAACGTCGCCCGAGATCAGGCGCTCGCCGCCCGGAAAGCCGGCGAACCAGCCAAGCTGCAGGCTTTCGCGATTGTCGTCGTAAAGCCGTTGGATGGTCAGCGGGGTTTGCAGCATGGACGGGCGTCTTCAGGTTGGTGGGGGCTATGTCAATGGCGGCGCCCGGCACCGGGAAGTTTAACCCAAGGCCTGTAGACTTGGTTGCCAATTGGTGATGCGCGAATGGACCGACTTGGGATCAGGATCGGTCGCCAGGGCGGTGCGGAAAGCGTCGTCGGAAAACATTTCAGCGATTTCGGACAGGATTTCCAGGTGCTGCTGCGTCACGTGATCGGGAATGAGCAGGAAAAACAGCAGGTTCACCGGCTGGCCGTCGGGCGACTCGAATGGAATGGGTTCAGCCAGGCGCACGAACGCGCCCAGCGGCGACTTGAGGCTCTTGCTGCCCTTGATGCGCCCGTGCGGCACGGCAACGCCATGTCCGAGGCCGGTCGAGCCCAGCCGTTCGCGCGCGAACAGGTTGTCCGAGACGGTCGAACGGGCAATGCCGCAATTGTTCTCGAAAATGAGTCCAGCCTGCTCGAAAGCACGCTTCTTGCTGGATACTTCCAAATCGAGTAACACGTTCTCGAGCGAGAGGATTTTGCTGAGGTTAGTCATAACACGAGTCAAATGGTGCAATGCACAAATGTGCTTGCGAGCCCGAATTATAGGCCTGTTTTACAGCGATGGCATTCAAATTTGTCGTCGGCAAGGATCCGCCTTGCATTGACCTTTTGCAAGAGGAATGGCGACTTACACAACAGGATCGGCATGGCGCAATGCCGGCCCCTGCAAAACATGAAGAACGCATGGAAAAATGTAGCGTTCGCCCACTTTTTGCTACGAAAATTTCCGGCAAACCAACAATACGGATAGTCTATTCGCTACCTGGCAAAACCTCAGCATACTATCATTACTGTTGTTTTTTTGTAAATCACAGCGCTATAGGCAAGACCGAGCATGCCAATGCTCACAGAAACGTATTCCCGAGCGTCAATCAGGTCAAAGCTTGATTGGTCAGCCTTTGCGATGGGTCAAATTACTGGCGTGCCGTCCGCAGGTTCTTTGGCGGCGGTCCACTGAAATTGCTGCGCCAGGGATTGATGTCCAGTCCGCCGCGCCGCGTATAGCGCGCATACACGGCCAGTTTTTGCGGCGCGCACTGGCGCAAGATATCGACAAAAATGCGTTCCACGCACTGCTCGTGGAACTCGTTATGCTCGCGAAAACCAATCAGGTACTTAAGTAAGCCTTCCTGCTCGATCTGCGGACCCACGTAGCGGATCTGCACACTCGCCCAGTCCGGCTGCCCGGTGACCAGGCAGTTTGACTTGAGTAAATGCGACACCAGCTTTTCCTCGACCGGTGCCTCGCCACGCGCCGAACTGAGCAGCGAAGGCGAGGGCGAATACTGGTCGATGTCGACGTCGAGCCGGTCCAGCAACAGGCCGTCGAGTTCGCCCATCTTGACGCCTTCGAAGCCGTCCGGCTGGGTCAGCACAATGTGCACCGGCGCGCCAAAGCCGTTCGACAAGTCTTCGCGCAGCAGCGCGAGCAGCGCATCGGTGTTGGCCAGGCGCGTCTGGTTGAAGGAATTGAGATACAGCTTGAATGACTTCGATTCAATGATGTTGGGCGAATCGGCCGGCGCGCTGATGGTGGCAATGGCCACCTGCGGCTTGCCGCGCATGTTCAGCCACGACAGTTCGTAAGCGTTCCAGATATCCACGCCAAAAAACGGCAGCGTGCCCGTCAGCTGCAGTTCGTCGCGCTTTTGCTGGCGTGGAATTGGAAACAGCAACTCGGGCGCGTACTGGGTTTGGTACGCGGCGCTCTTGCCCAGTGGTGATTGATCAGCAGTATTGGTCATGCGTTTATTGTATCAAGTACCCAGGAACAGTTTGTACACGGGGTTGAGGCTTTCGTCCCAATAGCGGTAGCCAAGCGTGGTCAGGAACTGGCGGAACTCGTCCATTTCACCGGTCGGCACTTGCAGCCCCACTAGAATACGCCCGACGTCGCCGCCCTGGTTACGATAATGGAACAGCGAGATATTCCAGTTCGGCGCCATGCTCGACAGGAAGCGCATCAGCGCACCCGGCCGCTCGGGGAATTCGAAACGATACAGCAGCTCGTCTTCGGCCAGCGCGCTCTTGCCGCCGACCAAATGGCGGATGTGCAGCTTGGCCAGTTCGTCATGCGTCAGGTCGAGCGTGCGAAAGTCGCTCTGCTCGAAGGTACGCGCCAGCTCGCTCGATTCGCCGCGGCTGGCGATCTGGATGCCGACGAACAGGTGGGCATCCCTGGCGTCGCTGATGCGGTAGTTAAATTCAGTCACATTGCGCGGGCCGACCAGTTCGCAAAAGCGCTTGAAGCTGCCGCGCTTTTCCGGAATCGTCACGGCAAACACGGCTTCGCGCGCTTCGCCCAGCTCGGCGCGCTCGGCAACAAAGCGCAACCGGTCGAAGTTCATATTGGCGCCGCAGGCGATTGAAATGAGCGTCTCGTTGCGGATCGGGTTTTTCGACAGGGCCGAGCGCTCCACGTACGCCTTGGCGCCGGCAATGGCCAGCGCGCCCGATGGCTCGAGAATGCTGCGCGTATCCTGGAATACGTCCTTGATCGCCGCGCAGATGGCGTCGGTGTCGACGATGATGATTTCATCCACATACTGTTGCGCCAGGCGGAACGTTTCCTCGCCCACCAGGCGCACCGCCGTGCCGTCAGCAAACAAGCCCACATCGGCCAGCGTTACACGCTCGCCCGCTTTGAGCGAACGGGCCATCGCGTCCGAATCCATCGATTGCACGCCGATGATGCGGATGTCGGGACGGATCTGCTTGACGTAAGCGGCCACGCCGCCAATCAGGCCCCCGCCGCCGATCGCCACGAAAATGGCGTGAATCGGGCCGGAGTGCTGGCGCAGGATTTCCATGCCGATCGTGCCCTGGCCGGCGATCACGTCCGGGTCGTCGAACGGGTGCACAAAGGCCAGCTTTTGCTCCTTTTCCAGCGTCAGCGCATGGTTGTAGGCGTCGGTGTAAGAGTCGCCATGCAGGATCACCTCGACATTGGCGCCGCCAAAGGTCTTGACCGCATCGACCTTGACGCTCGGCGTGGTGGTTGGCATCACGATCACGGCGCGGCAGCCAAGGCGCGCTGCCGACATTGCGACGCCTTGCGCGTGGTTGCCGGCCGACGCGCAAATCACGCCGCGCTTGAGTTGGGCCGGCGCCAGGTTGGCCATCTTGTTGTACGCCCCCCGAATCTTGAAGCTGAACACGTCCTGCATGTCTTCGCGCTTGAAGTAAATGCGGTTTTCGAAGCGCTGCGACAGGATAGGCGCCAGTTCGAGCGGCGTTTCGGAAGCGACGTCGTACACGCGCGCGGTCAGTATTTTCTTCAGGTAGTCGATGGTCATAGTCTGCAGACAGGTAAATTCTTGGGCCGGCCGCGCCGAAACGCGATTCTAAGATGACGCTGGACTGTGTCGTCGGCGGATGACCGAGGCTGCAGTGCGATGCGCCAGCCCGGGTAGCGGGCTCGGCGTATCGTGTCGTTGCAATAGTTATTCCTCATTATAATGGACCGGTCCTGTCACCGCCGAGTCGCCATGTCCTCGCCCTCCGCATTACCTTATGGTTGAACGCGCCGTCTACTGGCTGCTGGCGCTGCTCGCCGCCCCCGCCGTCGGCCTGTCGTCCGTATTCGTCATCGCCTTTGTTTCGGCCACGCTGGTCCCGCTGGGGTCCGAGCCGGCCGTGTTCGCCGTCATCAAGGTCAACCCCGCCATGTTCTGGCCCGCCATTCTGGTGGCCACGTGCGGCAATACGCTTGGGGGCGCGCTCGACTACTTTTTGGGATACCGCGCCAAGGTCGCCTTTGCCAAGGAGCGCGAAAGCCGCTGGTTCGGCTGGCTGGCGCGCTACGGCGCCAAGACCATGCTGCTGTCGTGGGTGCCGGTGATTGGCGATCCGCTGTGCACGCTGGGCGGCTGGCTGCACCTGCCGTTCTGGCCCAGCATTGTCTACATGGCCATCGGCAAATTCATGCGCTACCTGACCATGACCGCAGCCCTGTTGTACATTCCCGACAGCTTCTGGAAAAATCTGGCGGCAATGCTGTGGTGATTTAGTGGTGGCTATAGGCGTTTTTCCAGCACCACCCGGATGACCATGCGGTTCGTTTCCACGAAACGCCGGTTAAAGGCGCCGGCGTCGCTGCTGTAGGAGCGCTCGCTTACCTGGTCCTGCTGCAGCGCTTCAGACACTGACAGGCGCCACTTGGTCGTTTCGTTCAGCTTCCACAGCGCATACAGGTCCAGCCTGCGCACCGGGCCGGTATAGGCCCGTTGCTGTTCGCTTGAGCGCACGGGCCCCCCGAACTGCAGGTTCAGGTTCATGCCCACCGTGTACGCCGGGGCAGGGCGGTAGTCCAGCCCCACATTGGCGGTGCCCGCTACCTGCTCGGCCAGCCGGTTGTACGGACCCGGAATGGCGTCCAGCTCGGACCAGTTGTAGCCCACGTTGGCGTGCACATCCAGCTTGGGACTCGGCGCAAATTTGGTGTCAGCTTCGAGTCCGGCCACATTCGCATTGCCCTTGTTAATGGGCGTCGAGAGCCAGGGGCGGATGTTCGGGTCCACGTACTGCACGGTTACGCCCTGCACGCGCCGCACGTACGTGGACACGCTGACCACGCCATCCTTGCCGAAGTATTTTTCGTAGCCGGCGTCCAGGCCCCACGCCAGTTCCGGGCGCAGTTCCGGGTTCCCGCGCACGTCCGGATTGGTCGGGCTGTTGCCGTTGTTGGTCGTATAGCGGCGGGGCACCAGCAAACTCGTGAGCGGCGCCTTGTAGGTGCGCGACAGGGACAGCCGGACCTGGTCATTGCCGCAGCCGGGCAGCTTCCACAGCAGCGTTGCCACGGGACTGAACACGCTTGACGAATTGCGCACGCGCCCGTCCATCGTGCGCCCTTGCACATCGGTCTGCAAGCCTTCCCAGCGCAAGCCCAGGTAGGCTTGCAGGCGCGGCGTGATGGCCCATTCATCCTGCGCGAACAGTGCCATCCGGTTGACGCTGGCCTGGTAGTCCTCGTCCACCACTTCGGGCACGGCGTTGCCGGTGGTGGTGTCGTGCTGGTTGCGAAATTCGGTGCGCCGCGTCAGTCCGCCATCCCAGCCCAGGCCCAGACTGTGCGCGCTGCCCAGCGGCGTCAGGTACTTGCCACTGAGCGTGGTGGTCTGGTCGAGTGCATCGGAGAGCACACGCCGGGCCAGGGTCGCCGTGCTGCCCGCGCCCGCAAATAAAAAGTCGGACGTGCGGTCGTAGCGGTTGACGGCCGCCTTGGCCTCCAGCTTGCTGGCGCCGATGGTGCGAATCCATGTCACGTCGCTGCGCAGTGACTTGCGCGTCAGATCGATGCGCAAGCAGTTGTCCGGGTAGCTCGTGTACGCGCCGGCCAGCAGCGTCTCGGCGGCACAAGCGCTCGTGGTCACGCCATTGCGCTCAATCGTCGCGCCCCATGCGAGTGAGTCGCCGCCGCCCAGCTTCCAGGTCAGGCGCGGCTTGAACGATATTTTGGCTATGTTGGTGCCGCCGGTGGCGCGGATGATGCGCTCGTTGATAATACTGCCCGCGGCATCGCGTTCGGTCTCGTAGCTTGACTCATCAAAATGAAAATTCGGGCGCGACAGCTCAACGCCCAGCGACCAGGCCAGTTCGCCCTGCTGGTCGGCCCAGCGCAGCGCGACCGAGGGCTCGACCAGGTAGCCGCGCGCCGCGCCGGCGCCAGCGGTCAGATCGCGCTGCGCCCGCGCATGGTTCTTGCGCATGATGATGTTGATCGTGCCCGCCATCGCCTGGGCGCCAAATTCGGCCGAGCCGCTGCGCATGATGTCGATCCGCTCGATCATCGACGGCGCCAGGCTGTCGATCGCAAAGCCTGGGGGCGCGGCTTCGCCGTCGATCAGAATCTGGGTGTAGCCCGCGCCCATGCCGCGCATGCGCACTTCGCCATTGAGCACGGCGATGCCCGGCTGGCGCCGCAGCAGCGCCGCGACGTTGACGTCGCCATAGCGCGCAATGTCGTCGCGTGTGACGCTCAAGCGGGCGAAGGTGTCGTCGCGGCGCTGGTCAAGGCCGTTCGGGGCGCGAATTGTAACTTTCTGTATTGGCGCGGGCGCACTTTGCGCAACGGCAGCGCAGGAAGCAAGCAAAACAGGCAAGGCAAGCAAAACAGGGTGGCGCATAAAAGTGGTGTTTGGGCGTTGGGCGCTTGGCCGGATACCGTAGTTTGAAGCAGTGGCCGGGCGGGCAGCGCAGCAAGTGACGAATCGCCGCAACTGCGTGACCAAAGGCGCCTGGCTGTGCTAATCGGCAGTGGGGGCGCCAGTATAATTGGACATCATGAACAATCATCCCCATTCTTTGCGGCGCACGCTGTCGTCGATCGGCGTCATCGTGCTGTTGTGGGGCGCCTTGATCGTACTCGGTTCGCTCGGCAGCATGAGCGACGAGGCCCGGCGCGGCGACTCCCCGGTTTTCTCGGCCCTGCTGGCAGGCTGGTTTTTCGATCACGTGCTGCTGATCGTGCTTACCTGCGCCTGTCATGAACTGTTCCGGCGCCGTCCCGACCTGGTCGCCAGCCGCCGCTCCTTTGCTCTGATGTGCATCGCGCTGGTGCTGTGCTTCGTGCCGGTCCAGGTCCTGTTCCAGACGGCCATGCGGCAAGTCCTGGAGGACAAACCCGTCCTTCCCGGCGGCCTTCTGACGGCTTTGCCCCAGATATATTCCCTGCATTTCTTCTTTGAATTCACCTGGGCCACCTTCACCTTCACCGCCGTCGTCGCCGTTTGCAACTGGCGCGATGCGCGCGAACGCCGGCAAGCATGGATGCAGTCGCAAAACGAGAATTTCGCCCTGCGCCTGGAACTTGAGCAGCAGCGCTTGCTCGCGCTGCGCGGCCAGTTGAATCCCCATTTCCTGTTCAATGCCTTGAACGCCATCAGCGCCCTGGTGCGCACCCAGGATGGGAAGATGGCGCTGGCCGGCATCGGCCACCTGAGCGACCTGCTGCGCTACGCGCTGCAGGCCAGCGAGCGCGAACACGTCAGCCTGGTCGATGAGCGCCAGTTCGTGGCCGATTATCTGGCCTTGCAAAAAATGCGCTATGGCGCGCGATTGCAGGTGCACATCGACGGTGACGACGCGCGCGGCCTGGCCGGCGACGTGCCGCCGCTGCTGCTGCAGCCGCTGATCGAAAACGCGCTGCGGCACGACCTTGACTGCCATGCAGGGCCCAGCGATATCCGGCTCGTGTTCGGGGGTGACGCCGAGCGCCTGACGATCAGCGTATCGAACCCGCTCAGCGATGGGCGCACCACCAACCCCGGCCTGGGACTGGGCTTGCACCATTCGCGCTCGCGCCTGCAACTGGCCTACGGCGCCGCCGCCACGCTCAGTGCGGCTCCGGCCAACGGACGCTTCCTGGTGTCGATCAGCATGCCGCGCCACGCACTGGCCGCATGACGATCCGCGCGCTGATCGTCGACGACGAGGAGCCGGCCCGCGTTAACCTGCGCTGCGCGCTGGCCGACTATCCTGCCTGGCAAGTGGTTGACGAATGCGCCAGCGTGGCGTGCGCCAAACGCGTGCTCGGTGAAACCGAGGTGGATGTGGTGTTCCTCGACATTCAGATGCCGGCCGACTCGGGCCTGGTGCTGGCGCGTTCGCTGGCCGCCAGCGCCCATCCGCCGCTGGTCATTTTCGTAACCGCTCATAACGTGTTCGCCGTCGATGCCTTCGAGGTCCACGCGCTGGACTATTTGCTCAAGCCGCTCAACGACGAACGCCTGGCCGGGGCCATTGCGCGCGCCGCGCTGATGCTCGAACAGCGCCAGCGCGCCGGCTACGGCCAGGCGCTGCGTGCCTATGTGGCCGACGCCGGCCAGTACCTGCAGCAGCTCAGCGTGAAGTCGGTGGGCCGCATCGAGTGCGTGCAACTGGCCGACGTGCGCTGGATCGAAGCGTCGGGCAACTACGTGCTGCTGCACCAGGCCGGACGCAGCATCATGCACCGCACCCCGCTCGGCGCCCTGGTCAAGCGGCTCGATCCGGCCTGCTTCATGCAGGTGCACCGCGGGGTGGTGGTGCGGGTGGACCAGCTGCACACCTGCGAGGCGGCGGGCGACGGCACCTATCGCCTCGGCCTGCACTGCGGCGCAGTGGTCAGCGCCAGCGAACGCTATAGCGCGGCGGTGCGCCAACGGATGGGCGAGCGCGCAGCAGGCTAGCCTTGCGCCTTTGCCGATGCTTCAACGAACAGGCGCATCGCGAGCAGGCCGTGCCCGACCGTCCTTGGGGGCCAGGCTCATCCTTGACGAGGGCAAAATCTTCCGGACGCTGGTATTCGGACATGACATCCTTTGCGTTGGTTTTGACAAGATTAAGAATCTTACAGGGCCGCGATTGCCCCCGATGAAAAATCCGAGCCATGCTTCAGATTATTTGCCTTTTCTGCAGTGTGCCATTTTTGCAGTGTCAGATTGATGCATTTACTTGCAATAATTTTTGCAAGTGAACAGATAACCATGCAATCTATTGAGGATTGCCTGCTTGCCAGCAGGTGCAAACGGCCATGGCGCCAGCGTGGTGCACCGCAATACGCTAGAATGGATTCCCCTTAGGGTCAGTCGCAAAGTCCACGCATACATGAACGCCCCCGCACAAATTACCGCCTTGCTGGCGGAAACGCCGAAAGGCCACGCAGCAACCCGCCTGCGCGAAATTCCCTACAACTACACCTCGTTCTCGGATCGCGAAATCGTCATCCGCTTGCTTGGCGAGTCCTCGTGGGAATTGCTCGACCAGTTGCGCGGTGCGCGCCAGACCGGCCGGTCGGCGCGCATGCTGTACGAGGTGCTGGGCGACATCTGGGTGGTGCGGCGCAATCCCTACCTGCAGGACGACATGCTGGACAACCCGAAGCGGCGCCAGGAACTGATCGACGCGCTGCATCACCGGCTGGCCGAAGTCGACAAGCGGCGCCTGACGGTCGACACCGGCGAGGGCGCAGACGCGAATCCGGAAGCTACGCGCATGCGCAGCGACAGCGTTGAAAAACTGCTCAAGGCCGCCAGCAAAGCGGTCGAAGACTTCGGCAACGAATTCCGCCAGACCTGGGACCTGCGCAAGAAAACCACCAAGGTGCTGGGCCGCTACACCGAAAAGCACAACATCTGCTTTGACGGCATGAAGCGCGTCGCGCACGTGACCGACGCTACCGACTGGCGCGTCGAGTATCCGTTCGTGGTGCTCACGCCCGACACCGAAGATGAAATGGCAGGCCTGGTCAAGGGCTGCATCGAACTAGGCCTGACCATCATCCCGCGCGGCGGCGGCACCGGCTACACGGGCGGCGCGATTCCATTGACGCCCATGTCGGCCGTCATCAACACCGAAAAACTGATCACGCTGGGCGACGTCGAAATGACCATGCTGCCCGGCGTGGACCGCGAATACGCGACCATTTACTCGGGCGCGGGCGTGGTCACCAAGCGCGTATCCGACGCCGCCGACAAGGCCGGCTTCGTGTTCGCGGTCGACCCGACGTCGGCCGAGGCATCCTGCATCGGCGGCAATATCGCCATGAACGCGGGCGGTAAAAAAGCCGTGTTGTGGGGCACCGCGCTCGACAATTTGGCGTCTTGGCGCATGGTCGACCCGAACGGCGACTGGCTGGAAGTCACCCGCCTCGAACACAATCTGGGCAAGATCCACGATGCGCCGGTGGCCAAGTTCAAGCTCGAATGGACCCATCCGTCGGTGCGTGGCGAGCGGCGCGACGCGCCGTTTCGGACCGAAGAACTGGTCATCGCGGGCAGCAAGTTCCGCAAAGAGGGCCTGGGCAAGGACGTCACCGACAAGTTTTTGTCCGGCCTGCCCGGCATCCAGAAGGAAGGCTGCGACGGCCTGATTACGTCCGGCCGCTGGATTTTGCACAAGATGCCCAAGTTCGCGCGCACCGTCTGCCTGGAGTTTTTCGGCCAGGCGCGCGACGCCATTCCATCGATCGTCGAAATCAAGGATTACCTGGACGGCTTGCCGGCCAAGGGCGGCGACGCCTTTGCCACGGTGCGTCTGGCGGGCCTGGAGCACCTCGATGAACGCTACCTGCGCGCGGTCGGCTACGCCACCAAATCGAAGCGCGGCGTGCTGCCCAAGATGGCGCTGTTTGGCGACATCGTCGGCGACGACGAAAACGCGGTCGCGCAGGCCGCCTCGGAAGTGGTGCGCATTGCGAACACCCGCGTGGGCGAAGGCTTTGTCGCCGTCAGCCCTGAGGCGCGCAAAAAATTCTGGCTCGACCGCGCCCGCACCGCGGCCATCGCCAAGCACACCAACGCCTTCAAGATCAATGAAGACGTGGTCATTCCGCTTAACCGCATGGGCGAATACACCGACGGCATCGAGCGCATCAACATCGAGCTGTCGATCAAGAACAAGCTGCAGCTGGCCGACAGCCTGATCGACTTTTTCGCCGCCGGTCATCTGCCGGTCGGGAAAAGCGACGACGCTGCGGGCGAAGCGATCGGCGCCGAGGAAATGCTGGGCGACCGCGTGCCGCAGGCGCAGGACGTGCTGAACGGCGCGCGTGCGCGCTGGACCTTCATTCTGGCCAACCTCGACAAGCCGCTGGCGCAAGTGGCCGAGTCGCTCTACGCGCTCGGCCTGGACCGCCTGGCCGTGGTGTTCGACGCGCGCCTGGCGCAGCAGCCCCATGCTACGCTGTTCGACGTGGTGCAGGACCGCACCGTGCGCATCTCCTGGAAGCAGGAAATTCGCGCCCAGATGCGCCAGATATTCAATGGCGCCGCGTTCAAGCTGATCGTCGACGAGTGCACTGCGCACCACCAGAAAATTTTGCGTTCGCGCGTGTTCGTGGCGCTGCACATGCACGCCGGCGACGGCAACGTGCACACCAATTTGCCGGTCAATTCCGACGACTACGCGATGCTGCAGGACGCGCATGAAGCGGTCGCGCGCATCATGAAGCTGGCGCGCTCGCTCGACGGCGTGATCTCGGGCGAACACGGCATCGGCATCACCAAGCTCGAATTTTTGACCGAAGACGAAATCGGCGAGTTTCGCGACTACAAGCTGCGCATCGATCCGGAAGGGCGCTTCAACAAGGGCAAACTGCTCAACCTGCCCGAGTTCGGCGCCGACCTGCGCAATGCCTATACACCGTCGTTCGGCCTGATGGGCCACGAATCGCTGATCATGCAGCAAAGCGATATCGGCGAGATCGCCACCAGCATCAAGGATTGCCTTCGCTGCGGCAAATGCAAACCGGTGTGCGCCACCCACGTGCCGCGCGCGAACCTGCTCTATTCGCCGCGCGACAAGATCCTCGCCACGTCGGCGCTGATCGAAGCGTTCCTGTACGAAGAACAAACCCGGCGCGGCGTCTCCATCAAGCACTGGGAAGAGTTTGAAGACGTGGCCGACCACTGCACCGTGTGCCACAAGTGCGTCACGCCATGCCCGGTGAATATCGACTTCGGCGAAGTGTCGATGAACATGCGTAATCTGCTGCGCAAGATGGATAAAAAGAGCTTCAAGCCGGTACTGGCAAGCTCCATGTTCTTCCTTAACGCAACCGACCCGACCACGATCAACGCTGCGCGTACCGTGATGTTCGGCTGGGGTTTCAAGGCCCAGCGGCTGGGCAACCGCGTGCTGAAAAAGTTCGCCAAGAAGCAGACCAGGGCGCCGTTGCCGACGACCGGAAAAGCGCCCGTGCGTGAACAGGTGATCCACTTCATCAACAAGAAAATGCCGGGCAACCTGCCCAAGAAAACGGCCCGCGCACTGCTCGATATCGAAGACGACAAGGTGATTCCGATCATTCGCAATCCGAAGACGACGACGGCCGATACGGAAGCAGTGTTCTACTTCCCTGGCTGCGGCTCGGAGCGCCTGTTCTCGCAAGTGGGCCTGGCCACGCAAGCCATGCTGTGGGAAGTGGGCGTGCAAACGGTGCTGCCGCCAGGGTACCTGTGCTGCGGCTATCCCCAGCGCGGCAACGGCGAATTCGACAAGGCCGAGAAGATGATGACCGATAACCGCGTGCTGTTCCACCGCATGGCCAACACGCTCAATTATCTGGACATCAAGACCGTACTCGTTTCCTGCGGCACCTGCTACGACCAGCTCGCGACCTACGAGTTCGACAAGATTTTCCCGGGTTGCCGCATCATGGATATCCACGAATACCTGCTTGAAAAAGGCGTCAAGCTCGAAGGCGTCAACGGTACGCGCTACATGTACCACGAGCCTTGCCATAATCCGATGAAGCTGCAGGATTCGGTCAAGACCGTCAACGCGCTCATTTCGACGATCGACAACGTCAAGATCGAGAAGAACGATCGCTGCTGCGGCGACGCCGGCACGCTGGCCGTGTCGCGCCCCGACATCTCCACCCAGGTGCGCTTTCGCAAGGAAGAAGAGATGATCAAGGGCGCCGACAAGCTGCGCGCCGACGGTTTCACGGGCGACGTGAAAATCCTCACCAGCTGCCCGGCATGCCTGGGCGGCGTCTCGCGCTACAGCGAAGATGCGGGCACCACGGCCGACTACATCGTCATCGAGATCGCCAGGCACCTGCTGGGCGAGAACTGGATGCCCGAGTATGTGGCGCGCGCCAACAACGGCGGCATCGAAAGGGTGCTGGTATGACGGTTGCCACTGCCTGCGAATTGTGCGAGCTGGCCGTCGCCCCGATTTACCGCGATGACAAGCTGTCGGTGATTCTGGTTGACGATGCGGCCTACCCGGGTTTTTGCCGCGTCATCTGGAACGACCATGTCAAGGAAATGAGCGACCTGTCGCCCCCTGACCGCATGCTGGTGAACGACGCGGTGTGGCACGTTGAACTGGCGCTGCGCGCCGTCATGGCGCCGGGGAAGGTCAACGTGGCCAGCCTTGGCAACATGACGCCGCACCTGCACTGGCACGTGATACCGCGCTTCGCCGACGACGCGCACTTTCCCAATCCCGTGTGGGGCGCTGCCGTGCGCGTGACCGAAGAACCAATCCTGGCGGCGCGCCGCGCGCTGCTGCCAACACTGGCGGCCGATATCGTCCGCCGACTGGGCAAATAATGAATCCGACTGCACTGACCGTCCACCAGAAATCCCGCGTGCTCGATATTGCCTTTGACGACGGCAGTGCGTTCTCGCTGCCGTTCGAACTGCTGCGCGTGTATTCGCCGTCGGCCGAGGTGCGCGGCCACGGGCAGGGGCAGGAAGTGCTCCAGCTGGGCAAGCGCGAGGTAGGCATCACGGGCGTGGAACCGGTTGGCAATTATGCGATTCAGCCGACGTTCTCGGACGGCCACAATACCGGGCTGTTTTCGTGGGATTACCTGTACAAGCTGGGCAAGGAGCAAGCCGCGCTATGGAATGATTACATGGGCCGCTTGCAGGCGGCCGGCTTTGAAGGCGACAGCGGACGCGATAGCGGCGCCGTCATCGAGGGCGCGGCGACGGCCGCCAAAGGCTGCGGGCACAAGCACTAGTCTGGTGGTATTGGCGGGCCAGATCCCGCTCATTCGGGTCAAGAAAAGGTGTGGTCCCGGTCTTCGATCCCATACCGCTCGCTAAGCCGCTCGCGTTTGCCGGGTTGAAAATTTATCCTGGCTGAATCCCGTCCCACAGCCTCCAGCAAGCGCGGATTCATCACCGCAAAAAACAGCGGCGGGACATAGGCCAGCAAGAACATGCCGAAGTAGCCGTTCGGCAGACGTGGCACCTCATCAAAATTGCGCAGCGACTGGTAGCGCCGCGAAGCATGGGCGTGATGGTCGGAGTGGCGCTGCAAGTGAAACAGCATCCAGTTGGTCACCACGTGATTGCTGTTCCACGAGTGGTGCGGCTGGCACGGCTCTGGCTTGCCATTGGGCGCAATCTGGCGCAGCAGGCCGTAATGCTCGATATAGTTTGCCGAGGTCAGCAGGAAGTTGGCCCACAGCGACATCGCCAGCATGAACAGCAGGATGCCCGCTCCCAGCCACGCACCGAGCGCCGTCCACAGCAGGATCGTCAGCGTCAGCGGCTGCAGGACTTCATTTTTCCAATGCCATGGCGCGCCGCCTAGCCGCTGCCTTTCGAGCGCCCAGGCGCGGCGCCACGCGCCCGGCAGTTCGCGCAGGGCAAACGCGTAAATCGATTCACCCATGCGCGCCGAGGCGGGGTCGTCAGGCGTGGCCACATGCCGGTGATGGCCCCGGTTATGCTCCACATAAAAGTGCCCGTAACCGGTTGGCGCCAGCACCAGCTTGGCCAATGTTTGCTCGAGCACCGTCCGCTTGTGACCGAGTTCGTGACCGACATTGATGCAAAAACCGCCCATCATGCCGGTGCTGATCACCACCGCCAGGCAGGCATGCCACGGCAAGTGCTGCGTGGCCACGAACCAGGCGCAAAAGATGATGCAGGGCCACATGGCCGCCACCAGCGCATACGTGATGTAGCGGTAATAACGGTCGGCCTCCAGGCTTGCCACGGCATCCTCGGGTGGATTGCTGCGGTCTTCGCCGATCAGCATGTCGAGCAGGGGAATCAGGATGTACGTGACGGCAACCGGCACCCACAAGCCCCAGGCCTGGTGACGCCACAAGTACACGGCCGGGCCGACGACCAGCGAGGCAGGCACCAGCAGCGACAGCAGCCAGGAGTAGCGTTTCGGATCGCGGTAGGCGTTCATCAAGTCAGGGTTCCTGGGATTGTATAAAGCGCAACAAGCCATTGTAACAGTGGTTTGGCCCCGAATCTGATGTCAAATCTGATCCCGATTCCGGCGCAGGTGCATTCCCCGCGCGCCCGTACAACGATGACGCTTGTATAATGCAGCCACGTTAAACGGCCTCCCTACTATGACAAACAGCACCCATTTCGGTTACAAAACGGTTTCCGAGGACGACAAGGTTCACGAAGTCGCCAAGGTCTTCCATTCGGTCGCCTCCAAGTACGACGTCATGAACGACCTGATGTCGGGCGGGCTGCACCGACTCTGGAAGACATTTACCATCGCCAACGCGGCGGTGCGGCCCGGCTTCAAGGTGCTCGATATCGCCGGCGGCACGGGTGACCTGGCCAAGGCATTCGCCAAGCAGGCGGGCAAGACTGGCGAAGTCTGGCTCACCGACATCAATGAATCGATGTTGCGCGTGGGCCGCGACCGCCTGCTTAACAAAGGCCTGGTTACACCAACCTTGCTGTGCGACGCCGAAAAGCTGCCTTTCCCGGACAATTATTTCGACCGTGTCAGCGTGGCCTTTGGCCTGCGCAACATGACGCACAAGGACCAGGCGCTGGCGGAAATGCACCGCGTTCTCAAGCCGGGCGGCAAGCTGCTGGTGCTGGAATTTTCCAAGGTTGCCGCGCCGCTGCAAAAGCCGTACGACGTGTATTCGTTCTCGGTGCTGCCTTGGCTGGGACAAAAAATCGCCGGCGACGCGGAAAGTTATCGCTATCTCGCCGAATCGATACGCATGCACCCGGATCAGGAAACCCTCAAGACCATGATGCAAACGGCAGGCCTGGAGCGCGTCGAATATTTCAATCTGACCGCTGGCGTTGCCGCCTTGCACACTGGTATCAAGTTATAAGGATGACTGCATGAAAAAACTTTTACTGAGCATGATGATTGCCTTGGCCAATTTGCCGGCCATGGCCCAAACCAATACACCGGTCGCGCCCGCTGAAAACGGCTGGAATGCGTTCCTCACGGGCCTTGGCGTTAGCGGCGACACGGCGCACCTGATCGTCACCCTGCTGGCACTCGCGCTGGCCGTCGGCGCCGTGCTGTTCATGGTGCGCATGGTCAAGCGCAAAGACACGCCGGCCAGTCCCGCGCTGTCGGGCTCGACCAAGCAGATTTTGCCGACCGAGCCGCCCAAGCGCAGCGGCCACGTCAAGCCCAAGCCGGTGCCTGTGCCAGTGGTGCCGGTGGCGCCCGTCCTCACGCCCGCGCAAAAATGGGGCATGCCCGAAGGCTTTGACGACCAGCTCTTCCTGCAGCAAGCCAAAGCGAGTTTTGTGCGCATGCAAGCAGCCTGGGACAAGGCGGACACCAACGATCTGCGCGAGTTCACCACGCCGCAAGTGTTTGCAGAACTCAAAGCGCAGGTCGAGCAGCGCCCGCAAAGCAACGACGTGACCGACGTGGTGGCCATCGATGCTGAATTGCTCGGCATCGAAACCATGGGCGAAGACCATCTTGCCAGCGTCAAGTTCAACGGCATGATTAAATCGTCGGCCACCGCCGTGGCCGAACCGTTTGCCGAAGTGTGGAACCTGGCCAAGCCCTTGAACGGCAGTGGCGGCTGGATGTTGGCCGGAATACAGCAGCTTTCTTAATATAAATGTGGAAAGTTCCTGCGCTGCGGGAAATGTGCCCGGCAAACTGGTAAGATCAAATCGCCCGCTTTCAGGGCGGTTTTGCTTTCATATGCGTATAAAGAATGCCACCTTCGAACTCCTTTACTTCCCAGTCAACGCTCATGGCGCCCGTCGTCGCGGCCATCAATCACTTGCTGGCACAGGAAGCGTGGGCGCGCGATGCGCTCGCCATGCACGCAGGAAAACAAGCCTGCATCGACGCGAGCACAGTCACGCTGCGCTTGCGCGTAACGGCCGATGGCATGGTCGAAGCGAGCAATGCGGACGACACGGCCAACGTCACCATCCGCGTCAAGCTGGCCGACTTGCCGCTGATCGCCCACAACCACGAGCGCGCGTTTTCCTACGTTAAGATCGAGGGCGACGCCGAGTTCGCCAATACGATATCGCAACTGGGCAAGGGCTTGCGCTGGGAAGCCGAGCACGACCTCGAACGCTTCATCGGCCCCATCGCCGCCAACCGCGTGGTCGGCAGCGCCAAGGGCTTGTTCGACGCGGCCCGCACGGGCCAGCAAAAACTGGCGGAAAACGTTGCCGAATACTTCCTCGAAGAAAATCCCTTGCTGATTCGCCCGGCCATGGTCGAGGAATACGCAGGCGAAGTGAGCCGCCTGCGTGACGACGTCGAGCGCACCGCCAAGCGCATCGCCAAGCTGGAAAGCCGGCTGGCGCCCCGCAATGCCGAGCCCGGCATGACTCCCCGCATTGCCGGGCAACAGGATTTGGACATTTAATGATATTGAAATTCCTGCGACTGCTTAAAATTCTTCGCGTCGCGATCAAGTATGGTCTCGACGAGATCGCCATTTCCGGACTCAAGGTCCCGCGCACGGCCAAGCTAATCGATACCGTCATTTTCTGGCGCGACATATCCGCCCCGCGCGGCGTGCGCCTGCGCATGGCGCTTGAAGAGTTGGGGCCGATTTTCGTCAAGTTCGGCCAAGTGCTCTCTACCCGGCGCGACCTGGTCGCCCCTGACCTGGCCGACGAACTTGCGCGCCTGCAAGACCGCGTGCCCCCGTTCAGCTCGGATCTGGCCATTGCCCAGATTACCAAGTCGCTGCGCGCGCATCCGGACGAACTGTTCGCCACGTTTGAACGCACGCCGGTGGCGTCGGCATCGATTGCCCAGGTCCACTTCGCAACCTTAAAAAATGGCAAGGAAGTCGCGGTCAAGGTGCTGCGGCCCGGCATGAAAAAATCGATCGACGAAGATGTGGCGCTGATGCACATCGCCGCCGACTGGATCGGCCGCGTGTGGGCCGACGGCAAGCGCTTGAAGCCCAAGGAAGTGGTCGCCGAGTTCGATAAATACCTGCACGACGAACTGGACCTGATGCGCGAGGCGGCCAACGCCAGCCAGCTGCGGCGCAACTTTGCCGGCTCCAATTTGCTGATGGTGCCGGAAATGTACTGGGACTATTGCTCCAACAGCGTGATCGTGATGGAACGCATGCACGGCATTCCCGTGTCGCAAATTGAACGGCTGGCGGCCGAGGGTGTCGACCTGAAAAAACTGTCCAGCGATGGGGTAGAAATTTTTTTCACCCAAGTGTTCCGCGACGGCTTTTTCCATGCTGATATGCACCCGGGTAATATTCTAGTGTCGGTCGCGCCGGAAACAATGGGCCGCTATATTGCGCTTGACTTCGGCATCGTCGGCACGCTCAACGACTTCGACAAGGATTACCTGTCGCAAAACTTCCTGGCGTTTTTCCGGCGCGATTACAAGCGCGTGGCCGAGGCGCATATCGAATCAGGCTGGGCGCCGCGCGAAACGCGGGTCGACGAGTTAGAGTCTGCTGTGCGCGCAACGTGCGAGCCGATCTTCGACCGTCCGCTGAAAGATATCTCGTTCGGCCAGATTTTGCTGCGCCTGTTCCAGACCTCGCGCCGCTTCAATGTCGAGATCCAGCCGCAACTGGTGCTGTTGCAAAAGACGCTGCTCAATATTGAAGGCCTGGGCCGCCAGCTCGATCCCGACCTTGACCTGTGGAAGACCGCCAAACCCTACCTGGAGCGCTGGATGGGCGAGCAGGTCGGCATCCAGGGCATGGTCGAGCGTCTCAAGGCCGAGGCGCCGCGCTTTACCCACATCCTCCCCCAGTTGCCGCGCCTGGTGCACCGCGCGCTGACGCAAGCGGCCGAGCCTAGGTCAGCCAATGATGAACTCCTGCGCCTGCTGGTAGTCGAACAAAGGCGGACCAACCGGATGCTGTCGTTCTTCGTGTACTTTGTTGGCACGTTTGGCACAGCCCTGATTGCCTACAGCGTCTACGCGCGCTGGTATCACTAGCCTGGCCATGGTCGATTTTTCGCGCCGCGATCCTTTGCAGCCCGGGTTTTGGGATGAGCGCTTTGAGCGTGGTTTCACGCCCTGGGACAGGGGCGGGGTGCCGCTTGCCTTGCGCGACTTCGTGGCGCGCTCGGTCGGTGCCAGGCGCACCTTGATTCCCGGGTGCGGATCGGCATACGAGCTTGCGTTCCTGAGCAACGTGGGGTGGGACGCGACGGCGATTGATTTTTCGCCGGCGGCGGTGGGCGTTGCCAAGGCGGCGGTGGGGCAGTGGGCCGAGCGGGTCGTGGAGGCAGATTTTTTCAAATATGAATCCGCGCTCCCGCTTGAGCTGATCTATGAGCGGGCGTTTCTGTGTGCGCTGCCGCGGGCGATGTGGCCGCAGTTGGCGGCGCGCTACGCCCAGTTGTTGCCGCCGGGCGCGCTGCTGGCGGGGTTTTTCTTTTTCGATGATGCGCAGAAAGGGCCACCGTTCGGGATCGCGCCCGAGCAGCTCGCTGGGCTGCTGACACCTTATTTCGTCAGGATCGAGGATGCTGCGGTTGAAGATTCGATCCCCGTCTTTGCAGGCAAAGAGCGCTGGCAAGTCTGGCAGCGAAAACCCGCTACGCACCCAAGGTAGGGCGGAAAAGGACGCAGTTTGCATTGCGCCAAGCGCCGTCGACGACTCATGGCGGAATGCGGACTGCGTCCTTTTCCGCCCTACGAGTAACGACACCCCGAACACGAATAGGGTCTTGCCGATTCAAGTTATTCACCGGTAGTCGTTTCGCCAATAAAAAAGCCCGCCGAAGCGGGCTTTTGCGCTTCTAGTGGCTTAGTGCGGCAGTGCTGCAGGTGCTGGTGCCGCTGCGGGCGCTGCCCCCGGCGCAACTGCCGGCGTTGCAGGCTGTCCAACGATATCGATCTTGGCCTTGGCCTTCATGTCGTCAAAGAACGTCTTCAGGTTCTGGCGCTGGATCTGCTGCTTGAGCTGCTCCGACACTTGCTCCATCGGTGGCGGCGTCAGCGCGCGCGAATCGTCGAGCACGATCACGTGGTAGCCGAACTGCGACTTGATCGGCGCTTCGGTGAACTTGCCTTTTTCCAGCTTGGCGACAGCGGCGCCAAATTCAGGCACCATGCCGGCCGGGTTAAACCAGCCCAGGTCGCCACCGTTGGCCTTCGAACCCGGATCCATTGACTTTTCCTTGGCCAGTGCGGCAAAAGACTTGATGTCTTTTTTCAGCTTGGCGATGATGTCTTTCGCTTCCGCTTCGCTCGCTACCAGGATGTGGCGCGCCTTGTATTCGTTGCCGCCAGCCTTGGCATTGAGCTTGTCGTACTCGGCCTTGACCATGGCATCGGTCACCGGATGGGCCTTGATGTAGTCCTGTACGAAAGCCTGGGCCAGTACCGACTGCTTCAGGATTTCCAGCTGGCGTACCGTTTCGGGCGCCTTGTCCAGGCCTTTTTTCTGGCCTTCGGCGGCAACCATGGTCTGCATGGCCAGGTTGTCGATGATCGCCTTGCGCAGTTCCGGGCTGTCCGGCTGGCCTTGGGCGGTACGCTCCTTGACCATCATCTCGACGGTGGCCGCGTAAATCGGCGTGCCGTTGACCGTAGCGGCAACCTTGTTATCGCTGGCGCCAGCGCTGGCAGGCGCGGTGGCGGTGGCGGTTACGGGTGCGCCGTCCACTTTTTTGGTGCATGCCGACAATGCCAGCACGGAGGCGGCGCCGATCATCAAAACGCGAGACTTCATCAACATCGTGAGATTCCTTATTTAAGTTAGCCCGGCTCATGCCGGCGCAGCAGGTCCGCATCTTACCAGCTTGCGCGGGCAATGGACTGTCCAGGTCGCCGAGTTTATGCTGGCAGCCTTAAAAAAGGCTTATAATTCAGGGTTTTGACGATTTTTGCGGAGTATTCAATGCCGATTTACGCTTACCGCTGCGATGAATGCGGTTTTGCCAAAGATGTACTGCAGAAGATTTCAGACCCGGTGTTGACGGTCTGCCTGTCTTGTGGAAAGCCATCTTTCAAGAAACAACTGACCGCCGCCGGCTTCCAGCTCAAGGGTACGGGCTGGTACGCCACCGACTTCCGCGGCGGCGCTGCGCCGTCCACGGCCATCCCGACCGGTCCGGCCGAAGCGGGCGCGCCAGCAGCCCCCGCAGCCAAGGAGGCAACGCCCGCCGCGGCGGCGGCTGCCCCGACGACAGCCACGCCTGGCAGCGGGACGGCCTGAAGCAATCGTCGCCCCACCTTGATCGAGAGTGTTAATGCGTAAATATTTCATCACCGGCTTGCTGATCCTGGTTCCGTTCGGCATCACCGTGTGGGTGCTCAGCTCGGTCATTGCGATTATGGACCAGTCGCTGCTGTTGCTGCCTGCCGCCTGGCAAAAGCCGCATATCGGCAGCTACAACATCCACGGCCTGGGCGCGATCCTGACGGTGGCCATTGTGTTCGTTACCGGTTTGCTGTGCAATAACCTGATCGGCAACTACCTGGTGCGGCTGTGGGAACGCCTGCTGCATCGCATTCCCGTGGTCAGTTCGCTCTACGGCAGCGTCAAGCAAGTGTCCGACACCTTGTTTTCGTCGTCCGGCAATGCGTTTCGCAAGGCTGTGCTGCTGCCGTATCCGCACGAGCACAGCTATACAATCGGCTTTCTGACCGGCGTGCCCGGCGGCGACGTCAAGAACTACCTGAGCGGCGACTACGTGAGCGTGTACGTGCCCACCACACCCAACCCCACCTCCGGATTTTTCCTGATGATGGAACGCAGCCGCGTGGTCGAACTCGACATGACGGTCGACGCCGCATTGAAGTATATCGTCTCGATGGGCGTCGTCGCTCCCGAGCATTTGCCAACCAAATAATTAACCTAGACTGAAAATAATATGTCCTCGATGCGTACAAACTACTGCGGCCTTGTCACTGAAGAATCGCTCGGCCAAACCGTCAGCCTGTGCGGCTGGGTTCATCGCGTGCGCGACCATGGTGGCGTCATTTTCATCGACCTGCGCGACCGCGAAGGCCTGGTGCAGGTGGTTTGCAATCCCGGCAACGCCGACATGTTCAAGGTCGCCTCCACGGTACGCAACGAGTACTGCCTGCGCATCACCGGCGTGGTGACCGAGCGGATCGGCAACACCGTCAATGTCAACCTCAAGTCAGGCAAGATCGAAGTCGTCGCCAGCGCCGTGGAAGTGCTCAACGCGTCGGTGCCGGTGCCGTTCCAGATGGACGACGACAACCTGTCCGAGACCACCCGCCTGACGCACCGCGTGCTCGATTTGCGTCGTCCGCAAATGCAGAACAACCTGCGCCTGCGCTACAAGGTGACGATGGAAGTGCGCAAGTACCTCGACAACCTGGGTTTCATCGACATCGAAACGCCGATGCTCACCAAGTCGACCCCGGAAGGCGCGCGCGACTACCTGGTGCCGTCGCGTGTCAACGCGGGCAGCTTTTTTGCCTTGCCGCAGTCGCCGCAGCTGTTCAAGCAGCTGCTGATGGTCGCCAACTTCGACCGCTACTACCAGATCACCAAGTGCTTCCGTGACGAAGACTTGCGCGCCGACCGCCAGCCGGAATTTACCCAGATCGACTGCGAAACGTCGTTCCTGACCGAGCAGGAAATCCGCGACCTGTTCGAAGACATGATCCGCATCGTCTTCAAGAATACGCTGAACATCGACCTGCCAAACCCGTTCCCGGTGATGGACTTTGCCACTGCGATGGGCCTGTATGGCTCGGACAAGCCGGACATGCGCGTCAAACTCGCCTTTACCGACCTGACCGAAGTGATGAAGTCGGTCGAGTTCAAGGTATTTGCCGGCGCGGCCAACATGGTTGGCGGCCGCGTGGTCGGCATGCGCGTACCGCAAGGCGCGAGCATGCCGCGTTCCGAGATCGATGCCTATGACCAGTTCGTGCGCATCTATGGCGCCAAGGGCCTCGCTTACATCAAGGTCAACGAGAAAGCCAAGGGCCGTGACGGCTTGCAGTCGCCGATCGTCAAGAACCTTGACGACGCCGCGCTGGCCAAAATGATCGAGCTGACGGGCGCCGAAGACGGCGACCTGATTTTCTTCGGCGCCGACAAGGCCAAGGTCGTCAACGACGCCATCGGCGCGCTGCGCGTTAAAATCGGCCATTCTGACTTCGGCAAAAAGGCCGGCCTGTTCGACGACGTCTGGAAGCCATTGTGGGTGGTGGATTTCCCGATGTTCGACTACGACGAAGAGAGCGACCGCTGGACCGCGACGCACCACCCCTTCACGGCGCCGAAAGACGGCCACGAAGACATGCTCGAGACCAATCCGGGCGCCTGCATCGCCAAGGCTTACGACATGGTCTTGAACGGCTGGGAGCTGGGCGGCGGTTCGATCCGTATCCACCGCGAAGAAGTGCAGAGCAAAGTGTTCCGCGCTCTCAAGATCGATGCTGAAGAAGCGCAGCTCAAGTTTGGCTTCCTGCTCGACGCGCTGCAATACGGCGCGCCGCCGCATGGTGGCCTGGCCTTCGGCCTGGACCGGATTGTCACGATGATGACCGGTTCGGACTCGATCCGCGACGTGATCGCCTTCCCGAA
The DNA here is from genome assembly GCF_049896185.1 of Massilia sp. TSP1-1-2. NCBI lineage: Bacteria > Pseudomonadati > Pseudomonadota > Betaproteobacteria > Burkholderiales > Oxalobacteraceae > Massilia > Massilia sp. TSP1-1-2. The sequence continues at coordinate 42,140 of NZ_JAFCTU010000008.1, forward strand.
AACCCAGCGCGCGCAATGCCTGCTGACCAATGCACCGTCCGAAGTCGACGAGAAGCAATTGCGCGAACTGCATATCCGCCTGCGCAACGCCGAGCCAAAAGTCGTCTAAGCAACATTTAAACGCATCTCAAACGGGGTCAGTTCCCCCATTGCGACACTGCCTCATCTGTAACGCTAGTGGAAACTACGTTACAGATGAGGCCGTGTCGCAATGGGGTAACTGACCCCGTTGGCGTTTGCGTTCGCGTGGGCTTAGCGCACTAGTGGGTTCGTTATCACGACAGTGTCCAGCCTCTTTTCAGCCGTCTTGAGTTCGGCGATGTCCCGCTCGAATTTGTTGTGCGGACCAGACAACGAGGCGTGGCGCAGCACGAGTTCCCCTTTGCTGGTAAATCTGGTCATGTACTTGACGTAGAAATTTCCGAGGTAGTTCAACTGGCCGGCCACAACTGTAATGTCGGGACTATCGTAGATCTGAAAGGTTTGTAAGTTCCGATAGTCGGCGCCGATCGCTATCTCTTTAATGCGATATTTCCCCGGCGGCACTGAGTGAATGAACAGGACTGGTGGGACGACATTCGGCTCGTGCGCAAGTTTGGTCTGCAGGTTGGGCACATCGCGGCCCGTGCTGAGATAAGTGATTTTTTTGCTGCCGTTGACGGCTTCAAGGTGAATGGTGGCGATGAGCCGTCCCATTTGCGCAAACTCCTGAATCGGCATCACGTACTCGAAACTGCTCGCTACCGCCCCCTGACCTTGCTCCATGACGGGCCGGGCAGGGTCGCCCAAGGGCGTGGCCAGCGGGTCGATGGCGTTGTCGATCGCCTTGATCGCGGCGCACCCCGCCAGTGTGGCCAACGCGGCCACGGTAATAAAGCGGCATGCTATGGAAACGCTGCGCCGAAGAGCGGGTGGGGTGCGCGTAGAAAAACTCGATTGAAACATGGGGCAGCTCCAGTGATGACGCGGCAATCTACGGGTGTGAGACGCGGTCGGTTTGATGCTTGGTTGAATGGATCCGGTGCGCCGGTGACCCGGCACAGCGTGTACCGGCAGTAGGCGTTGTTGAACTCGCGTCAGTATTGCACACTTGAAATATTCTTCAAAAGAAATCATTGATGTGGCCTGGAACCGGGGCGCCGGCACGACAGAGCGGAAAAATTTCTTCAGCAATGGCGCCATAGGCCTGACAACGACCGAGAGGCCTTTCAAGCCTTGGTCCAGCATCATCGCTGCAGTCGTAGTATTCTTGCGGTTCGTCCATTTTGCATGGAGCTACGTTGCACAAAATTCCCGAATCCGTCCTGGTCGTCATCCACACGCCCGCACTGGAAGTGCTGCTCATCGAGCGCGCCGACAAACCAGGCTTCTGGCAATCGGTCACCGGCTCGCTTGACGCCCCCGACGAACCGCTGCTTGCCACCGCCAGGCGCGAACTGTTCGAGGAAACCGGCATCGTCGCCGACGGGGAGATCATCGCCCTGCATGACTGGCATTTGTCCAACATCTACGAAATCTACCCCGTCTGGCGGCACCGCTATGCCCCCGGCGTCACTCACAACACCGAACACGTTTTCGGCGTGTGCGTCCCGCGCGACACGCCCATCATTCTCAGCCCGCGCGAACACTTGCAATACGCGTGGCTGCCCTACATGGCCGCCGCCGACCGCTGTTTTTCATCGTCCAACGCGGAAGCCATCCTCCAGTTGCCGCAACGCATGTAATTCCTCTGGCCCGCGTTGCCCTCTTGCGCTATCCTTGCGCCGATGAAGAGAACAACGCGCCGGCTAGCCATCCTGTCGCTGGCCTGCCTGTGCGCGGCCGGTGCCGCGGCCCGCCCGCGCCTGCACATCACCACCGAGAGTTCGCCGCCGTCGGCGATGATGGGCCAGTCCATGGTGATCGGCTTTGCGACCGAAAAAGTCCGGCGCATCATGGAACGTGTCGGCATCGATTACGAGATCGAGATGCTGCCCTGGAAGCGCGCCTACCTGCTGGCGCAAACCAAGACCAACACCTGCGTCTACTCCACCACCCGCGTGCCGGAGCGCGAAGCGCTGTTCAAGTGGATCGGCCCCACGCACGCAAACGACTGGACGCTGTTTGGCCGGGCCGATCGCCGCTACCGCATCGCCTCCATCGAAGACGCGCGCGCTTACCGCATCGGCGCCTACAACGGCGACGTGCGCAGCGAGGCGCTGATCGCCCAGGGCTTCATCGTCCACACCGTGCAGGACAAGCTGGCCAACCCGCGCAAGCTACTGGTCAACCGCATCGACCTGTGGGCCTCGAGCATGCGCGTTGGCAGCGCCATCGTGGCGGAAAATGGCTGGGGCGGGCAGATTGTGCCGGTGCTGACCTTCCGCCGCACCGAGCTTTACCTGGCCTGCAATCCGGGCTTGCCCGACGCGCTGGTGAGAAAAATGAACACTGCCCTGCGCGCGATGAACAGCGAAGGCGTGTCGGCAGTCATCGAGAAAAAATACCATTATGCCGGCACCGGTGTACAGCGCTAGCCTGTGCGCCGGGCTGCTGGCGGCCACGCTGATGCAGCCGGCGCTCGCGCTCAAACTGACGCTGACGGCGGAGACGACCTATCCGGCCGTGATGACGCAGGGCGCGCGCGTCACCGGCCACGCCGCCGAAAAAATCCATGAGATCATGCGCCGCACCGGCATCGACTACAGCATGGCGACCATGCCCTGGAAGCGCGCCTACACGCTGGCCGCGACGGCGCAGAACACCTGCGTGTTCATGACCAGCCGGACGCCGGAGCGGGAGCCGCTGTTCAAATGGATTGGCCCGATTTCGTAGGCCGACTGGGTGCTGTATGGATGCGCCGATCGCTATGCCATCATGCAAAGCGTGGAGCAGGCGCGCGGCCTGCGGATCAGTTCGTACAACGGCGACTCGCGCGGCCAGTGGCTGGCGGACCATGGCATGAACGTTGAATTTGTCCAGAACGACGAGTCCAATCCCAAGAAGCTGATGCTCGACCGGATCGACTTGTGGGCCAATAGCACCCGTTCATCGGGTCCGATGCCAGCCAGGCTGGGGTTGACGGGGAAGGTGGTGCCGCTGCTGACGTTCCATCAGGCCAAGCTGTACCTGGCTTGCAATCGCGCGCTGCCGTAGCCTGTGGCCGCGCGTATGAACGCAGCATTGCACGATATGGAAATGGACGGCACCTACCGGGCCATCGAACTCAGGTTCGACTACTTGCAGGCGCCATGAATCAGAGCGAGCGGTCCTCGATCAGCTCCAGCTTCCAGCAAGCGGACTTGCGGAAAAAGTAGGCTTTCTGGTAGCCGCGTTCCGTGTTGAAGATGGTGGCCTGGGCCTTGTCGGCGGTGATGGCATCGACCCGAAACGCTAGATGGTCGGCCTTGCGCTTGGCGGCCGACGGCAGCAGGGGGAAGCTCAGTTTCGCCTGGGGCAAGGCAACCTTGATTGCGCGCGGCTTTTCCGCCGAGTGGTCGAGCAGCACGTGGGCCAGCGGGTACTCGGTGAACGCCTTTTGCACGGCCGCGCTTTCGGCGTAGGCTTTGAAGAAGGGCTCGAACTTGTCCGATGGACAGGCAGGCGCGGCGGCAAAGGCCGGTTGCGCCAGCAGCAAGGCGATGGTCGCCGGCAACATCAAAAGAGCTTTCATGGTGGGAGCTTTCGATTGTAAAGATGCCAGACTTTAGCACTTTGCCGCCGGATTGCCCGCACAGGCGCCGCCCTGTCCCGTACCTGTACCTGCGCCGGCGTCCGTTCGTGCGCTGTTCGGGCGGATCGCAGGCATCGCCCCAGAACAGGCGCCGCGCCACCGTCGCCGTCAGCAGGCGTTCCTGCTGCGCCGCGCTGCCGGATTGCCGGATACCGGCCAGTTGCAGGTGGTGTAAGCCAAAAAGGTGGGCCAGTGCGCGGTCGGCCACCGCCAGGATGCGGATCACCTGATACACGGTCGGCCACGCGGCGCCCTGGCCGCCGAAGCGGACCGGAATCGACAGCGTGAGCAGACCGCTTTCGCGGATCAATTCACGTTCGGCGGCGCGGGCAAGTTGCGTGGCGAGCGCACTGGCGACGGCGACGGGATCGGGGAGCGCGATGGCATGCATGATGCAAGACCCTGAGGTAAGCGATGCGGCCAGTATTGCACCGGCGCCAGCCTGCCGGAACGAAGATTTGCGGCCTTCGATATGCGCAAAACGCTCGAACGGAAACCGCATATTCAAGCGTGAAAGCATTCGTTCGTATTTTCAGGCCTGCGCCGTACGCTGTAGCCATCCACTGACTGACAACCTACCCGGAACGGACACACCATGAGCGTATTACTATTGGGCGGAAGTCCCTCGGCTTCATCGAGCGGTGGCAGGCTGCTGCACTACATCGGCGACCGGCTGGTGGCGCAGGGCCATCGCTGCGCCCGGCTGCAAGTGCGCGACTTGCCGGCACAGGCCCTGCTGCATGGCGACACGCAGGACGCGGCCATTGCCGCAGCGCTGGCGCTGGTGCGCGAAGCGCGCGCCATCGTCATCGCCACCCCGGTCTACAAGGCGTCCTACACCGGCATCCTGAAAGCTTTCCTTGACCTGCTGCCGCAAGATGGGCTGGACGGCAAGCTGGTGCTGCCGCTGGCCACCGGCGGCAGCCAGTCACACATGCTGGTGCTCGACTACGCGCTGCGCCCGGTACTGGCGTCGCTCTCGCCACGCGCCATCTTGCCGGGCATTTACGCCACGTCGGCCCAGCTGCCGTGGAGCGTTGAAGGCGGCCTGGCGCCCGACGCGCCGATTGCTGCGCGCCTGGCACGTGGCGTGGCCCAGCTGTCGGCCGACCTCCACACCCTATCCCGGCTCTCGCAGCCCGACACTACGAAAGAGACTTGCACATGACTCACCATACCCGCCATACCCACCATACCGGCCAGCGCACCGCCCGCCGCCTGACCCTGGGACTGTTGTTTGCCGCTGCCGTCGGCGCCGGCCTGCCTGCCGGCGCCCAGGCCCAGGCCAGCAAGGAAGTGCGGATCGGTTACCAGAAATACGGCACGCTGACGCTGCTCAAAGGCCGCGCCACACTTGAAGCGCGGCTGGCGCAAAAGGGTATCACGGTCAAGTGGACCGAGTTTCCGGCAGGCCCGGTGCTGCTGGAAGGCTTGAACGTAGGCAGCATCGACTTTGGCACGGTGGGCGAGGCGCCGCCGATCTTCGCGCAGGCGGCCGGCGCCAATCTGGTCTACGTCGGCAACGAGCCGCCGTCGCCTGCGACCGAAGCGATCGTGGTGCCCAAGGACTCGGCGATTCGCAGCCTCGCCGACTTGAAAGGCAAGAAAATCGCCCTCAACAAAGGCTCGAACGTACACTACTTGCTGGTCAAGGCGCTGGAAAAGGCCGGCATCGACTACCACGATGTGCAGACCATTTTCCTGCCCCCGGCCGATGCCCGTGCTTCGTTCGAGCGCGGTGCGGTCGATGCCTGGGCGATCTGGGATCCGTTCCTGGCGGCCGCCGAAAAGCAGCTCGGCGCGCGCGTACTGGCCGACGGCAAGGGCCTGGTCGCCAATCACCAGTTCTACCTCGCCGCGCGCCCTTACGCGCAGGCCAACCAGGAAACGCTGCGCATCGTGCTCGACGAAGTGGCCAAGGTCGACGACTGGGGCCGCAAAAATCCAAAGGAGGTCAGCGCGATCCTGTCCAAACAGACCGGTCTCGAGCCGGCCGTGGTCGAGCTGGCGGCCAGCCGCTATTCCTATGGCGTCAAGCCGGTCAGCGCCGAAGTGGTCGTCGAACAGCAGAAGATCGCCGACGTCTTTGCGCGCCTCAAGCTGATCCCGAAAACCATCGTCGTCAAAGACGCGCAGCTGCCGTTCAAGCTGTAAGCACAGGAGTCTTCCATGTCACTCAATGTATTCTGGTTCATACCGACCCACGGCGACAGCCGCTATCTTGGCACCACGCAGGGCGCGCGCCCGGTCGATGCCGACTATCTCAAGCAGGTGGCAGTAGCCGCCGACACGCTCGGCTACGACGGCGTGCTGCTGCCCACCGGGCGCTCGTGCGAAGATGCCTGGGTGGTTGCATCGTCGCTGATCGCGGTCACCCAAAAGCTCAAGTTCCTGGTCGCGATCCGGCCGGGTTTGTCGAGCCCCGGCCTGTCGGTGCGGATGGCCTCCACCTTCGACCGCCTCTCCAACGGGCGCCTCTTGATCAACGTCGTCACCGGCGGCGACCAAGGCGAGCTGGAGGCGGACGGCGTGTTTGCCGATCACAGCAAGCGCTACGAAATTTCGGACGAATTCCTGCGCGTGTGGCGCGCCACGATGGCGGGCGAGGGTGGCGCTGCCGGCTATGATTTCGAGGGCAAGCACATCCAGGTCAAAGGCGCCAAGACCTTGTACCCGCCAGTGCAAAAGCCGTATCCGCCGCTGTACTTCGGCGGCTCGTCGGAACCGGCGCACGAACTGGCGGCCGAGCAAATGGACGTCTACCTGACCTGGGGCGAGCCGCCGGCCGCCGTGGCCGAAAAAATTGCCGACATTCGCGCCCGCGCCGCCAAACGGGGACGCACGCTGCGCTTCGGCATCCGATTGCACGTGATCGTGCGCGAAACCAACGAGGCGGCCTGGCGCGCGGCCGACGAATTGATCAGCCACCTGGACGACGACGTCATCGCCAAGGCGCAGGCCGCGTTCGCCAAGATGGATTCGGTCGGCCAGCGCCGCATGGCGGCCCTGCATGGCGGGCGGCGCGACCGGCTCGAAGTCTCGCCCAACCTGTGGGCGGGCGTGGGCCTGGTGCGCGGCGGTGCCGGCACCGCGCTGGTGGGCGACGCTGAAACGGTGGCCGCGCGCATGCAGGAATACGCCGATCTTGGCATCGACACCTTCATCCTGTCGGGCTACCCGCACCTGGAAGAATCGTACCGCTTCGCCGAGCTGGTGTTCCCGCTGCTGGGCAAGGGCAAGGCACATGGCGAGCAATCGATCAGCGGCCCGTTTGGCGAAATGATGGCCAGCGATATCAAGCCGCAGAAGGCGGCCTGAGATGGCGCCCCGCGTACCAGAACCGGCGCGCGCGTCGCTGCTGGCGCCGTGGGCGGTGCCGCTGACGCTGGTCGTGGCCTGGCAGGTGGCGGCGCAAGGGGGCTGGCTGTCGAGCCGCATCTTGCCCGAACCGTGGGCCGTGGCCAAGGCGTTCTGGACGCTCGCCGCGTCCGGCGAACTGTGGGTGCACTTGCGCACGAGCCTGTGGCGCGCGGCGAGCGGCTTTGCCATCGGCGGCGGTCTGGGTCTGCTGCTCGGCCTGTTGAACGGCAGCGTCAAGCGCGCCGAGACGCTGCTCGACACCACCTTGCAAATGATCCGCAACATCCCGGCGCTGGCCCTGATCCCGCTGGTCATCCTGTGGTTCGGCATTGACGAGACGGCCAAGCTGTTCTTGCTGGCCATTGGCGTGTTCTTCCCGGTTTACCTGAATACCTTCCACGGCATTCGCTCGGCCGACCAGGGCCTCATTGAAATGGCGCGCAGCTATGGCGTGGCGGGCTGGCCGCTGTACCGCGACGTGATTTTGCCGGCCGCGCTGCCGTCGATCCTGGTGGGGGTGCGCTTTTCGCTGGGGCTGGTGTGGGTGCTGCTGATCGTGGCCGAGACCATTTCGGCCCAGTCGGGGATCGGCTACATGACAATGAATGCGCGCGAATTCCTGCAGACCGACATCGTCCTGGTCGGCATCTTGCTGTACGCGCTGCTGGGCAAGGGCGCCGACCTGTTCTCGCGCGCACTGGAACGTTATTTCCTGCGCTGGAATCCGGCTTACCGCTAACCAAGGGACCCCATGCATAATACCCGTATCGAAAAAGACACCGTGCGCGCCGCCGCGCCGGCCGAACATGGCGTGAGCCTGGTGCTGGCCGGCGCCAGCAAGGCGTATGCCGCGCGCACCGTGCTGGACAATATCGACCTGCGCCTCGCGCCCGGCGAATTTGTCGCCGTCATCGGGCGCAGCGGCTGCGGCAAGAGCACGCTGCTGCGCGCCATCGCCGGACTCGAACAGCTCGACGCCGGTACCGTGTCGATCGGCGACGGCGGGAGCAAGCCGGAAGTGCGCATCATGTTCCAGGAAGCGCGCCTGCTGCCCTGGAAAAGTGTGATCGATAACGTCGCGCTGGGCTTGACCGGTGCGACCGCGCGCGTGTCCGAAGCGCTGGCCACGGTCGGCCTGCGCGAGCGCGCGCGCGAATGGCCGGCCGTGCTCTCGGGTGGACAGCGCCAGCGCGTGGCCCTGGCGCGTGCGCTGGTGCACGCGCCGCGCCTGCTGCTGCTCGACGAGCCGCTTGGCGCGCTCGATGCGCTGACCCGGATCGACATGCAGCAGCTGATCGAAGCGCTGTGGATTGAGCAGGGTTTTACCGCCGTGCTGGTCACGCACGACGTGACGGAGGCGCTGGCGCTGGCCGACCGCGTGCTGCTGATCGAGGATGGCCGCATTGGCCTGGACTTGCGGGTGGAACTGCCGCGCGGGGCGCGGCGCGGTTCGGCCGCCTTTGCTGCACTCGAACAGCAGGTCCTGGCGCGGGTGCTGGGACGGCAGGTGCAATCTGGCTAAGGAGACAAGTTGCGCACGATAGAGTTTCTTCTGAAGAACTCTGGCTGATGGGGTTAGAATGTTCCTATGAAGATTCGTGTCGCCACCTACAACATCCATAAAGGCGTGTCCTCCATCCGGAGCACACCCCGCGTACTTGCCCTCAAAAAGGCCATCGGCGAATTCGGCGCCGACGTCGTGTTCCTGCAAGAAGTGCAAGGGCGGCACGATCGCTTGTCCGGCAAGTTTGGCGAGGAAAGCCGCGGCCACCGCCATTGGCCCGACGCGTCCCAGCACGAGTACCTGGCCGACGACCTGCATGGCCACGCGGCCTATGGCATGAACGCCGTCTACGACCATGGCCACCACGGCAACGCCCTGCTTAGCTCGTATCCGATCGAAAACTCGCACAACCACGACGTTTCCGACCACGCGTACGAGCAGCGCGGCATCTTGCACTGCGTGATCAATACCGCATCGAGTCCGATCCACTGCTTCGTGGTCCACCTTGGGCTGTTCGAGTCCGGCCGCGGACGCCAGACCCAGGCGCTGATCGATTGCGTCAACGCGTCGGCTGCGAACGGCGAACCGGTGATCATCGCCGGCGACTTCAATGACTGGCGCAACACGCTCAGCGGCAAGCTGCGCGATGCGCTCGGCGTGGTGGAAGTGTTCGACGAGCTGGGCAAAACCTCGAAAATCGGCGACCTGGTGCGCAACCTGTCAGGGCGCGAAAAGATCATTCATCCAGCGCGCACGTTCCCGGCCGCACTGCCATGGTTCCGCCTCGACCGCATTTATGTGCGCGGCTTCAAGGTCGATACCGCACAGGTGTTGCATGGTACTTTATGGGCCAAGCTGTCGGACCACGCCCCGATCGTCGCCAATCTCAAACTGGCGTGAGAAACTGCAAGCAACCCTGAAGCACTATGCGTTCGGTTAATCTTGTTGCCCACAACGACATCACGCTGCTGGAAACCGGTCTCGCACTGTTTCCGGCCATGCTGGCCGCCATCGAAGGCGCCCAGTATGAAATCTATTTTGAAACCTACATTTTTGCCGATGACGCCACCGGCCGCGCCGTCGAGCAGGCACTGATTGCGGCCAGCCGGCGCGGCGTGCGCGTGCGCGTCGTCACCGACTGGTTCGGGACCGGCGGCAAACAGTGCACGCGCCTGGGCATCGCCTTTGCCGCCGCAGGGGTGCGCTACCGCGCCTTTAACGCCTGGTTCAAGCGCGGCGTGGCCCGCACCCACCGCAAGATCACCGTCGTCGACCGCGAAGTGGCCTATGTCGGCGGGATCAACATCAACGATGACTGGTATTGCGACTATGACGCGACCAAGCGCCTGCCGGCCCCGCGCTGGGATTTTGCCGCACAAATTCGCGGCCCGCTGGTCGCCACCATCCACCATGAAATGCAGGCCCAGTGGGCCCGGGTAGGGCGCCTGGGCCTGATCAAGCGCATCGGCCTGTTTCGCGAAATGCGCCAGCAGCAGCTGCCCGACGGCGACAAGCCGATGCTGGCCGCCTTTATCGTGCGCGACAGCCTGCGCAACCGCCACACGATCCAGCGCGCTTACCTGCAAGCCATCGGCCGCGCCAAGAAAAGCATTTTGCTGGTCAATCCGTATTTCGCGCCGGGGCACAAATTTCGCAAGGCGCTGGCAGTGGCCGGCCAGCGCGGGGTCGAGGTCAAGCTCCTGATCGGCGTGGGCGAGATCACGCTGCAAGACATGGTGGCGCGCTCGTTCTACCCCAAGCTGCTTGCCGCCGGCGTCAAAGTCTACGAGTACCGCAAGACCCAGCTGCACGCCAAGGTGGCGGTGATCGACGAGGACTGGTCGACCGTAGGTTCAAGCAACTGCGACGGCCTGTCGCTGTTTTTGAACCAGGAAGCGAACATCGTCGTCAAGGACGTCGGCTTTGCCACGGTGATGCGCGAGCGGATTCAAAAAGGCCTGGCCGAGGGCGTGCCGATCTGCGCGGAAGAATTCGAACACGTGGGCTGGTGGCGCCGCACCGGCTACGGGACGGCGTATTTTTTCTATAGAATGGCGATGCGGATCTTCGCAATCGGTTACGCTTGACCGACATGGACAACGATGGACAACGATGGATAACGTACGCATCGACAAGTGGCTCTGGGCCGCGCGCTTTTTTAAAACCCGTTCGCTGGCGACCGACGCCGTCGACACTGGCCGGGTGCGCCTGGAAGGCGAGCGCATCAAGCCGGCCCGCGCGGTAAAGATTGACGACAAGCTATTAATCGACAATGGCGCGGAACTGTGGGAAGTGCGCGTGCTGGGCATTTCCGACGTGCGCGGCGCGGCGCCAATCGCCCGTCTTCTCTATGATGAAACCCATGAAAGCGTGGCCAAACGCGAGCACGACCATGAGGCGCGCAAGCTCTACCGCGAGCCCGGCACCACCATCAAGGGCCGTCCCACCAAGCGCGACCGCCGCGCCCTCTCCAAGGCCAGCGAATAAGCGAGCAAATGGTCGTTATTGGTGCGGCGCACCAATAGAACATCACTTCTAAGTTCCCGTTTGACATTTACTCGGTAGTGGATAATAGTACGAGCGTTCAGATTTCATTTGCGCATGCGTCATTTCCAACCAAACAGCGAGTAAGCTTATTAACACTTCAGCCAAATTCATGCGCAAGGGCGAGCTCACCAGAGCTGCAATCCTCGATGTCGCGCTCGACCTCGCCAGCCGCGAAGGTCTGGAAGGCCTCACCATAGGTCTTCTTGCCGACAAGATGAACATGAGCAAATCCGGCGTTTTCGCCCACTTCGGTTCGCGCGAGGATTTGCAGATGGAAGTGCTCAAGCTGTACCACCACCGCTTCGAGCAGGAAGTGTTTTTCCCCTCCGTCAAGGAAGCGCGCGGCATCGCCCGTTTGACGTCGATGTACGCGCGCTGGATCAAGCGCGTGAGCGTTGAAATCGCCTCCGGCTGCATCTATATTAGTGGCGCCGTCGAATACGACGACCGTCCGGGTCCGATCCGCGAGGAGCTGGTCTCGATGGTGCGTGCTTGGCAGGGGGCGCTGCTGCGCTGTGTCGAGCAGTCGATTGAAATCGGCGACCTGAAAGCGGACACCGACGCCGGCCAGATGGTCTACGAAATGTACGGCCTGATTCTGGCCCTGCACCACGATGCGCGCTTTTTGCGCATGCCGGGCAGCGTGGACCGCGCACGCACGGGCTTTGAACGCCTGATCATGAATTACCAGAATACCGCAGCCCAGTAAGCAGCTTCACCACGTCACTTCAATAACACTTTACGAACACCCCGCCCGGTATGGCATTTTGCCCGCCGGGTCATCAATCAAAAGATCGTCAGGAGAAAATCATGGGTCAATACGTCGCGCCAATCCGGGACATGCAGTTTTTGCTGCACGAATTCCTCAACGTCACCGACGAATTGAAGCAGATGCCGAAATTCGAAGACGTTGACACCGACATCATCAACCAGGTGCTGGAAGAAGGCGCCAAGTTCACCCAGAACGTGCTGTTCCCGCTGAACCATTCGGGCGACCGCGAAGGCTGCCATTTCGACGCGGCCAGCAAGTCGGTCACCACGCCAAAAGGCTTCAAGGAAGCCTACAAGCAGTACGTCGAAGGCGGCTGGGCTGCGCTCGCGTGCGATCCGCAATACGGCGGCCAGGGTTTGCCGATCGTGGTGAACAACTCGTTCTACGAGATGCTCAACTCGTCCAACCAGGCCTGGTCGATGTATCCCGGCCTGTCGCACGGCGCCTACGAGTGCCTGCTCGAGCACGGTACCGAAGAACAGAAAAAAACCTACCTGCCGAAGCTTGTTTCCGGCGAGTGGACCGGCACCATGTGCCTGACCGAATCGCATTGCGGCACCGACCTTGGCATGCTGCGCTCCAAGGCGCTGCCACAGGAAGACGGTTCCTGGTCGATCACCGGCTCGAAGATCTTCATCTCGGCGGGCGAGCACGATATGTCCGAAAACATCATCCACCTGGTGCTGGCCCGCGTGCCTGACGCGCCGGAAGGCTCGAAAGGCATTTCGCTGTTCCTGGTGCCGAAATTCCTGCCCAACGCTGACGGTTCGGTTGGCGAGCGCAATGGCATTGCCTGCGGCGCGATCGAAGAAAAAATGGGCATCCATGGCAACTCGACCTGCCAGATGAACCTGGACGGCGCCAAAGGCTGGATCATCGGCCAGCCGAACAAGGGTTTGAACGCCATGTTCGTGTTCATGAACGCGGCCCGCCTGGGCGTTGGCATGCAGTCGCTGGGCCTGACCGAAGTGGCGTACCAGAACGCGCTGGTCTATGCCAAGGACCGCATCCAGATGCGCAGCCTGTCGGGCGTAAAAGCGCCGGACAAGCAGGCCGACCCGATCATCGTGCACGCCGACGTGCGCCGCATGCTGCTCACGGCCAAGGCCTACGCCGAAGGCGCGCGCGCTTTCTCGTCGTATGTCGCGCTCAAGATCGACCAGGAACTGAACCATACCGACGAAGACGTACGCAAGGAAGCGGCCGACGAAGTTGCGCTGCTCACACCAATCATCAAGGCCTTCATTACCGACAACGCCTGGGTGGCGACGTCGGAAGCCATGCAAGTCTACGGCGGCCACGGCTACATCTCGGAGTGGGGCATGGAGCAGTACGTGCGCGACGCGCGCATCAACATGATTTACGAAGGCACCAACACGATTCAGGCGCTCGACCTGCTCGGTCGCAAGGTCCTGATGGACAACGGCGCCAAGCTGCGCAAGTTCGGCGGGAAGATCAAGGCCTTCGTTGAAGACAACGGCACCGATGAAGCGCTGTCCGAGTTCATCACGCCGCTGGGCGACTTGGGCGACAAGGTCACCAAGCTGACCATGGAAATTGGCATGAAGGCGTTCCAGAATCCGGACGAAGTGGGCGCCGCCGCTGTGCCTTACCTGCGCGTTGTCGGCCACCTGATCTACAGCTACTTTTTCGCCCAGATGGCGAAGATCGCGCTGGCCAAGGAAGACTCGGGCGACAATTTTTACAAAGCCAAACTGGCCACGGCACGCTTTTACTTTGCACGCCTGCAGCCCGAGACGGCAATGCTGATTCGCCAGGCACGTTCGGGTTCGGCCAATCTGATGGCGCTTGACGCTGATTTGTTTTAAGACACCAGCTACTGCATTTCGGCCCGCGCCTCACGCACATCTTCCTCGCGAACGCAGGGATCCAGTTTCGCTGGTTCGCTACGAACTTGGGTCCCCGCTTGCGCGAGGACAATGTGGCGGGGGAGCGGGGACCGCGTGAAACAGACGCATTTAGAAAAACCAAGGAAAGCCATGACAAATTTTATCGTTAAAAAAGTCGCCGTCCTGGGCGCCGGCGTGATGGGCGCGCAGATCGCTGCCCACTGCGTCAACGCCAAGGTACCGGTCGTACTGTTCGACTTGCCCGCCAAAGAAGGCGACAAGAACGGCATCGTCAAGCGCGCCATCGACAACCTCAAGAAGCTCAGCCCTGCACCGCTTGGCAACAAGGACGATGCAGCCCTGATCCAGATCGCCAACTACGAAGACAACCTCGAACTGCTGGCCGGCTGCGACCTGATCATCGAAGCGATCGCCGAGCGCATGGACTGGAAGCACGACCTGTACGCGAAAGTCGCGCCGCACATCGCGCCGAACGCGATCTTCGCGACCAATACGTCCGGGCTGTCGATCACCAAGCTCTCCGAAGGCTTTGATGCCGAACTGAAGGCGCGCTTTTGCGGCGTGCACTTCTTCAATCCACCGCGCTACATGCACCTGGTCGAGATCATCCCGACCGAGTCCACCCGTCCGGAAATCGCCGACCAGCTCGAAGGCTTCCTGACGACGACCCTGGGCAAGGGCGTAGTACGCGCCAGGGACACACCGAATTTCATCGCCAACCGTGTCGGTATCTTCGGCATGTTGGCGATCATCCACGAAGCCGAAAAATTCGGCCTGTCCGTGGACGTGGTCGACGACCTGACCGGCGCCAAATTGGGCCGCGCCAAGTCGGGCACCTTCCGTACCGCCGACGTTGTCGGTCTGGATACGATGGGCCACGTGATCAAGACCATGCAGGACAATTTGGCTGACGATCCGTTCTTCTCCGTCTACAAGACGCCGGATGTGCTGGCCAAGCTGGTCGCTGCAGGCGCACTGGGTCAAAAAGCCGGTGCGGGTTTTTACAAGAAGGTCGGCAAGGACATTCAACGCCTTGACTTCGCATCCGGCGAATATGTTGCCGGCGGCGGCAAGGCGGCCGACATCGTGGCGCGCATCCTGAAGGAAAAGGATCCGGTCAAGAAGTTCAAGGCCCTGCGCGAGTCGACCAATCCACAGGCGCAGTTCCTGTGGGCGATCTTCCGCGACGCGTTCCACTACATCGCCGTGCATCTCGGCTCGATCGCCGACAACGCGCGCGACATCGACTTTGCGATGCGCTGGGGCTTCGGCTGGAACGTCGGCCCGTTTGAAACCTGGCAGGGCGCAGGCTGGACCCAGATCGCCACCTGGATCAAGGAAGACATCGACGCCGGCAGCGCGCTGTGCGCAGCACCTTTGCCGGCATGGGTCTTCGAAGGCCAGGTCGCTGAAAAAGGCGTGCATACGCCGGAAGGTTCGTACTCCGCCTCAAGCAACGCGTACATCCCGCGCTCGACGTTGTCGGTGTATGACCGCCAGCCATTCCGCGCGCCAGTATTGGGCGCCGGTGCGGTCGACGGCAAGACCGCCGGCGTGACCTTCCACGAAGACGACTCGGTGCGCATCTGGCACCAAAACGACGACGTGCTGATCATCTCGCTGAAAACCAAGATGCACGTCATCGGCGAAGGCGTGATCAACGGCCTGAAGATGGCGCAGGCCGAGGCTGAGAAAAACTTCAAGGGCCTGGTCATCTGGAATGCGGATGCAGCTGACGGCGGCGCCTTCTCGGCCGGCGCTGACTTGCAGTCGGCACTGCCACTGTTCATGCAGGGCGGCGCCAAGGCCATGGAGCCGGGTATCGCGCTGCTGCAGGACACCTTCATGGCGATGAAATACTCGAACGTGCCAGTGGTGGCCGCGGTGGCGGGCCTGGCGCTGGGCGGCGGCTGCGAAATGGCGCTGCACGCTTCCAAGCGTGTCGCATCGATCGAGTCGTACATCGGCCTGGTGGAAGTGGGCGTGGGCCTGATTCCTGCCGGCGGCGGCTTGAAAGAGGCGGCAGTGCGCGCTTCGAACGACGCCAAGGGCACCGACATCCTGCAATTTTTGAAGACCGGTTTTACCAACGCGGCAACGGCCAACGTGTCGAAGTCGGCGCTGGAAGCCAAAGCGATGGGCTACCTGAAGGAAGACGACGTCATCGTCTTTAACATCTACGAGCTGCTGCACGTGGCCAAGGTGGAAGCGCGCGCGATGTTCGACGCGGGCTACCGTCCGCCGCTGCAAAAGCCGGTGACGGTCGTTGGCCGCTACGGCTACGGCACCATCAAAGCGCAGCTGGTGAACATGCGCGACGGCGGCTTCATCTCCGCGCACGACTTCAAGCTGGGCGAGATGATCGCCGAGATCGTATCGGGCGGGAATGTGGACCAGGGCAGCGTGGTCAGCGAGCAGTGGTTCCTCGACATGGAGCGTAAAGCTTTCCTCGAGCTGCTGAACCATCCGAAAACCCAGGAACGGATCATGGGCATGATGCAGACCGGTAAACCGGTACGCAACTGATCGACCTGCATGTCGCTCCTGTCCCAAGCATTCAAACTTTTACTGCGCGTGAGGCCAAGCATGGTGTATGACCGTATCAAGCAGCAAATGATGGAGACGCTGCCGTTTGTGCAGCTGCTGGGGATCAGGATCGACGAGATCGGACCGGGCACGTCAAAAGTGTCGATGCCGTCAGATCCAAAGCTGAACAATCACCTCGGCACGCCGCACGCCGGGGCCTTGTTCACGCTGGCCGAAACGGCATCCGGCGCTGCCATGGCGGGCGGCTTTGCCGACCTGATCATGGGTCTGCGTCCGGTCGCCAAGGAGTCGCGCATCCAGTACCAGAAAGTGGCCAAGGGCGCGACGCGCGCCGAAGGCCGCGTTCCGGGCGATATCGCGGCATTGAAAGCGACGTTGAAAGCAGACGGCAAGATAGCTTTCCCGGTTGAAGTCGATATCTTCGACGAACAGGGAACCTTGGCGGCGCAGGTGCAGGTCGACTGGTACTTGTCGGAAAAGCGGTAAGTGTCCAGTCGTGGACCCGGTCATCCCCATTTCGAACCACAGAATTTTTGAGAGAACAACATGAGCAAACAACTTACTGAAGCGTACATCGTCTCCGCAACCCGCACTCCGATCGGCAAGGCGCCGCGCGGCATGTTCAAGTCGACCCGTCCGGACGACCTGCTGGTCCACGCGATCCGCTCGGCCATGGCGCAAGCGCCGGGCCTGGACCCCGCCTTGATCACCGACGCCATCATCGGCTGCTCGTTTCCGGAAGCGGAGCAGGGCTTCAACATCGCCCGCATGGCGGTACTGCTGGCAGGCCTGCCAAAGACCGTTGGCGGCGTAACCGTCAACCGTTACTGCGCGTCCGGCATCACGGCAATTTCGATGGCGGCTGACCGGATTCGCGTTGGCGAGTGCGACGTCATGCTGGCCGGCGGCGTCGAGTCGATGTCGATGGTGCCGATGATGGGCCACCACCCATCGATGAATCTGGAGATGTTCACCGACGAGAACGTCGGCATGGCATACGGCATGGGCCTGACCGCGGAAAACGTGGCCAAGCAGTGGAAGATCACCCGCGAACAGCAGGACGCGTTCTCGGTCGAGTCGCACCGCCGCGCCATCGCCGCGCAGCAGGCGGGCTTTTTCAAGGACGAGACCACGCCGGTCGAAATCATCACCCGCACGCCAAACCTGGCGACCGGCCAGATTGACGTCGCTACCCGCACGGTCGACACCGACGAAGGCGCGCGCGCCGATTCGACTCTCGAGTCGCTCGGCAAATTGAAGCCGGTTTTCGCAGCCAAGGGTACCGTCACCGCGGCCAACAGCTCGCAGATGTCCGACGGCGCCGGCGCGCTGTTGATCGTCAGCGAAAAATTCCTGCGCGATCACAACCTGACGCCACTGGCGAAGTTCTCGTCGTTCGCGGTGCGCGGCGTGCCGCCGGAAATCATGGGCATCGGTCCTAAAGTGGCCATTCCAGCGGCGTGCGCCGCGGCCGGCATCACCCAGGACCAGCTGGACTGGATCGAATTGAACGAAGCGTTCGCAGCCCAGGCATTGGCTGTGATGGGCGACCTGGGTCTCGATCCGGCCAAGGTCAACCCGATGGGCGGCGCTATCGCGCTGGGCCATCCGCTGGGCGCGACCGGCGCTATCCGCGCCGCGACCGTGATCCACGCACTGCGCCGCAATAACCTCAAGTACGGCATGGTCACCATGTGCGTCGGTACCGGCATGGGCGCAGCGGGTATCTTCGAGCGCGTATAAGGGTTCGAGCTGTTTAGACGCTCGAGCGGTTTAAACTGTTCGGTTAAAATATTGTCATCAAGGGCGCTGCGGATTACCTCGGCGCCCTTTTCACTTTTTGGAGTTACGCATGGATATTGAGATCAGCAAGGCTGACGGCATTTTGACAATCGCGTTCAACCGCCCCGAGCGCAAAAACGCCATCACGGGCGTGATGTACCAGGTCATGGCCGATGCGCTGGTTGGCGCCGAGAGCGACGCGGCAGTGCGCGCCATCCTCATCACCGGCAAGCCGGAGATTTTCACGGCCGGTAATGACCTTGAAGACTTCATGAAAAATTCGGTGCCGGTTGAAGGCGTGCCTGCCGACGCGCGCCCGGTATTTCAGTTCATGCGCGCGCTCTCGGGCAGCAGCAAGCCGGTGGTGGCGGCGGTGTCCGGTGCGGCCGTCGGCATCGGCACCACGCTGCTGATGCACTGCGACCTGGTCTACGCGGCCGACAACGCCAAGTTCTCGATGCCGTTCGCGCAGCTGGGGCTGTGCCCAGAGTTTGCGTCGTCGCTGCTGTTCCCGCAGTTGGCGGGCTACCCGCGCGCCGCTGAAAAGCTGCTGCTCGGCGAAGCGTTTCTGGCGCAGGAAGCATTCGAGATGGGACTGGTGTCGCGCGTGCTGCCGCTGGCCGACCTGATGGCCTTTGCGCAGGGCCAGGCCGCCAAGCTGGTGGCGCTGCCTGCAGCGTCGATCCGCGCCACCAAGGCGCTGATGAAGCGTGCCAGGATGGGGCCGATCAATGACACCATGGCGGCGGAAAATGAACTGTTCGGGGCAATGCTGCTGGCGCCAGAAGCGAAGGAAGCATTTACGGCGTTCTTCCAGAAGCGCAAGCCGGATTTTTCGACCTTTGCATAGGGCAGGAAAATATACCTCAATGTGGCAGTCGAATAAACTATTCATCGTCATCGGCTTGCTGCTCGCAGCCTCGGCCTCCTGCCGCGCCGCGCACGTGGTGGTGGGCGACCTGACGAAATATCGCACGGTCGATGACGTGCACGGTTTGTTCGAAATTAACGCGGAAGGGCAACGGTTTCTGCGTGCCTATAACCGTAAGCACCACACGAACTGGGTTGGTTTCGGACCCGACCTGAGAATGCAGGTCGAGCGTTGCCTGGTTCCCTTGCGAAGCAGGTGGGCTGTGCAATCTGACGGCCAGGAGGGGCCGGGCGTGATGGTCTTGTGCGACAAGTCCGTTCAAAAAAGACGCTGGGACATTTTGGTCAACGCGTACCCCCCGTCCCGGAAACGCTAGTCATTTCCTGGTGTTTATTGCCGAATAGGCATAATCTGCTTCACGCCTGCCACGCCCGCCCGGGTTGGCCTTTCTGGGAATGTGAATGGATTCTGTCTACAACGTCATCGCCACGGTTTTTGGCCTGTTTGTCTTTCTCCAAAAACTTCCCGGTGCTGCCCTCCCACGCAAGTAAGCGATTCGACGGTGAGCAAAGACCGGCAGGGGTTGACCACGCCGCTGGCAGCTATTACATTAGGTGAGCAGTAGCTTATAAAAA
The DNA here is from genome assembly GCF_049896185.1 of Massilia sp. TSP1-1-2. Lineage (NCBI taxonomy): Bacteria > Pseudomonadati > Pseudomonadota > Betaproteobacteria > Burkholderiales > Oxalobacteraceae > Massilia > Massilia sp. TSP1-1-2. Next base: position 61,741 of record NZ_JAFCTU010000008.1, read on the forward strand.
ACGGGCGGAATGACATGGGTCGACACAAGACGGTGCAAGATGAACAAATACGCGACTTGGCACGGGCGGTTTTTCTTGAGCATGGCGCGGTAGGTTCCACCAAGGAGATTGCACGTCGCGCCGGTATTTCGGAAGCGACGCTGTTTCAGCGTTACCCCACCAAGGCGGCGCTGTTTATGGCCGCGATGGTGCCGCCCGTCGTCGATATCGATGCCATCATGGGTACCGGCCTTGCGCCGCAAGACGTGCGTTCGGCGCTGGTCGCCATCGGGCACCGCATGCTGGCGTACTTCCGCCAGCTCATTCCCGTCCTGCTGCAACTACTGACGCATCCATCGATCAACATTGCCGACATTTCCAGCCATTTCGAGCGCTCGCCTCCGGTTGCTCTCACCGAGGCGCTGGCCGATTTTCTCGATCAGGCTGGCGCCCGCGGCGTCATTGCCAAGCACGATCATTTGCCGGCCGCAGGTCTGTTCATCGCGGCCATCCACAGTTTGCCGCTGTTCGAATTGATGGGTGTGCATGGCGGGAATACGGAACAACTGATCGACGGCTTTGTCGAGGCATTGTGGCGCGGCATGCAGCCGCCGGTTACAAGCACGCCGCTTCGCTGAGCGGGCAAATGTTCACCGCTCAGGTGAATTGCCAAAAATACCAGTTGTACTAGTTGACATGCGCCCGTCACTCGCGTAAATTTATAAGTAAGTTATTACTTATAAATACACGCCAGATTGCGAGAAGCCTTATGCACCCAGTTGCGCATGACACGAACACAGTTATCCCGGATCGGTCCGCTTTGCCGGCACTGATCTCGATGCGCCACGTGAGCAAGCGTTACCAAACACCGTCGGGCAGTTTCGATGCATTGCGTGATATTGAGCTTGAGATCAGCAGCGGTGAATTTGTCGCGGTGGTGGGCAAGTCCGGCAGTGGCAAGACGACCTTGATCAACTTGCTGACCGGGATCGACACCGTCACCTCCGGTCACATCCAGATTGGTTCCACCGCCGTGCACACGCTGTCGGAGGAGCAACTGGCGGTATGGCGCGGCAAGGCGATCGGCCTTGTCTTCCAGTTTTTCCAACTGTTGCCCACCTTGACCATCGCCGAAAACGTCATGCTGCCCATGGATTTTTGCCGCACCTACCCGAGCGCGGCGCGCCGCCCGCGCGCCCTTGCCTTGTTGACCAAATTAGGTATTGCCGATCAGGCCGACAAATTGCCGGCTGACTTGTCCGGTGGGCAGCAGCAGCGCGCCGCGATCGCGCGCGCGCTGGCGAACGATCCGCCAGTGCTGGTGGCCGACGAGCCCACCGGCAATCTCGACTCCAAAACCTCGGATGACGTCATGCAACTGTTCGCGGCGCTGGCGAAAGAAGGCAAGACCGTGGTGATGGTGACCCATGAACGCGACCTGAGCCGTTATTTCACGCGTACCATCATGCTCTGCGACGGCGCCGTTGTTGCCCCGGCGCGGGACGCGTGATGCTCAGCCCCCGCTGGAAAAAACTGGCCGGCGACCTACGCGCCATGCAAAGCCGGCTGGTCATGATGGTGATGGTGCTGGCGGTGGCGGTCGGCATATTCGGCGTGACCGCCATTTTGAGCGCGTACACCATTTTGACGCGCGAAATCAGTGTCAATTACCTGGGAACGCACCCGGCTGCGGCGCTTATCGAGCTCGACCAGGTTGATGCGGTGCTGCTCGACGTGGTACGGCGCTTTCCCGGTATCGAGGACGCCCAAGCCGGCGCGTCTGTGTTGTCGCGGGTGCAGACCACGACGGGCAAATGGCTGCCCTTATTATTGTTCGTGGTGCCCGACTTTAACGATGTGCGCATCGGCCGCTTTACCCGGCAGTCTGGTGATTGGCCGCCACCGACTGGCAGCATGCTGCTTGAGCGCACTGCTTTTGAACTGCTGGAAGCACGGCCGGGGGCAAGCCTTGCCGTGCAGTCGCCTGACGGGGCGCGCCGGTCGATGCGGCTGGCCGGGGCCGTACACGATCCGGCGCTGGCGCCAGCCATGCAGGAGCAGACGGCCTACGGCTATATCACGCCGGCCACGCTGGCCTGGTTAGGCGAACCGGCGCGCTTGCACCTGCTCAAGCTCACGCTGCGGCAAGGGCGGTCGGACAACGCTGCGGCGCAGGATACGGTCGGCAAGCTGGCCGCATGGCTGCGCGCGCAGGGGCACAAGGTGCAGGAAATTCGCATTCCTCCGCCAGGCAAGCATCCCCATCAAAACCAGATGACAGCAATCCTGATCATGCTGCTGCTGTTTAGTTCCATGGCACTGGTACTGGGCGGCATTCTTATCGCGAGCATGATCGATACGCTGCTCACGCAACAGATCCGGCAGATCGGGATCATGAAGGCCATCGGCGCGCGCACTGCGCAGATCGTGCAACTGTATGTGGTACTGGTCGTGTTGATCAGCCTTGCAGCGCTGGCCATCGGCATGCCGCCGGGCGTGATGGCCGGGCGCGGCTTCGCGCAGGCGATTTCCCACGAGCTCAATTTCACCCTGTACAGCCAGGCCATCCCGGCCAGCCGTTACCTGATCGCGGTGATGGCAGGCCTCTTGACTCCCTTGTGTATCGCGCTGGTACCAATTGTCAGAATTACCCGCGTGACTGTGCGCAGTGCGATCAGCGACTTCGGCGTTGGCCGACCGGCTAGTGGCGCCGGCAACTTGTTCGCGTGGCTGGGGAAATTCGCGGCCATTGACCGCAGCTACTTGATGTCATTTCGAAATATTTTTCGGCGTCGCGGCCGACTGGTACTCACGTTGGCACTGTTGGCCTCGGCAGGGGCGATGTTCATGACCAGCGTAAACGTCAAGTCGGCTTGGGAACGCAATCTTGCCGACGCTGCGGCGGACCGTCGTTACGACCTTGAAGTACGCCTGAGCCACCCTGCACCGCACGAACCAATGCTTGCCGCCGTGCGTGCGATGGAAGGGGTGGCCTGGGCAGAGGCATGGAATGTGTCGCCAGCGGCGCCGGCACGACCGGATGGCCTGGACATCGTCCGCACCTATCCCGACGGCGGCCATGGCAGCTTCTCATTGCGCTCGGTGCCCGCAGGCGATGGCTCGACCGCTCTGACGGTGCTGGAAGGCCGCTGGTTGCGCGACGACGACACGGACGCGGTCGTGTTAAATCATGTGGCGCACGCTTTGCTGCCCCAGGCCAAGGTCGGCCAGCACATTGCGCTCAATCTCGATGGGCGCCAAGCGCGCTTTCTGCTGGTGGGGATAGCGCGCGAAATCATTACCCCGGCCAGCGCCTACACGAGCGCCCGAGGCTACGCCGATGCCACCGGTCAAGCCGGTACGCTCAACGCCTTGCGTGTGGTGACGACGCGGCACGACACGGCCAGCGTTGACGCGATCACCCGGCGGATTGAACAGGTCCTGGAGCGGGCCAATGTCAGCATGAAAATCGTCGTTTCCGAAAGCACCCTGGCGCGCGCCTTGAGCGGCCACGTGTCGCTCTTGATCTTTGCGCTAAGGGCCATGTCGGTGGTGATGGCCATCGTTGGCACCTTGGGACTGATGTCGGCAATGAGCACCAGCGTGCTTGAGCGCACGCGTGAATTTGGCGTCATGCGCGCCGTTGGCGGCACGCGCCGTATCGTCGTTCGTAGCGTTGTCATCGAGGCAGTGGCGATTGGTTTGATGAGCTGGTGCATGGCCGTGTTGTTCTCCCTGCCCTTATCCCTGCTCGTAGGGCGCACGATCGGTAAGCTCGCTTTTCAATGGCCGCTACCGTTGACGCTGGCGCCATTGGCGATGCTGACCTGGCTGGGCGTGGTCGTACTCGGCGCCGTTGGCGCTAGCGCCGTGCCGGCGTTCAACGCAAGCAGCCTGACCATTCAAAAAGCGCTTATTCACCTTTAAGGAGCACGCGATGCACAAACGGTTGTTATACATTTTGATGGGTGTTGTTCTCGTGGGATTGCTCATTGCGGCTCACCGCTTCAACTTCGCCGGCGTCATCAGCGAGCTGCACGGACACTGAGCGCGCGCAGCGCGTCGAAGGCGCCGCCAGCCGGCCGCGCCGCCAAAAAAAGCGTTGACGCTCAAAACTTGCCGGTGCTACTATCACTTGCATGGAAGCGCTTCCACACGCCTTATTGAAGACCCAGCAAAAAGGCTGCACCCGCCAACATGTCGCGCAATCTACCCCGGGTGTGGGCTTGCTGAGTGGAACGGGATACCCAGTCGATCAGGGCGTGGTCGATGCATGCAGGCGAGTATCTGCATATGTGGCAGCCCGCCTGAGCGCTTTTTTGCCATTCTCTCGCAAATCACTTCCAGGAGTTAATTACGTGGCAACGATCAAAGATGTCGCCTTGCGCGCCGGCGTCGGCATGAGCACCGCGTCGCGCGTCGTCAGCGGCAAAGGCTACGTTGCGGCGGCCACCATCGCGCGCGTGCAAAAGGCGGTCGAGGAACTCGACTTCAGGCCGTCGCATGCGGCGCGCGCGCTCATGTCGGGCACCTCGCAAATGGTGGGCGTGTACATCCCCATCCTGAAAGGCACCTTCTACACGCCCATCCTCGCGGCCATCGACGCCGAGCTGCGCGCGGCCGACCTGCACATGGTGGTCGCTTTCGGCGTGGGCAAGGGCGACGCGCGCCGCCAGGCGGTGGAAGGCATCAACTTCCTGCTCGAGCGCGGGTGCGACGGCCTGATCGTCATCAGCAATCACCTGTGCGAGGAAGACGTGCTCGCGCTTGGCAAGAACCAGTCGCGCATCGTTTTCATGAACCATCTGCTTGACGGTATCGAGTCGCATTGCTTCACGGCCGACCATCACTATGGCGGCGTGCTGGCGGCGCGCGCCTTGCTCGAACATGGCCACCGCAAGATCGCCGTGATCGGCGGGCCGTCCACCTCGCCCGACAACGTGGCGCGCCTGTCCGGTTTCATGGGCGAACTCGAACGCATCGGCATCAACCCGGCCGGCGTGTGGCAAACCGAAAGCGACTTTTCGCCGGAAGCCGGATGGGCGCAAGCGGCGCGGCTGATCGAGTCAGGTTACCAGTTCACCGCCGTTTTTTGCGCCAACGATGAAATCGCCGTCGGCGCCATGGCCTATTTTCAGGAGAACGGGCGTGAAGTGCCGCGCAATATCTCGGTGATCGGCTACGACGACACGCCGAGCGCCGCATTTTCAAGCCCGCGCCTGACGTCGGTGCGCATTCCCTGGCTGGAGATGACGATGGCAGCGCTCGACGAACTGTTCAACCGCTGCTACGGCACCCAGCGCACCATCCAGCGCCACTTCCTCATTTCGATCACCCAGCGCGCGTCGCTCGCCCGGCCGCCCGGCACCTAATAACGCAATAGTTCTCGCCTGGCACGCGAGTTTTTTTAACATTGACATGGAAGCGCTCCCATGTCGCAGGAGACAAATCAGATGAACTTGAAAAATACGTGCTTGACCGTGTTGATGGCGACGGCCCTTGCCGCTTGCGGCGGCGCCGGGGGCGGGGTGGCGCCCTCGGTGCCCAGCGTGCCCGCGGTACCCGCCGTGCCTGTCCCGCCGGTCGTCGTCACCGCAACGCCGGTCGCGCCGCCGCCCGCCGCGCCCATCCTGAACGCCTCCCAGATGATCCATGCGCAAGGCGCAAAGTGGGTGCGCGCCGACGGCACGCCCGTGCTGCTCAAGGGCGTCAACCTGGGCAACTGGCTGCTCAATGAATTCTGGATGATGGGCCAGGGCTCCAACGGCATCGACGACAACTGCAAGCTCGATGCGGCGCTCGATACGCGCTTCGGCTACGCGGAGCGCGAGCGCCTGATGAAGGTGTTCCGGGACAACTGGATCGGCGAGCGCGATTGGGATCTGATGGCCAGATACGGCTGGAACGCCGTGCGCGTGCCCTTCATCCACAGCGTGGTCGAAGACGAAAAAAATCCGCGCCACCTGCGCGCCGACGCCTGGCGCTACCTGGACGACGCCGTCGCGCAGGCCGAAAAGCGGGGCATGTATGTGATCCTCGACCTGCACGGCGCCGTCGGCAGCCAGGGCGTGGAACACCACAGCGGCTGCGCCAACCGCAATCTGTACTGGTCCACGCCGCAGTACCAGGAACGCACCATCTGGCTGTGGCAGCAGATCGCTGCGCGCTACAAGGACCGGCCGGCGGTGGCCGGTTACAGCCTGCTCAATGAACCGTGGGGCACGGGCGCCGCCAACCTGGCGGCGGTGGTGGCCAAGCTGTACGAGGCCGTGCGCGCCGTCGACCCGAATCACGTGATCATCCTGCCGGGTCATAACTCGGGCATTGCAGCCTACGGCAATTCGGCGGCGGTCGGCATGAAGAACGTCGCCTTCGAGATGCACTTCTATCCCGGCATGTTCGGCTGGGGCGCCATCGGCGCAGACGTGCACCGCGACTGGCTGACCTGCAGCGGCGGCGCGGCCAGCGGCGTGTGCGAATGGGACCAGCGCATCAAGGCGCTCGACACGCCATTTTTCATCGGCGAATTGCAGCCATGGGCGGGGCTGGGTGCGGACCTGGGCGGCCAGATCACGCGCGTGACCTTCGACACCTACGGCAAATTCGGCTGGGCCGCCACCGCCTGGACCTGGAAGCTGGTCACCAACGACGGCGGGCAGGGCGCAGGGACTTGGGGCCTGGTCACCAACGCTGCCGGCCAGAGCATCCCCAAGGTCGACTTCACCACCGCGTCCAACGCGCAGGTAGAGTCGCTGTTCAAGCTTTTTGGCAGCGTGCAGTATGAGCCGCAGCAGCGCGTGATGGACTGGATGACCAGCACCACCGCGCCCACGCCGTTTGCCAAATAGGTATTGTTTACTGTTCACTGCCCAAGGGAGGAGGCGACAAGCGCGCCAAACCGTCATGGCCTGGCCATGAACGGACACAGTCATGTCATACCGCGCCCGCATGCACATTCCCGGCAGCGCGCGGCCTATACTGATAATGGAGAGAACATGCATTCGCAAATAACTATGCGCGCCCCAGGCGCCCTTCGACTCTTGCTCGGGCTTGGTCTGGCCCTGGCCGGAGCGACCAGCGCGGCCCAGACAGCACTACCGGGCACGCTGCAGGCAGAGTCTTACACCAGCATGGCGGGCGTCGCGCTCGAAGCGACGGGCGACGCCGGCGGCGGCAGCGACGTTGGCTGGATCGACGCCAACGACTACATGACCTATTCGGTCAATCCGTCGTCGGCGGGCTGGTACACGGTGCAGTACCGGGTGGCCTCGGCCGGCACCACCGGCCAGATCGTCTTGAGCCAGAACAGCCTTGATATCAGCAGCGTAACTGGCGTGCCAAACACGGGCGGCTGGCGAACCTGGACTACCATCGCCTCGCGCATCTACCTGTCGGCGGGCGCCCAGAATCTGACGGTGTTCGCCAAGGGCGGCGGCTTCAACCTGAACTGGATCGGTTTCACCAGGGAAGCCAGTACCGCCGCGCTGCCGGCGATTCGCCAGAGCGGCAAATACTGGGTCGACGCCAGCGGCGCGCGCGTGAACCTGCGCGGCGTGAATCTGGGCAATTGGCTGGCGATGGAAATGTGGATGATGAATTCGTCCATTGCCAACAGCGGCGGGGCGATCGCCGACCAGTGCACGCTTGAGTCCACGCTTGCCAGCCGTTTTGGCGTGACCGAAAAAGAGCGCCTGATGAACGTCTGGCGCGACAGCTACATCACGGCGCGCGACTTCGACCTGATAAAGGCAATGGGCATGAACGTGGTGCGCGTGCCTTTTTTGTATGACGTGGTCGAAAACAAGAACGCGCCCTACACGCTGCGCGCTGACGCCTGGAAGTACCTCGACTTTGCCGTCAACGAAGCGGAAAAGCGCGGCATGTATGTGATCCTCGACCTGCACGGCGCCGTTGGCGGCGCGGCGGCGGCCAGCGAGCAGCACGACGGCTGCGTGGGCCCGGCGGAAATGTGGACCAACCAGACTTACCGCGACCGCACTAAATGGGTGTGGGACATGGTCGCCAGCCACTACTGCGGCCGCACCGCGGTGGCCGCCTACGACCTGCTCAATGAACCGTGGGGGACCGACGCCACCACGCTGGCCAACTTTGGCTACGAGCTGTTCGACACCGTGCGCGCCAAGGATCCGGAGCACATGATCATTCTGCCGGGGCACAATTCGGGCATCGACGCCTATGGCAACCCGAATGCGCGCGGCAAGAGCAACGTCGCGTTCTGGATGCATTTTTATCCCGGCCTTTGGGGATGGAACGAAGTCTCCGGTCCCGCGGCGCAGGCAAACATGTATGCGGACTGGCTGCAGTGCGGCACCGGCGACGCGCGCGAGGTGTGCGCCTGGAATACCAAGCTGACCGCTTTGAGCACGCCGTTCCTGGTGGGTGAATTCCAGCCGTGGACTTTGCTGGGCAACTACGGTGCGCAGATGACGCGCCATACCCACGACATCTTCAACATGCTTGGCTGGGGCGGCACCGCCTGGTCGTACAAGACCACGTCGCAGGCAGGCTGGAACGGCGGCGGCTGGAACTGGGGCATGGTCACCAACAGCACCGCCGGCGCCTATGGCAACCTGAATGTGAGCACCGCGTCGGCCGCGGCGATCGAAGCATATTTCCGCGGCTTTGGCACGCAAGCGCTGGTCAAAAATGAAGCGATGGCCACGTGGATGAACTGGAAGCCGACGGTGGGCACGCGGATTGAAGCGGAAATGTTCAATAATCACGTTGGCATGCGCGTGGAGACGACCACGGATACTGGCGGCGGCTTCAATGTGGGCTACACGGACAACAATGACTGGATGACGTATCCGATCAATGTGCCGGTCGGCGGTGCGCACACGGTGCAGTTCCGCGTCGCCAGCGGTTTTACGGGCGGGCAGTTGGTGCTCAGTAAAAACGGCGCCGATCTGGCGCTGATCAATGTGCCCAATACGGGCGGCTTTCAAGCTTGGACCACGGTCAGTGCGACGGTGCAGTTGACGGCAGGGCAGCAGGACTTGGCGATCTACTCGCGCGTGGGCGGGTGGAACCTGAACTGGTGGCAGCTGAACAAGCAATAGACCAAGCAATAGACGTTCTGTAGCTCCTCTTTGCAACAGCGGCGCAGCAGCGGCGCTGTTGCTTTTTTTTTGGTGTCCGAAGAGCTGGCGTCGCCCAGCCACGAGTGAACATTCGTCATCAAATCGATTGACTTCGCAAACACCCCAATGCTACGATCAACACATGATGTGGGAACGCTCCCACATCATGTCATTGCCCCGGTTTCAGTCGTTGCGCTCCCCAGCAGGTGCGCCTGGCTGCCAAACCCGGGCAAAATTTTCGGGTCACTGTGGAAGCGCTTCCAGATCGTTCCTGCATCACCGACCCGGCATCACCGCTTGCTCTTCATAAAAATAAACCGGAGACAGAGACACCATGCATACCCAAGGTAACCAGACGCGCCAGCTTCACCCGCGCGGCATCATCCAGATCACCCCGATCGCCGCCGCCTGCGCGCTGCTGCTGTCGGCCGCGGCTGCGCAAGCGCAAAGCACCGCGCCCACTGGCGAGAGCACCAATGTGGTGACCGTGACCGGGATTCGGGGCAGCATCGCCAGCTCGATCGCCATCAAGCGCGACTCCGATTCGATCGTCGAAGCGGTCACCGCCGAAGACATCGGCAAGCTGCCCGATGTCAGCATCGCAGAATCGATCTCGCGCCTGGCCGGCCTGACCGCGCAGCGCGTCGAAGGGCGCGCGCAAGTGATCTCGATCCGCGGCCTGGCCCCCGACTTCGCGGGCACCTTGATGAACGGACGCGAACTGGTCTCGACCAGCGACAACCGCGGCGCCGAATACGACCAGTATCCGTCGGAGCTGATCAACGGCGTGACCGTCTACAAGACCCCCGACGCCACGCTGATGGGGCAGGGCTTGTCCGGCACCGTGGACCTGCAGACGGTGCGCCCGCTCGACCGGCGCGGACGCACCATTGCCATCGGCCTGCGCGGCGAGCGCAATTCGAACGGCGCCCTCAACGACGGCTCAAAAGCGGGCGGCAAGCGCATGAGCTTTTCTTACATCGACCAGTTTTTCAACAATACGCTGGGCGTGGCGGTCGGCTTTGCCCATCTCGATTCACCCGGCCAGCAGCGCGAATACAAATCATGGTGGTGGGGCGGCGAGAACAATGGCCTGCCGGCCGACGTGATAGCGCTCAAGGGCGCCGAAGTAACCGCCTCGTCACGCCAGCAGCGGCGCGACGGCCTGATGGCGGTGATCGACTTCAAGCCGGGCAAGAACTACCGCACGGCGCTCGACCTGTACTACTCCGAGTTTGACCAGGAAACCACGATGCGCGGCATGATGTGGAATTCGCACCAGTGGAGCGCAGTCCGCTACAACAATCCGGTGATCGACACCATCGGCGGCACCAAGCTGCTCACGGCCGGCGCCATCGTCAACCTCGAGCCGATCGTGCGCAACGACTTCAATACGCGCAAGGACAAGATCGGCGCGCTGGGCTGGAACAACCGCCTCAAGGTGGGCGGCTGGGCGCTGGACGGCGACCTGTCGTATTCGAGCGCCAAGCGCCGCGAGCAGGTGCTGGAAACCTACGCCGGCCTCGGTCCTGCCAACGCCGGCCTCACCGACAACGACTTCAAGTTCAAGATTCCCACTGGCGCCGGGCTGCCCACTTTCACGCCGAGCGTCGACTTTGCCAACCCGGGCAAAATCAAGCTCACTGACGTCGGCGGCTGGGGCAAGGACGGCGACATGCACCGCCCCGTGGTGGAAGACACGCTGGGCGCGTTCAAGCTGAGCGCCAGGCATGACCTTGGTGGTTTTTTCCGCAGCGTTGAAACGGGCATCAGCCAGTCCAGGCGCGAAAAGACCCACGTCGACGTCAACAACTACTACTTCCTGAAGAACAATCGCGCCCCCGCGACGGTGTCGTCCGACCTGCTGGTGCCAACCACCTCGCTGTCGTTCGCCGGCCTGCCGGGCACCCTGAGCTACGACACGCTCGCGGTGCTGGACAAATACTACGACCAGCAACCGGCGCGCCCCGACAACGACGCGCTGAACAACTGGAGCGTGACGGAAAAGCAGACCACCGCCTTCGGCAAGCTGTCGATCGATACGGATCTGGGCCAGGTGCCCCTGCGCGGCAACCTGGGACTGCAAGTGATCCGCATGCAGCAGGATTCGGACGGCATTGCCTTGTCCGGCAACACCACCAAGCCGATTTCGGGCGGCGACGCCTACACCGACGTGCTGCCTAGCGCGAACCTGATTTTCGACCTGAACCACTACCTGGGCGGCACCACCGCGCGTTTTGGCGTGGCCAAGACGCTGGCCCGGCCGCGCATGGCCGACATGCGCGCCGGCGCCACCGGTGGCGTGGACGCCACGACCAAAATGTGGAACGGCAGCGGCGGCAATCCAGGCTTGCAGCCTTGGCGCGCGAACGCCTTCGACCTCTCGCTTGAACATTACTTCGGCAAGAGCGGGTACATCGCCGGCGCGCTGTTCTACAAAAAGCTCAAAAGCTATATCTACAACCAGCAAACGGCATTCGATTTTACGGGCTTTCCGAATCCGTCGAGCGTGGTGCCGCTGTCGAACACCGGCACCATGAACCGTCCCGCCAACGGCGAGGGCGGCATGGTGCGCGGCGCCGAGTTGTCTGGCTCCTTCGAAGCCAGCCGCCTGTGGAGCGCGCTGGAAGGCTTTGGCGTGCTGGCCAGCATATCGGCCACGGAAAGCTCGATCCATCCCAACGGTCCCGGCACCAAGGAAAAGCTGCCCGGCCTGTCGGGCGTGGTGTCGAACGTGACGGCGTTTTATGAGAAAAATGGCTTTTCGGCGCGCGTGAGCCGGCGCTACCGTTCGGCCTATCGCGGTGAAGTCACGGGCTTGTTTGCGCAGCGCGCCTTTAGCGAAATCCTGGCCGAAAACCAGGTCGACTTCCAGCTTGGCTACAGCTTTGACACCGGCCCCCTGAAAGGCGCCGCGCTGCTGCTGCAGGTGAACAACGTGAGGAACGCGCCGTACCAGACCATGCAAGGCGACCCCTTTACCGGCGGCTCGTATGCGCCGGAACGTTACACCACGTACGGGCGCCAAGTGCTGCTGGGCCTGAACTACAAGCTGTAATTAACCCGTCGGGCGCCCCTGCAGCAAGGCAGCTGCGCCCTCTATTTGTGAGCGACTCCATGCATAAGAATATCTATCTCATTCTCGCCGCCCTGGCCTGTGGCGCCAGCGCCTGCGCCGCGCCGCTGGCCGACTGGCCGCACATCACGAGCGCGGTGCGCACCGACGCGCACCTTGAAGCGCGCGTCAAGGAAATCGTCGGCGCGATGACGCTGGCCCAGAAAGTGGGCCAGATGACGCAACCGGAAATCAAAACCGCAACGCCGGACGACGTACGCCGCTATTACCTCGGCTCGGTGCTCAACGGCGGCGGCAGCTGGCCGGCCATGAACAAGCACGCCGCGCCGGCCGACTGGGTGGCGCTGGCCGACCAGTATTACGACGCGTCGATGGCCACCGACATGCGCCTGAAGGTGCCCGTAATCTGGGGCATCGACGCCATCCACGGCAACAGCAACGTGGTCGGCGCCACCCAGTTCCCGCACAACATTGGCCTGGGCGCGGCGCACAATGCGCGCCTGGTCGGCAAGATGGGCGCGGCGGTGGCCAAGGCGGTGCGTGCCACCGGCATTCACTGGGTGTTCGCGCCCACGCTGGCAGTGGTGCGGGACGCCCGCTGGGGTCGCACCTACGAAAGTTTTTCGCAAGACCCGGCCGTAGTCAATGCCTACGCCGGCGCCTACGTGCGCGGCCTGCAGGGAAAGCTCGGCAGTGACGCGAGCGTGATCGCCACCGCCAAGCACTTCATGGGCGATGGCGCCACCGATCAGGGCAAGGACCAGGGCAACGCGCTGGCCACGCGGTCACAGATGATCAATGTGCACGGCCAGGGGTACTACAGCGCGCTGGCCGCCGGCGCGCAAACGGTGATGGTGTCGTACAACAGTTGGCATGACAAGGCCGGCGGCATCGACTATGGCAAGCTGCACGGCAGCAAAGCGATGATCACCGAAGCGCTTAAACAAAAGATGGGCTTTGACGGTTTTGTCGTCTCGGATTGGAACGGCATCGCCCAAGTGCCCGGTTGCAGCAACGCCAGCTGTCCGCAAGCCATCAATGCGGGCATCGACATGGTCATGGTGCCGGACGACTGGAAGGCTTTCATCGCCAACACTATCGGACAGGTGGAAAGCGGCGTGATTCCGATGGCGCGCATTGACGACGCGGTCACCCGCATCGTGCGCGTGAACTCGTGCGCGAATCCCTGGTCTTACTGAAAAATGACGGGAATGCCTTGCCGCTGGCGCCAGGCAAAAAAATTCTGGTGGTGGGCAAGGGGGCCGATAGCCTGCCGCTGCAAAATGGCGGCTGGACGCTTACGTGGCAAGGCACGGACAACAAAAATGGCGACTTTCCCAATGGTGATACGATTTTGGCCGGCATTGTCGAGAAAGCGGGAGCGGCCAACGTCACGTACAGCCACGATGTGAAAGGCATCGACGTGGCCGCATTCGACGCCGTGATTGCGGTCATTGGTGAAACGCCGTATGCGGAAGGCGCGGGCGACATCGGGCCTGCGGGAACGCTGCGCCACAGCGCGCGTTATCCGGAAGACCTGGAGGTGCTGAAAGCTGTTGGGGGTAAGGGCAAGCCGGTGGTAACGGTACTGTTGTCCGGTCGGCCTGTGTATGCCAATGACTTGATGAATCTGTCGGACAGCTTTGTCGCCGCGTGGCTGCCCGGCACGGAAGGCAAAGGTATCGCGGATGTCTTGTTCACAGGCGTAAATTCAAAAGGAATGCATTCAGGAGGAGGGCATTCAAAGGACTCACATTCCAGTGGCAGACGCCCCTTCAGCGGCACATGGTCATTCGCGTGGCCCGGTAGCGTTTGCCAGACGGACCTGAGCACGGCGGGCAAAGACAGCGCGCCTCTGTTCAAGCTTGGCTACGGCCTGCGCTACGGCAGCTCGGCCACGGTCGGGTAGCTTGACACGCGCTATACCGAGGGGGGCTGCGGCATCACGAATGCGTGGCCGGTGCTCACGCAAGGGGATCGCGCGAGCTGGCCGCTGTATCTTGGCAGCGGCGCCGAGCGCATTGCCCTGGGCAGCGATTTGAACAAGGTCTTCACCGTGTCGGGCGCCACGGTAGAAACGGTACAAATGAACACCCAGCAAGACGGCAAGCGCATCACGTGGCGCGGGCCGGCGCGCTTTGAGGCAAGCGGCGACAAGGCGCGTGCTCTGCCGGCCTTTGCCGCCACTGACGGCGCGCTGCAATTCGATACCATGGTCGACACCACACCCACGGCACCCGTGATGGTCGGAATAAACGGCGAGTCCATTGACATCGCCACAACGCTGGCAGGCCTGGTTGGCAAAGGGAAGCAAACCGTCAAACTTGCGCTGGCCTGCTTTACTGCCAAGGGGGTCGACCTGGGCAGGATCATCACGCCGTTCAGCATCGATACCGAAGGCGCGTTCAAGGCGGCATTTGCCAATATTGAAATCGTTGGCGGCGGCGCCAAGAGCCGTGATGCGCTGGCCTGTCCGCCATGATGCGGTCGCCACCAAGCTGATACCCGCCTCAAACAGGACGGGACCCGTGACGAATCCCGCGATCAGGCGCCACTATCGAGCGCTATTGGCCACTAACGCAGGAAAGTCCTCGCCTCGATCCCGGCGGCGGTGGCCAGCGCCACCATGTGCACCGTCCCGCGCGCGCAGCCCGGCTGGCCGTACTGGGCATGAAACGCCAGCACCAGGTCGATGCCGGTCGCGAGCATGCGCTCGTTCAGTCCCTTCCAGCTGTCGGCCGGGTAGGCTTTGCGGTCGGCCCGGTTCTTCTTCATTGGTTCGGCCGCCAAGCCCAGTTCGGCGGCCAGCGCAATGGCCAGCGCATCAATGCCGGGCGTGTCCCCCGTCGCAATGGTGGACCCTTCCGGCAGCGCCGACAGCGCGCGCCGCAAGGCGTGCGCATCGGTCCAGGTGGTCGATCCGGTGACCAGTACGCGCATCAGTTTCTCTCCTGTTTTGGCAAGCTGCCGGCAATTAAGGTAAGGTATAAATTGTTGAAATAGCTACCAAAGTGAGTACTGTATATGATCGATCTCGAACAGATCAAGGCGATGTTTGCCAACGTCGGCGAAAACGCCGGCTGGGACCTCGCGCAGCCCATGGAATGGGGCTACTTCTTTACCGACCGCAAGCGCGCCAAGCTGGAGTCTGCGCTCAAGGAACTGCAAAAGCTGGGCTTTCGCTACGTTGACATCTTCATTCCCCAGCTTGAAAAAGGGCAGGAAGACTATTTTTTCCTGCATGTGGTGAAGGTGGACGTGCACACGCCCGAGTCGCTGTTCGCACAAAATGCGCGCTTGTACGAGCTGGCCGCCAAGCACGAACTCGATAGTTACGACGGCATGGACGTCGGCCCCATCACGCCAAAATAAACCAGGAGTTTCACGCTGCAGTCAATCGCGTCCAAGCTGTGGCATGTTCAGCACGCCTTCACGATCGCCGGTTCCACCGTGTCGTCGCGCATGACCATCGTGCGCCTGGGTGACGGCAGGCTGTGGCTGCATTCCCCCGTGCCCCAAAAACAGGTGGTGCCGCTTGTCTGGCGCGTCGATAAAGGCGGCATCGGCGCCACAACCACATCGTTGAACGCGACGGGTACGCCGCGGTCGAGCACGCCTTTCGTGTATTTGTGTAAAGAGTTGCACGGCAACCGGGGGCAGACCACAAGCTCCGCACCCGATCTTGCGGCTAAGCAATTGTGAAAGTTTCTCCGGGGATGTATATTGGTGAATTCGGAGGAAACGATGGTTCAAGAGCGGAAAGACCGGTTGATGGCTTACCGGGTTGAGAAGGGCCTCATGGTCCAGAAGCAGATGTCCACGCGTGCCGCTGCCGCCTATCTTGCTACCTATGGCGTGCCGATGCATGTGTCGGTGCGGGTGCTGACGGGCCCGAACAAGCGCCCCCCCGCACAGCATGAGGACGGGACGTTTTGGTTCGAAATCATCCGCGCCGCTGGCATGACCTACGGCGGCTAGTTTTTTCCGCCATATCGTCGGCGTCAATTCCCGGCTTCAGTTCGCACCTTCAGTTCGCACCTTCATTCCTCACCTTCAGTCCTCACCTTCAGTCCTCACCTTCATTTCCCACCTTCATTTCCAACCCACGCTCAGAATGAATTGACACCCAAAATCGATGGGTGTTATATTCTCGATATTGCGTTGGGAACGTTTCCAAGTTGGCGTCTTCCAAGCAAGCGGACACAGATCCGCCCACCCGGAGACACGATGGCCGCACCAAGCAAGCACCTGCTTCGCAGACTCATCCCGTTTGCCGCACTGATTCCGATGGCGCTGACCGTCATCGTCGGCTATCTGGGCACCGTGCTCTGGTCGCTCAATACTTCCTTTACCAACGCACGCACCTTTCCCACCGATACCTACGTCGGCATGGCGCAGTACACGCGCCTGTTCGACAACGAACGCTGGATGGTCTCGCTGCACAACCTGGCGCTGTATGGCGTGCTGTTCATCGCCGCCTGCCTGGTCATCGGTTTTCTGCTGGCCGTGTTCATCGACCAGAAAGTGCGCGGCGAAGGCGTGCTGCGCACCGTCTTTTTGTATCCGTATGCGATGTCGTTCGTGGCCACCGGACTGGTATGGCAATGGATGCTCAAACCGGCCGACGGCATTGAACACGCCGTCATCCAGGTGGGTTTTGCCGGCTTTTCCTTCGACTGGATCGAGAACGAAGACATGGTCATGTACACCATCGTGATCGCCACCGTGTGGCAGGCGTCAGGCCTGGTCATGGCCATGATGCTGGCCGGCCTGCGCGGCATCGACGCCGAAATCTGGAAGGCCGCGCGCCTCGATGGCATTCCCGTCTGGCGCGTGTACATGTCGATCGTGCTGCCGATGCTCGGCCCCACCGTGGCCACCGTGCTGCTGCTGCTGACTACCGCCGTCGTCAAGCTGTTCGACGCGGTCGTCGCCATGACCCAGGGCGGCCCCGGCACCGCCAGCGAAGTGCCGGCCAAGTTCATTATGGATCACCTGTTCCAGCGCGCGAACATCGCGCTGGCCTCGGCGGCAGCGGTGGTGATGCTGGTGCCGGTCATTGCGATGGCCGCGCCATTTTTGTATGCGCGCCGGCGCAAGGATCATGCATGAAGCGCCGCTCGCAATTTTCGCGATTTTCGCCCGCCCGCCTGGGCATCTACGCGTTCCTGTTCAGCGCCGCGCTGTTTTTCCTGCTGCCGCTGTATGTGATGCTGGTCACCTCGGTCAAATCGATGGAGGAGATCAGGCTCGGCAATATTTTCGCGCTGCCGCTGCAGGTCACCTTTGAACCCTGGCGCCAGGCCTGGAGCAGCGCCTGCACCGGCCTGTCATGCGAGGGCATTCGCGGCGGCTTCTGGAATTCGGTGGCAATCGCCGTCCCCAGCACCATCCTGCCGATCCTGCTGGGCGCGATCAACGGCTATGCGCTGTCGTTCTGGCGCCCGCGCGGCTCCGCGCTCCTGTTCGCGGTCTTGATGGTGGGCGCCTTCGTGCCGCTGCAGGTGATGATCTATCCGCTGGTGCGCGTCACCGGCGCCATGGGCCTGTTCGGCTCCCTGTCGGGCATCGTGCTGGTGCATATCATCTTTGCGATGCCGGTCATGACGCTCCTGTTTCGCAATTACTACGCGGGCGTGCCGCACGAATTGTTCCAGGCCGCGCGCATCGATGGCGGCGGTTTTTTCCGCATCTTCGCGCAAGTCATGCTGCCCATGTCGCTGCCGATCATCGTGGTGGCGGCCATCATGCAGGTGACTGGGGTGTGGAACGATTACATCCTGGGGCTGCAGTTCGCCGGCACCGACAATTATCCGATGACGGTCCAGCTGAACAACGTGATGAACACCACCACCGGAACGCGCATGTACAACGTCAACATGGCCGCGACCATCCTCACGTCGATGGTACCGCTGGCGATCTATTTTATTTCAGGGCGCTGGTTTGTGCGCGGTATCGCCGCCGGCGCGGTAAAAGGCTAACGTCATGTCGAATGTTTGTTTGCGGGACCTGTGCATCAACCTGGGCGGGAACGAGATCATCAAGGACCTGACCCTGGCCGTGGAGGAGGGCGAGTTCCTGGTGCTGCTCGGGCCTTCCGGCTGTGGCAAGTCGACCCTGCTGCACAGTATTGCAGGCCTGATCGACGTCACTTCCGGCACGGTTGAAATCAAGGGGCGCGACATGACCTTCGCCGACCCGAGCGAGCGCGGGATCGGCATGGTGTTCCAGTCCTATGCGCTGTATCCGACCATGACGGTGGAAAAGAACATGTCCTTCGGCCTGCGCATCGCCGGCACCCCCAAGGCGGAAATTGCGCGCCGCGTGGCGCGCGCCGCCGAGATGCTGCACCTCGACGCGCTGCTGCAGCGCAAACCGGCGCAGCTGTCGGGCGGGCAGCGCCAGCGCGTGGCGATCGGGCGCGCGCTGGTGCGCGAGGCCGGCGTGTTCCTGTTCGACGAGCCGCTCTCGAACCTGGACGCCAAGCTGCGCGCCGAGCTGCGGCGCGAACTCAAGCTGCTGCACCAGACGCTGCGCTCGACGATGATCTACGTGACGCACGACCAGGTCGAAGCGATGACGCTGGCCACCCGCATCGTAGTCATGAAGGGCGGCAAAGTGCAGCAGATCGGCGCGCCGGCAGAGGTCTATGAGCGCCCGCAAAACCTGTTCGTGGCCGGCTTTCTGGGCACGCCCGCGATGAACTTCATCGACGGTACGCTCGACGCCGGCGGGCGCTTTATGTCGCCGTCCCTGTCGCCGTCGCCGTCGCTGACGCTCGCGCTCGGTCCCTCTTGCAGCCTGGCTGGCGGCAAGGTGGTGCTCGGCATTCGTCCCGAACATATCCTGCTCGGCGACTCGGGGCCTTTTACCGGGACGGTGGCGCTGGTGGAACCGATGGGCAATCACCAGATCGTGTGGATCAGGATTGGCGAGCGCAAGCTGTCGGCGATCGTCAACGACAACCGCGTTTTCGCGCTCAATGAAGCGGTGCGTTTTGGCGTCGACTGCGCGCGCCTGTCCGTGTTCGACAAAACGAGCGAGCAGCGGCTCGCCGCATCCTGAGGAAAATGACATGGCCACTATCAAGGATGTAGCCCGCCTGGCGGGCGTGGGACTGGGAACCGCTTCGCGCGTGGTCAGCGGCAAGGGCTCGGTGTCTCAGGCAACCATGGAAAAAGTCAGACAGGCGATCGAGGAGCTCGACTTTCGGCCCTCGCACGCGGCCCGCTCGCTGCTCTCGGGCAGCTCGCAAATGATCGGGGTTTACATCCCGGTGCTCAAGGGGACGTTTTACACGCCGATCCTGCAATTGATCGACACCGAGCTGCGCGCCGCCGGGCTGCACATGGTGGTCGCTTTTGGCGTAGGCCTGGGCAACCCGCGCGAGCAGGCAATTGAAGGCATCGAATTTCTGATGGAGCGCGGCTGCGACGGTTTGATCGCCATGACCAACCACCTGACCGACGCCGACATTGCGGCGCTGGGGCCGAAGCAATCGCGCCTGGTGGTGCTGAACCACAGCTTTGCGAGCATTCCCGAACAGTGCTTCACGGCCGACCATACGCAAGGCGGGGTGCTGGCGGCGCGCGCCTTGCTCGACCTTGCGCATCGCAAAATCGCCGTGATTGCCGGCCCTTCCACGCTGCCCGACAACGTGGCCCGTATCGCCGGCTTCATGGGCGAAATGGAGCGCGCGGGGATCGACACGGCCGCCATGTGGGTGGCCGAGAGCGATTTTTCGCCCGAAGGCGGCTGGGCCTGCGCCAAGGAGCTGGTCGAGTCAGGCCACGTGTTCACGGCGCTATTTTGCGCCAATGATGAAATGGCCGTCGGTGCGCTCTCGTTCCTGCACGAGATTGGCATGTCGGTGCCGGGCGACGTGTCGGTGCTGGGCTACGACGATACGCCAAGCACTGAATTTTCGGCCCCGCGCCTGACGTCGGTGCACGTCCCGTGGCGCACGGTCACGCGGTCCGGGCTGAACGCGCTGCTCAACCGCTGCTATGGCCTAGAGCGCGCCGTCACGCGCGATTTTCCGATCAGCGTCACGCAGCGCGCTTCGCTCGCCAAAGCCGCACAATCAGATTGACAAAAACACCCCGAGACCGCAATATCGATCTTAATTGGAATCGCTTCCAATTTGACCTCCACCGACCCTGCGCAAAGACCATGATCAAACATTCCTGTCTCATCGCCGCCGCCGCGCTGCTGCACGCCGGCGCCGCCTCCGCCGCAACTGCCCCCACCGCTGCCGTCAGTGCGCCACTGGCCGACTGGCCCCGCATCCGCAGCGCCGTCCCGCCCGACGCCAGGCTTGAAGCGCAAGTCAAAAAAATCGTGGCCGGCATGTCGCTGCGCCAGAAAATCGGCCAGATGACGCAGCCCGAAATCAAGTCCGTCACGCCCGACCAGGTCAGGGAGTTTTACATTGGGTCGGTCTTGAATGGCGGCGGCAGCTGGCCGAACGGGAACAAGTACGCCACGCCGGCCGACTGGGTCGCGCTGGCCGACAAATACTACGACGCTTCGATGAGCACCGACATGGCGACCAAGGTACCGGTCATCTGGGGCATCGACGCCATGCACGGCAACAGCAATGTGTACGGCGCCACGCTGTTCCCGCACAATATTGGCCTGGGCGCGGCGCGCGACAAGCTTTTGATCCGCAAGATGGCCGCGGCCGTGGGCCAGTCGGTGCGCGCCACCGGCATCAACTGGGTGTTCGCGCCCACGCTGGCCGTGGTGCGCGACGATCGCTGGGGCCGCACCTACGAGAGTTTTTCGGAAGACCCCGCACTGGTGAGCAGCTACGGCGGCCAGTACGTGAGCGGCCTGCAGGGCAACCTGAAAGGCGACGCCAACGTGGTGGCCACAGCCAAGCACTTCATCGGCGACGGCGGCACCGACCAGGGCAAGGACCAGGGCGTGAACAAGGCCGGCAAGGCCGAGATGATCAAGCTGCACGCCCAGGGCTATTACAGCGCCCTGGCGGCCGGCGCGCAGACGGTGATGGCGTCGTTCAACAGCTGGAACGATGTGGCCGGCGGTGTCGATTACGGCAAAATGCACGGCAGTAAAGCCTTGCTGACCGATGTCCTGAAAACGAAAATAGGCTTTGACGGCATGGTCGTCTCGGACTGGAACGGCATTGCCCAGGTCCCCGGCTGCACCAACGACAGCTGCCCGCAGGCGATCAACGCCGGCATCGACCTGGTCATGGTGCCTGACGACTGGAAGGCCTTCATCGCCAACACCGTCAGGCAAGTGGAAGCCGGGGAAATCCCGATGGCGCGCATCGACGACGCCGTGGCCCGCATCGTGCGCGTCAAGCTGCGCGCCGGCTTGTTCGGCAAAAAGCCTTCAGCAAACCCGTTTGCAGGCAAGCCGGAGGCGCTGCAGGCGCGCGCGCTGGCGCGCCAGGCGGTGCGCGAATCGCTGGTGCTGCTCAAGAACGACGCCGGCGCGCTGCCGCTGGCACGCGGCAAAAAAATCCTGGTGGTTGGCAAAAGCGCCGACAACCTGTCGAACCAGAGCGGCGGCTGGAGCCTGACCTGGCAGGGCACCGCCAACCGGAACAGCGACTTTCCCAACGCCGACTCGATCCTGAAAGGCATCCAGGAGGCAGCGGGCGCGGCCAACGTCACCTACAGCGAAACGGCGGCGGGTGTCGATGTGGCAGCGTTCGACGCGGTAATCGCGGTCATCGGCGAGACGCCCTATGCGGAGGGCGACGGCGACATCGGCCCATCGGGCACGCTGCGCCACAGCGCGCGCCATCCTGAAGACCTGGCGCTGCTGCAGGCCGTGGCCGGCAAGGGCAAGCCGGTCATCACGGTGCTGGTGGCGGGCCGCCCGCTGTACACCAACGACCTGATGAACCTGTCGGACAGTTTTGTCGCCGCCTGGCTGCCCGGCACCGAAGGCAAGGGCGTGGCCGACGTGCTGTTCAAGGGCGCCTATGGTTTTACGGGCAAGCTGTCGTTCTCGTGGCCCAAGGCCGTCTGCCAGGGTTCGCTCAACGTGGGCGACAAGGATTACGCGCCGCTGTTCGCTTACGGCTACGGGCTTGATTACGCGAGCCGCGTCAAGGTCGGCCAGCTGGACGCGGCATTTGCCGACGGCGGCTGCGGCGTGACCAATATGTACCCGGTCTTTCACCAGGCCGACCGCGCCACCTGGCCCTTGTACGCCGTCAGCGGCGCGCAGCGCACCGCCTTGGGACTGGACGTCAACAGCGTGGCTACCGTGCCCAATCTGAAAGTGGAAACCACCCAGGTCAACACCCAGCAAGACGGCAAGCAGGCCACCTGGACCGGCCCCGCGCGGCTCGAGGCGCATGGCGCCAGGGCGATCGCCCTGCCGGCCTTTGCCAGCGTTGACGGCGCGCTGCAGTTCGATACCATCGTCAGCGCCGCGCCAAAGGGGAAGGTCACCGTGTCAATTGGCGCCGCTGCGCTTGACGTGACCGGCGTGTTTGAACGCCTGGCCGGCAAGCAGAAGCAAACAGTGCGCATTCCCTTGGCATGCTTTAGCGCCAAGGGCGCCAACCTGGCCAGCATGGATACCCCGTTCGCCGTTGACAGCGAGGCCGCCTTCACGGCCGCTTTCGCCAACATCCAGATCGTTGGCGGTGGCGCCAAAGAGAAGGATGCCTTGACTTGCGCGGAGGCCAAATGAACCTCGACAATGTGCGCTTTTCCGATGGTCCGCGCCTGCTGGCCGACGTCGGCGGCACCAACGCGCGCTTTGCCATCGAAACGTCGCCGCGCCAGTTCGACGCCGTTGCGGTGCTGCCGTGCAGTGCGTTCCCGAGCCTGGGCGCGGCCGCCGCGGCGTATCTGAACAGCGGCGCGGCCAGTGCCCATGCGGGCGCGGTTCGCCATGCGGCGATCGCCATTGCCAACCCGATCGACGGCGACGCCATCCGCATGACCAACCATACGTGGAGCTTTTCGACGGCCGCTCTGCGCAAGGAGCTTGATTTGTCCACGCTGCTGGTGGTGAACGACTTCACGGCGCTGGCGATGGCGCTGCCGTACTTGCGCTCGTCGCAGCGTATCCGGGTGGGCGGCGGCGTCGAGCTGCCGGGGCGCACCATCGGGCTGGTGGGGCCGGGCACCGGCCTTGGCGTGTCGGGCATCGTGCCGGTGGACGGGCGCTGGGCGCCGCTGGCCAGCGAGGGCGGGCACGCCAGCTTTGCGCCCGCCGACGATATTGAAATCGCCATCATGCAGCAGCTTTGGCACGACTTCGGACACGCCTCGGCCGAACGGCTGCTGTCGGGGCCCGGGCTGGAACTGATCTACCGCGTCATCTCGGGCGGCGCCTTGGGGGCGGCGGCCATCACCGAACGCGCGCTGGCCGGCCAGGACGCCGACTGCCTGCGCACGGTCGACTGCTTTTGCGGCGTACTCGGTTCGGTTGCGGGAAATGTCGCCTTAACCCTGGGCGCGACCGGAGGCATGTATATTGGCGGGGGCATCGTGCCGCGCCTGGGCGCACTGTTTGCGCAGTCGCCGTTTCGGGCGCGCTTTGAGGCCAAAGGGCGCCTGCAGAGCTACCTGGAAAAAATCCCGACGTACCTCATTACCGAGCAGTACCCCGCGTTCCTCGGCGTGTCGGCGATCCTGTCCGAACAACCGGCGCACCGGCATTAAAACACCCAACGGAGACTTCACTACATGGAACACATTTCACAGCCGGGCGCGCTGCGCAGCAATTACGCGGAGCAGGGCAGCACCACCGGGCCGCTCATCATCGTCACCATCCTGTTTTTCATGTGGGGCTTGCTCACATCCATGAACGACGTGCTGATCCCGCACCTCAAATCGGTCTACACGCTCACCTACGTGCAGGCGATGCTGGTGCAGTTCTGCTTTTTCGGCGCATATTTCGTGGTGTCGCTGCCGGCCGGGATATTGATCAAGAAAATCGGCTACCAGAAGGGCGCCGTCACCGGCCTGATGATCGCCGCCGCCGGGTGCGCGCTGTTCTATCCGGCCGCCACGTCCGGCTATGGCCTGTTCCTGCTGGCGTTTTTCGTGCTGGCCTCGGGCATTACCATCTTGCAGGTGGCGGCCAATCCGTATGTCACTGAACTGGGCAATCCGCAGACGGCGTCGAGCCGGCTGACGCTGACCCAGGCCTTCAATTCGCTGGGCACCACGGTCGGTCCGCCGCTGGGCGGCATGCTGATTCTGGGCGGCGTGGTGCTGAGCGTGACCGAGCTGGCGGCGCTGCCGGCGGCCGAGCAGGCGGCGTATCGCGCCAAGGAAGCGGCGATGGTCTCGGGTCCTTACCTTGCCCTGGCGGCGGCCTTGATGGCGCTGGCGGTGCTGTTTGCGCTGGCGCGCCTGCCCAAGATCACCCACGCCGAGCCGGTCAGCAGTGTGGCGGCGGCGCAAGGCAAGCCGTCGGCGCTGTCGCACCTGCACCTGTTGCTGGGTGCGGTCGGCATCTTCCTGTATGTGGGCGGCGAAGTGAGCATTGGCAGCTTCCTGATCAGCTTTATGGGTGATCCGTCAATCGCCGGACTGCGCTCAGACAGCGCAGCCAACTACGTGGCCTATTATTGGGGCGGGGCCATGGTGGGCCGCTTTATTGGTTTTGCGGTCATGCGTTACGTCAGCCCGGGCAAGGCGCTCGCCTTCAATGCGGCGTGTTCGATCGCGCTGATTTTGATTGCCATTTTTGGCTCCGGCAAGGTGGCGATGTATGCCATCCTGGCGGTGGGCCTGTGCAACTCGATCATGTTTCCGACTATTTTCAGCATGGCGCTCAACAAACTCGGGCCGCTGACGGGCCAGGGTTCGGGCATCCTGTGCATGGCCATCGTGGGTGGTGCGCTGGTGCCCTTCGTGCAAGGCTTCGTGGCCGATACGGTCGGGCTGCAGATGTCGTTCCTGGTGCCCGCCGCCTGCTACACCTTCATCTTGTTCTATGGGCTGAAGTTTGCGGGGATGTACAGCAAGCCCTAAATTCTGACGCTCAGGTGAAAGCAATGATTTCCGACTGGGAATCATTGCTTTTTTCGTTTTGGGGCGTGGCACGCCAACTGAACTTGGTGGCGACACGCGTTGTCAAAAAGTTGACACCATCCCCAACCCGAACAGGAGAGTGAAATGCTGAAAACCAAATTAGCCAGAGGCGCGCTGGCGATCTCGGCCGTTGCGGCCTTGTTTGCCGCGCTCGCGGTCCAGGCGCAAACGGGCGGCGGCAGCGCCGGGTCGACGGGCGCAGGCCAGTCCGGTACCGGCCAGCCAGCCGGGCAGCCCACTGCGGGCCAGGAGGGCAGCCATGCGGGCATGCACAGTGGCAAGCAGACTGGAACGCAGAGCGGCACCCAGAGCGGCGCCCAGAGCGGCACTCAGGCAGGCAGCAGCACGGCAAGCGGCGCTGGCACCATGGGCGGGGCGGCACCGAGCCGGGCCGACCAAAAACTGATCAAGGACATGGCTATGGCCAACCTGGCCGAAATCGAAGCTGGCCGCATGGCGCAAGGAAAAACGCAAAGCGATCAAGTGAAAAGTTTTGCGCAGCAAATGATTGACGACCATACCAAGGCATTGGGCGAAGTGCAGCAGCTTGCGCAAGCCAAGGGCGTGGCGCTGCCAACCGAGCTCGACCGCATGCACAAGCGCAAGGCCGAACGCATGGCCGCGCTGTCCGGCGACGCCTTCGACCGCGCCTACATGGCTCAGGCAGGGCTGGCCGACCACAAGGCCACCCACAGTCTGCTGCAAAAAGTACAGTCGCAGGCCAAGGATCCCGACGTCAAGGCTCTGGCCGCGCGCACCATGCCCGTTGTCGATCAGCACTTGAGCTCGGCGCAGCAGTTACACAAGGATACGGCGCGCGGCAGCAGTCGCACCCAGGGCAATACCGGTGCCTCGTCCGACAAGACCGACAAGACCGACAAGGCCGACAAGACCGACAAGACCGACAAAAAATAGGCACCCAAAGGCCAATGGGCGTTGCAGGCAGGTTCAGGCGTACGAGCGGGGCGGTCAGGCTACAATGACCGCTCCATGCAAGCCATCCTCGCCACGACTTTCCCGTTTTTTGCACTTGTGCTGTGCGGCTATGTGGCTGTGCGCAGGCACATGTTGCCGCAGCTTGCCATTCCGGGCATGAACGGCTTTGTGCTGTACTTCGCGCTGCCATGCCTGCTGTACCGATTCGGATCGACCACGCCGCTGGCGCAACTGCTCGATCCGGGTGTGTTCGGCGTATATTTGCTGTGCGCGCTGGTCATGGTGGCACTGGCGGTGGGGTTTGCGCGCGTGCGCGGCGTAGACTGGAATAATGGCGCCTTCGGAGCGCTGGTGGCGGCGTTTCCCAACACCGGCTTCATGGGCGTGCCCTTGCTGGTGGCCCTGCTGGGGCCACGCGCGTCGGGACCGGTCATCGTCACCATCACAATCGACCTGCTCATCACCACATCGCTA
Organism: Massilia sp. TSP1-1-2; assembly: GCF_049896185.1. Taxonomy (NCBI): domain Bacteria; kingdom Pseudomonadati; phylum Pseudomonadota; class Betaproteobacteria; order Burkholderiales; family Oxalobacteraceae; genus Massilia; species Massilia sp. TSP1-1-2. Next base: position 88,347 of record NZ_JAFCTU010000008.1, read on the forward strand.
TGCATCGCCCTGTCGCGACTGGGGCAGGGCGGCAGCGGCACGGCTTTGCGCCACGCCTTGGCGGGCGTGCTGCGCAATCCCATGCCATGGGCGATCATGCTCGGCGCGCTCGCTTCGGGTATGGCGATCACGCTGCCGGGGCCAGTCAACGGCACGGTTGCCTTGCTGGCGGGCGCGGCGTCGCCCGTTGCGCTGTTCACCATTGGCGCCGTGCTGGCGCGCTCGCAAATGCAGGCCGCCGGACCGGCTGCCTGGCCTTCTGCCGGGTCTACTGCCGCGTCCACTGGCGGGGCATCTTCCTCGTCCACTTCCTCGTCCACCTCCTCGTCCACTTCCTGGTCCGCTTCTTGGTTCGCTTCTTGGTTCGCTTCTTGTTTCGCTTCTTGTTTCGCTTCTTGGTCCGCCTCCCGGTCCAGCCGCTGGTCGACTGTCTGGTCCCACGTCGTCCCGTTCGCGCTCGCCAAGCTGCTGCTCCATCCGCTGCTGGTGTTCGGCGCCGGGCACGCCGCAATTGCCGCCGGCGCGCCGCTCGACCCGTTTGCGTTCAAGGTGCTGGTGCTGGTCGCCTGTTTGCCAAGCGCGAGCAATGTGGCGCTGCTGACCGAACGCTTTGGCGCCGATACCGGCCGCGTAGCGCGCATCATCCTGGTCTCGACGGCACTCTCGTTTTTCAGCTTCTTGGCAGCCGTTGCAATATTGTCATGACTAGCGGTGGATGTTTGTGAAATAATAACGTCCGAACGCCGGGCTGTGCCGGTATTGACAGGGAAATCACGTGGTAGAGATGTTTGTAATGGACGCGCAGTTGGCGCAGTGGGAGGCGGCGCTGCCGTCCCTGCAGGATGGCGCGCGCCTGCACCTGATGGTGCGCCTGGCGTGGCACTTGCGCCAGCGCGACGTGACGCGCGCGCGCAGCCTGGCGCATGCCGCCGGCGAACTGCTCGCGCTGCTGCCCGACCCCGAACGCAGCCGGGCCGAAGCGCGCCTGATGCTGATTGAAGGCGAAGCCAAATGGCTGTTCGGCGAGCATGATGCGGCGCGTGCGCTGGCCGACCAGGCCTGCATCGAATTCGACCAGCAGGGCGACGCCATCGGCAGCGCCGACGCGCGCTGGCTGCGCGCCTGGCTCGAAATCGACCGCGGCAATGCCGCGGTCGGCGAACACGAACTTGCCAGCGCCGGCGGCTACGTGCGCCAGTCCGGCGACCCGCTGCGCATCGAAGTGTTCGACGCCGGCGCCGCCGTGTTCGCGTGCTACGTCGACCTGGGCGCCGCCACCGAACAATGGGCCGTCCGCTTTGACGCGCGCGCCAGTGGCGCCCACCTGGCCGTGAATGGCTGGATCCGCGACTACCAGGGTTCCAGCGCCTTTCAAGGGGGCGACTTCGGCGCCGCCGTCGGCCCGCTGACGCAGGCTTACGAGGCGGCCCGCGCGACCGGCCAGCTGCGCCGCGCGATCAACCTGGCCAGCAATATCGGCAACGCCTTGATCAACCTGAACGCGCAGGAAGCGGCGCTTGAATGGATGCAGCGTGGCCTGGAGCTGGCGCGCACCACGCACTGGCCCATCAGCGTAGGGCTGGCCCTGATGCAGACGGCGCAAACGCTGCGCCAGCTCGGCCAACGCGCCGCCGCGCTGGCGCTGCTCGATGAAGCGCTGGTCACGCTCGCGCCGCTGCCGCAGGAACGCGCCTACGCCATCGCGCTCGAATACCACGGCGACCTGGCGCTCGACGGCGGCGACTACGAACGCGCGCTGGAGAGCTTCCACAAGCTCGAAGAGCGCGGCGTGGCGCTCGGCCAGCTTGATTTTCAGAGCGGCGCGCGGCGCGGCCAGGCGCACGCGCTGTCCAGCCTGAACCGGCCGCAGGCCGCGCTGGCCAAGGCCGACGCCGCGCTGGCGCTGGCGCGCGAGCATGACGACACCTACAACCAGATCGCCGCGCTGACGGTGCTGGCGCTGATCCACACGCGCCACGCACTGCCCGCGCCCGACCCCATGTTCGGCCCCAACGCCGCGCTGCATTTCCTGCGCCAGGCCATGGCGGTGGCCGCGACCATCGACGGCTACAGCATACCGGCCGACTTGCTCGACGCCGTTGCCAGCGAATACGCCGGCGTGGGCGAGCATGCGCGCGCTTATGAAGTGGCGTTGCAGGCCAGCGCCGCGCGCGAGGCGGCCCACCTGCAGCAGGCCGCCAACCGCGCCGCCGCCTTGCGCGTGCAGCATCAGGGCGAGGCCGCGCGCAACGAAGCGGCGCACCAGCGCGGCATTGCCGCCGCCGACGCCTTGCGCGCCGAAGTGCAGCGGCAAACCAGCGCCACGCTCGAACATCTGGTGGCCATCGGCCAGGAGATCACCACCCATCTTGAGGCCAGCGCCGTGTACCGCGCGCTCGCGCGCCACGTGCACGGCTTGCTCGATGGCGCGCACCTGTCGATTTTCGTCGTCGAGGCCGACGGCGACTCGCTCAGCTGCGCTTACAGCATTGACGACGGCAGGCCGGCTTCGGCCGCGTGCCTCTCGCTGACCGGTCAGGGCGGCGAGGCGGCCCGCTGCGTGCGCGAGCGGCGCGAAATTCTCATTGAGCGCGTTCTCGCTGAGCGCGTTCTCACTGAAAGCGACGGGGCGCAAGGCGAACAGGCGCCCGTGCTGAGCGAGCTGTTTGCGCCGCTGCTGATCGGCGAACGCGTGCTGGGCGCGATGACGGTGCAGTCGCAGGCCGCGCACGCCTACGGCGAACGCGAACGGTTGATCTTCCGCTCACTCTGTTCGTACGGCGCCATCGCGCTCGACAACGCCAACGCTTACCGCCAGGTGGCGGCCACCTTGACAACCTTGAGCGCCACCCAGGCGCAGCTGGTGGAAAAAAATCTCGCGCTTGAAAAGGCTTACCAGGCGCTGGAAGAGCTCAGCCTCACCGACCAGCTGACGGGCCTTCGCAACCGCCGCTTTTTCCTGCAGCACGTGGAGGGAGACGTCGGCATGGCGCTGCGCCATCATGACGATCCGCTGCGCAGCACGGCCAACGACGAGCACTGCGGGCCTGGGCGCGACATGGTGTTCTTCATGGTCGACCTGGATCACTTCAAGGACGTCAACGACGTGCACGGCCATGCCGCCGGCGATGCGGTGCTGGTGCAGATGCAGGAACGGCTGCGTGAAGTGTTCCGCGAGTCGGACTACCTGATCCGCTGGGGCGGCGAGGAATTCCTGGTGCTGGCGCGCGCCACGCACCGCGACGACGCCAAGGTGGTGGCCGAGCGCATCCGCCAGGCCGTGGCCAAGCGTACGTTCGTGCTGGCCGACGGCACCGAGCTGGCCAAGACTTGTTCGATCGGCTTTGCGTGCTTTCCGTTCGTGCCCGAAGAGCCGCGCCTGCTGTCCTGGTCGGAAGTGGTGGAGCTGGCGGACCAGGCGCTGTACCTGGTCAAGCGTTCGGGGCGCGATGGCTGGGCGGGCATTTACAGCACGCCGGAAAGCCAGTTCAATGAGCTCTTTCCAAGGCTGGTCACGCAGCTGGCGCAAGCGGTGGCCGGTGGCGAAGCGAAGGTCGTCACCAATCTGGCGCATCTGGAAATGCCGGGCGCCCGAGAGTGGCGCGTGACGGAAATCGCGGCAACCACACCACATACCCCCCACCTGAAATTTGCATAAAAAACGGGCAAGGATGTCGTCATGCTTTGGGGGCCAGTAGCAAATATGATTAGCGATGCTCCGAGCATGAGGTCATTGGCGGCTGCTTGAGTTTCTGCAAGGAAATAATCTCGGACTCGTTATATGGTGGATCCGCGCTCATCGACCGATAGCGCATCACCCACCAGGGAGTCTGGAAGATGGCAACGTCGCAGCCGTGCGCATGTACGCACTTGAACGTCTCGCAAAAGAAAATGGTGTTCCTGTCGAGTTTTACGATCCCGAACGACAATACCGGCGGCCATAAATTCTATTATGACCGGCAGTTTAGCGCCCCATTTAGCGTACCGAAGGGTTGGTCGTTCGTCGTCACGGACATCACCGTCGCCGCCAGTCCCGTGTCCGGGCCGCTGCCCGATCCCAAGCGCTACATCCTTGCCATCGTCGCCTTTACCAACGGCGAGGAGCGCCATTTCGAGGCCTCCCTCCTGACCGACAACACCATGCACACGCCGTTGTCCGGCGCCTATGTGATCCCGTCCGGCCATACGCCCACGTTCAGGAATACGACCTTCTCGACGTCTCACGCGGAGGCGAAACTGATCGGGTATTTCGTGCCGGGCGACGGCCTGGGCCCCGGCGAACCGGCGTTCCCCGGCGCCGCCGCTGCGGCGACCGATGTGGAAGGTCAAGCACCATTGGCGCGCAAGGCGCCGATCGGCTAAAGCACGGCGCCGTCTGTTTCCCGGCGCTTGTATGCCGGGAAGCAGGCAGCGCACGCTGCGAGCAAGATGCCGGCAGGTGAGCACGGTCGTCAACCCGGCGCCATGGCAGTGCCGCAGCACCCGGCACGGGTATGATGGAACGACGTTTCCGGCGCGCCGGGACGCTTGCCTACTTTGCCGAATCCATCATGATGAACACCACCCGCACCAGATCGCGCCGCACACGCCAATGGCGGCGCACAGTCTTGCAAGCGAGCTTGCTCGCTGGGCTTGGCGCTCTGGCAGCGCCCGATGCGCGGGCCGGCAAACAGGTCGTCGGGGGCGTGCAAGTGAACGCCTGTGAACAAATTCAAATGTTCAGGGGCCGGGTGGATTTTCACACTCCCTACACCCCGTGCCCCAACTGACAGGGCCGGGTACCGGTTCTCCGGCCCGGCTAAGCGCGCCGATACAGCGCCAACCCGGTATCGGCCGCCACCATCGCCTGATCCTGCGGCGTGCGATTCTGGCTCATCTTCCACTTCCCCTGCATCCTGCTCACGGGAATTTCAATCCCCACGATCGCCTGCATGATCTTGTCAATCCACGCGCGCGGCGCCTGATCCACCGTCCACGGTGCGGCGCGCGCCGCTTCGTGCGTCGCCGTCATCCGCTCCAGCAGCGCCAGCAGCCACTGTGCATCTTCCACCGCGCGCAGCCGTCCATGCGCATGCACCACCGCGTAATTCCAGGTCGGCACCACCTTGCCGCTGACCTGCTTTTCCTCGTACAGCGACGGCGACACATACGCCGACGGGCCCTGGAACACGACCATCGTCTCGCCGTCGTGGCGCCACAGGGGATTGGCGCGCGCCACGTGCGCGCGCAGTACGCCCAACGGCGCATCAAGCGTTGCCGGGCCCAGTTCAAACGGTATGTGGTCCGCTGCCAGCCCGTCGGCACCATTGACAATCACGGTTCCCAGCGGGTGCTGCGCAATCAGTTGCTGCAGCAGTGCCGGGCGGGTTTCATCGAAAGGCGGGGGTGAGTACATGGTTCAGGGTACTCCCTTGATAAGGACTTCGGCTTTGATCGAATTGGCGATGTAGCATTTCTGGTGGGCGCTGTGATGAATCGCGTCCAGTTCCGCCGCCGCAGGCGCGCGCTCGCCGCCGAACACGATCGCCGGCGCCAGCGTAATGCGCGTGATCGCCATTTTGCCCTCGCCATTCCGGTCCATGAGGCCCACTGCCTGGTCGCAGTAGCTGTCCACGATCAAGCCGCGCTGCGCGGCGATCGACAGGAAAAACAGCATGTGGCAGCTCGAGACCGCAGCCACCAGTGCTTCTTCCGGATCGAGCGCGCCGGGGTCCGACATCGGCAGCGGCACCGAGTGCGGCGAGGACGAGGCCGGCACCGTCAGCCCGCCATCGAAACGCCATGCATGCGCGCGGCTGTAGCGGTTGTCGGCAAACGGCTGCGCGCCGCGCTTCCAGGCAATGGTGGCAACAAACTGCGTCATGGCGGCTCCCGAAAAAGATAAGTGACAGTCATCTTACGATGCACTTTGGCTTGTTCAAATAGCCAATTTGAGCGAATATGGAAAGACCAATGAATACTGCCGAACTCTTCGCGTCCTTGACGCTTGACCGCAATGCCGCCGCGCCGCTGTTTCGCCAGCTGTACGGCGCCGTCAAGGACGCCGTGCTGCGCGGCACGCTCAGATCAGGCATGCAGCTGCCGCCCACGCGCGAACTGTGCCGCCTGATGGGCGTCTCGCGCCAGACCGTGCTCAATGCCTGGGACCAGCTGATGGCCGAAGGCTACCTCAGCGGCTTTGTCGGCAAGGGCACCTTTATCGGCAGCCAGTTGCCGGTGGGCGCGCGCACGCCGGCGCCGCGCGGCCTGATGCGGCCCCTGTCGGCGCGCGGGGCCAACTACGCCGGCGCCATGAAGTACGTCGGCTACCACCAGGGACCGGTGCGCGCCTTTCGCGCCAGCATGCCGGGCCTGGACCTGTTCCCGTTCGACGTCTGGAGCCGGCTCGAGGCGCGCCGCTGGCGCCGGCCCGACCACCACATGGGCTACAGCGACCCGGCCGGCTACGCGCCGCTGCGCGAGCTGCTATGCGTGTACCTGCGCGCCGCGCGCGGGGTCAACTGCACGCCCGGCCAGATCATCATGACTTCCGGCTCGCAGCAGGGCCTGTACCTGCTGTGCGCGCTGCTGCTCGACCCGGGCGACAAGGTGTGGGTCGAGTCGCCCGGCTACCAGGGCGCCAGCGCTCCCTTGTTCGCGATGGGCGCGCAAGTTTGCACGGTGCCCGTCGACGAACAAGGGATGGATGTCGCCTATGGCGTGGCGCGCTATCCGGATGCGAAGATGGTGCTCTCGACGCCGTCGCACCAGCTGCCGCTGGGGGTGACGATGTCGCTGCAGCGCCGCCTCGAATTGCTGCGCTGGGCCGGCGCCAACGGCGCCTGGATCATCGAGGATGATTACGACAGCGAGTACCGCTACACCGGTCCGCCGCTGGCGTCGCTGCAGGGCCTCGACAGCGCCGACTGCACCGTGTACGTGGGCACGCTGTCCAAGGTGCTGTTTCCGGGACTGCGCCTCGGTTACATTGTGGCGCCGCCGGCGCTGGTTGAACCCATCGTACGGGCCAAGGCGGCGCTCGACCGCCACAACGCGATCGTGCCGCAGATGGTGCTGGCCGACTTCATGGGCGAAGGCCATTTCGCGCGCCACATCAAGCGCACGCGCGAGGCTTACGCCGAGCGGCGCTGCGCGCTGCTGGACGGGATTGCCGCGCGCCTGGGCGACCAGCTGCGTTGCGGGCCGGCCGATGCGGGGCTGGACCTGTGCGTTTTTTTCCAGCGCGCGCTGGACCAGGACCAGGACCAGGTGGCGCGCATGGCGCTCGAGCAGGCGGTGGAGGCGCGGCCGTTGTCGTACTACGCGAGCCGCGTGGCCACGCCCGAATGCGCCACGGCGCCCGGGCTGTTGCTCGGTTTTTCATCGATCAAGCCGGCCGAAATCGCGCACGGCCTGGACGTGCTGGAAAAGGTCTTGCGCGCCGCCGGGAAGATTCAGGTTTGACCCGCGCGCCGCGCTTGCCGCTGCGCCTGAATTTTTTCCGCTACGATTTTCAGCCGGCCGCGCAGGCGCTATACTGCGCCCATGACGACCATCCGCTGCTCCTGGGCCAATCCGGCCAACCCGCGCTACCTCGACTACCACGACACCGAGTGGGGCGTGCCTTGCCACGACGAGAACCGCTTGTTCGAAATGCTCAACCTCGAAGGCGCGCAGGCGGGCCTGAGCTGGGAAACCATTCTGAACAAGCGCGACACTTACCGCATCGCTTTTGACAACTGGGACGCTGAAAAAATCGCCCTTTACGGTCCCGACAAAGTGGCCGAACTGCTGTCGAATGCCGGCATCGTGCGCAACAAGCTCAAGGTGGCCGCCGCCATCACCAATGCCCAGGCCTACCTGCGCCTGCGCGCCGAAGGCGGCTTGCTCGACCAGTACCTGTGGGCATTTGTCGACGGCAAGCCGCTCTGCAACCGGTATACGTCGGACACGCGGCCGGCAACAACCGAGCTGTCGGACCGCATCTCCAAGGACCTCGCCAAGCGCGGCTTCAAGTTCGTCGGCTCCACCATCGTGTACGCCTACATGCAGGGCATCGGGATGGTAGACGACCACGATGTTGCCTGCTTCCGGCACGGCTGCAAGTAGCGCCATGGACTGGCAAGGGCGCGCGCAATTTACCGTTTTCGACAGCGACTACGGCGACGGCGAACGGTTTCGCACTTTGCTGCAACGCTGGCGCGATGACGGCGCGCGGCCGGCGCGCCTGCATTACATCGCGCTGCACGCTTCGCCCTTGCCCGGCTTTCGCCGCATCCCGCAGATGGACGCCGGCGTCACGCTCGACCTGCTGTGCGCCCCGCTTGACGAGGCGCTCGCGCAGCTCGATGCACGGCTCGACGCCATCACGCTGCACGCCATTGCCGGGACCAGCTTTGCGCGCGCCCTGGCGCGCCTGGCGGCGCCCGGCGCCCGGCTCACTGCCAGCGCGCTGACAACGGCGCAGGCGCACACGCTGGGCGGCGCCGGCTTTGCCTGCACCAGCGGCCCTGACGGCACCCTGCGCGCCGTGTTCACCACCCGCAAGCCGCCATCGCCGTGGATGCGCACACCAGAACCGCAGCGGCGCGCCATCGTGCTGGGCGCCGGCATCGCCGGCGCTGCCGCCTGCGAGCGCCTGTGCGCGCGCGGCTGGCACGTAACGCTGGTCGAGCGCCATGCGCAAGCGGCCAGCGAGGCATCGGGCAACCAGGCCGGCATTTACATGCCGCTGCTCTCGCAGGACGACAATGTCATGACGCGCCTGTCGCGCGCGGCCTTTCTGTATGCGCTGGCGTATTGGGATACCTTGGGCGGTATCGGGCCTGGGGCGCGCATCCATGGCGCCGCCTGCGGCGTGCTGCAGCTGGCACGCGGCGCGCAGCACGCCGGCGTTCAGCGCGCCATCGCCGAGCGCCATGGCTATCCGTCCGAGTACGCGCAATGGCTTGAAGAGGGCCCCGCCAGCGCGCTGTTGGGCAGCGCCGCGCCGGACGGCGCCTGGCTGTTCCGCCAGGCCGGCTGGGCGCAGCCGGCCAGCGTGTGCGCGGCCATGCTGGATGCCTGCGGTAGCAGGCTGGTGCGCCGCTTTGGCGCGGGCAGCGTGCGCCTGGTGCACGGCGCCGGGCAATGGTCGGCGCTGGACGCATCGGGCACGCTGGTGGCCAGTGCGCCGGTCGTCATCGTTGCCAACGGCACCGGCGCGCGCCACTTGGCGCAAACCGATGCGCTGCCGCTGGCCAGCGTGCGCGGACAAGTCACTTACCTGGCTGAAGGCGCCTTGCCGGCCTTGCCGTTTGTGCTGTGCCGCGAAGCTTACCTGACGCCTGCAGTCAAGGGCTGGCACAGCCTGGGCGCGAGCTACGACGCCGATCCCGATCCGGCCTTGCGCCAGGCCAGCCAGCTTGAAAACCTGGTCAAGATCGGTTCGATGCTGGACAACCCGGCGCTGGGCGGCGCTGCGCCGCTGGCCGGGCGCGTGGGCTTTCGCTGCGTGGCCCCGGACCGCTTGCCGCTGGTGGGCGCGCTGCCGCAGCAGGACGACGGCGCGCGCATCGAGCGGCTGCGCCAGGTGCCGCGCCAGAACGGCCTGTACGGCTTGCTCGGCTATGCGTCGCGCGGCCTGGCGTGGGCGCCGCTGGCAGCCGAGCTGCTCGCGTCCCAGCTGGACGGCGAGCCGCTGCCGCTGGAAGCCGAATTGGCCGCCGCGCTCGATCCGGCACGTTTCCTGGTGCGTGCGCGGCGTCGCCTGTGACAGAACTCGTGATACAACACCCGGGATACAACACTGCAAGCAGATTCAAACGAATCGGCCGGCGAAGCATCGTATAATTGGCTTGCGGCAACTTTTCTGTTCCGCTGCCACGGGAGACTGGGAACGATGGACGATACGCCGAGCTCCGGAGAGCTTTTTCTGTTCCTTGCGTCCACCGCGCATGATATGAAAAATTCCATCAGCGTCCTGTCGGGCACGCTGGAAACGCTGATCGTGGGCGCCTCGCCCGAAACCGAGTCGGCCTATCCGCAGATGGCGCACATGCTGTACCAGACCAAGCGCCTGAACGACAACCTGATCCAGCTGCTGGCGCTGTACAAGCAGGTCGGCAAACCCGAATACCCGTTCGACATCCAGCCGCTCGAGTTGGGCAACCTGATGGAGCAGGTGGTCGCGGCCGAGCGCGTGCTGCTCACCTCCAGGGGCATCACGCTGGTCACCGATTTCGATCCCGCGCTGATCTGGCACTTCGATGAAGACTTGATCATCGGCGTGCTCGGCCACGCCATCAACAATGCCGTCAACTACACGCGCGACACGATCCGCCTGGCTGCGGTTAAGGTCGGCGACTGTCTTGAAATCCGGGTCGAGGACAACGGCACCGGCTATCCGGCCGCGATGCTCGAAGCAGGCGTGTCGGCCATGCAGGGCAAGCGCGCGGGCGTGAACTTCCTGACCAACAGCACCGGCCTGGGGCTGTATTTTTCCAGCGAGGTGGCCAAGATGCACAAGCACCGCGAGCGCAGCGGCAGCTTGCGGCTCGAGAACGGCGGCGCCTTTGGCGGCGGCTGCTTTGTACTGACTTTGCCATGAGCGAGGCGCTCAAGCTGAACGCGTCGCTGGCCACGTCCAGCCAGCATATCGACTGGTCGGCCAAGAGCTATCTGATCGTCGACGACTTCATCGGCGTGCGCCAGCTGCTGCGCGAGTCGCTGCGCAACCTGGGTGCCAAGAACGTCGACCAGGCCTCCAGCGGCGGCGAGGCGATGGCCTTGCTGGTGCGCACCCGCTACGACGTGGTGCTGTGCGATTACAACCTGGGAGAAGGCAAGAACGGCCAGCAGGTGCTGGAGGAAGCGCGCATGCGCAACCTGCTGATGCCCAGCAGCGTGTGGCTGATGGTGTCGGCCGAAAAAAGCACCGAATCGGTCATGGGCGCAGCCGAGCACCAGCCCGACGCCTACCTGATCAAGCCGATCACCGAAGGCGTGCTGCTGACGCGCTTGAACCGCGTCTGGCACAAGAAGCAGGTCTTCAAAAAGATCGACCAGGCGTATGCCGAGAAGGATTTCCTGCGCGCGGCGAAAATGTGCGACGAGCAGATGGGGCAGAACAAGGTGCACGAGATCGACCTGCTGCGCATGAAGGCGCACCTGATGCTCAAGAGCGGCGAGCCGGGCAAGGCGCGCGAAGCGTACGAACGCGTACTCAAGGAGCGCGAATACCAATGGGCGCGCGCCGGACTGGCCAAGATCCGCATGGCCAACGGCGAATTCGATCAGGCGCGCCAGATTTTCCAGGCCGTGATCGCGGATAACCGCTATTACATGGACGCCTACGACCAGCTGGCCAAGGCTTACACCGAGATGGGGCAGGCCGAAGAAGCCTGCTCCATCCTGGAGCGGGCCGCGCGCCTGTCGCCCAATTCGGTGACGCGCCAGCGCGCGCTCGGCCAGGTCTCGCTCAAGCTGGGCAACGTGGGCATGGCGGAAAAGGCGTTCAGGAAGTGCATCGCGATCGGTGAATATTCGGTGCTCAAAAGCGCCGACCCTTACCTGGGCCTGGCGCGCGTATGCGGCCTGAAAAACGACACCAAGGAAGCGCTCGCGCTGTTGCTGACGGCGCAGCGCGAGTTCGCGACCGACCAGATCCAGCTGCGCGCCAAGATCACCGAAGGCATGGTGTATCACGAGAGCGGCGACTTTCGGCGCGCGCGCAAGGCCGGCGACGAGATCGAGGAAATGCTGGTGCGCGATCCGGTGCGCCCGGATACGGCGACCTGCATGGAGACGGCAACCTTGCTGTTTGCCGTGGGCGTGAAGGAGACGCCGGTCGACTTGCTGTGCTACGTCATCAAGAACAACCACGACAACACGGTGCTGCTCGACGATGTGCAAAAAGTGTTCGACAAGGCACGCATGAGCGACGAGGGCGTTGCGCTGATCAAGGCGTCGAAGAAGGAAGCGTCGGACCTGATGAACCAGGGCGTGTTGCTGTGGAAGACCGGCAAGCTGGCCGAGGCGGTGCTCTGGATGCGCGATGCGCGCGCGACATTGCCCAACAATATGCGCATCTTGTTCAATGCTGCGCAGATCTTAATTTCGCATTTGCAGCAGCTTGGTTACGATGCGGCGCTGGCCGACGAAACCACTGAGGTATTGCTGCACGTGGACAAGGTGATGCCGGGCCAGCAGCGCTTTGCGCAACTGATGGAACAGCTGGCGTCGCTGTCCCCCAAGAGCGATGAAGAGGCGGGCACGGCCGCGTGATAGGGAAACCAGGCCGCCCAAGCGAATCGACACGGCTTTGCGCTGCACCCAACAAGCGACTTCAAAGCGTCGTATTTATTACGCTGCACGCCGGTTTTCTTCGTCTGAACGCATGCTAGTGGTAAACTGCAAGTTACGCGGGATATTCCGCATTTCATCAGGAAAAGGGACGTACATGCGCGACATCGCAAAGGAAGTCTACGAAAAGATGAGAGTTGGTAACAGTGCGTGGATCAAGCCTGTTGCCGCCAAGGGCGATACGGTGCCCGCATTTCAGGCAGTGCATGAGCAAGCCAAACAGATGGCGGAAGACGGGCTCATTTCCATCTCCAGGGTCGAGCGCCAGGACGATGGCTTGATCGACGCCATCCGCATCCAGCGCCTGGCCTGACCAGGCCAGCGCGGCCGGTCGTATTTCTGGCGTACTTCGGGCGTACTTCGGGCGTACTTTTTAATCAGTTCAACTAGCGTTCTTGCCAGCTCTGGGCTTGCTTGCCCGCGGCTTGGCTTCCACTTTGGCCTTCGCCTCGGGCATTTCGGCCGCCTTCCCACCTTTGCCCGGTTTTCCCGCCGCCCCGCTCGAGGCCGCCGTCAGCTTGCCTGCCGCGTCCAGCGCCTTGGAAGTGGCGTTGGCCATGGTGTCCGACGACATCGCGGTGGTCACTGCCTGTTTGAACTGGTCTTGCAGCAAGTTCCACCACAGGGCGGGATTGGCCAAGGGCGGTACCGCTGGCGCACTATCGCTGGTTGGCGCGGGCGCGGGCGCGGCCGCGATTTTCGGTTCCGGCTTGGGCTCCACGCGCGCTGCGGGTTCGGCTGCCGGCTGGGCAAAGAATGCTGATGCGTAAGGTGCGGCTGCCAGCACCGATTTTTCGTTCGCGCCCGGTTGCTTGACGGCGTTCGAGAGCGCCGCGCCCATCGATTTGAGCGTCGCGATCGTGCCGCGCTGCACTTCGAGGGCTTGGATCGTGCCGCGCAACATGGCGACATTGACGTTGAGCCAGGATTCGACCGCCTTCAGGTCGGCAATTTTTTTGTCCAGCTCGTCAACCGACATGGTTGGCGCGGCCATGCCTGGAATGCTCATGCCGGGCACGCTCATGCTGCCCCACAGGTTCTTGACGAAATCAAGGGTGTCAGTCACGGCAGCGACGCCAGGAATGTTTGGCATTTGCGGTTTCAGCATGAGGGTCTCCGATGTGTGAAGCATCAGCGTAGCAGATAATGAATTCGCTTTCAAAAATTGTTGCGAATCAATTATGCAGGCTCATGCATTGAACATGGGCTTGTCATCGCAACCCTGGTCTGGGGCGTTATTATGGAAAGTGCGATGGCAAGTACGATGGCAAGTGCGATGGCAAGCTCGATGGCTCGGTGCCGATGGCGTCGCATCGTGGCGCTGTGTGCCGCGAGCGTGCTGGTGCATTATCTGGGCGCGCGCTGGCTTGACGTTGGCAGCGGCGCGGCAAGGCAGTCGCCGCGCTCCGGCCAGCACGCGCCAGCAACCGTGATCGCAACCTTGCGCGCGCCGCCTGGCGCACAAGCACAGACTGTCGCTGAGGCGCCGGCGGCTTCGCCCCGGCGTGTGGCGCGGAAAAAAGTTGTGGAAGCGGGCGCTGTGGTTCCAGATCGGCCAGTACAATCCGTCAACCAGGCTGACGTGGCGCCGCGCTACCGTGTCAGCCTGCCGCCGGCCGCCGAACTGACGTTCGATGTTGGCCGCATCGCTGCCCAGGGCGGCTCCTGGAACGGGCAGGCGCTGCTGGACTGGAGCCGCGACGGTTCCGCTTATCGGCTCCACTACCAGGGAGAATTGGCCGAGATGGACAGTGAAGGGCGGCTCGGCGCGGCAGGCATCATCCCGCGCACGATGAGCGAGAAGCGCGGCAATCGGGCGCGCACGGCAACCCATTTCGATGAGCGGGGCAATATCACCTTCTCGGCGACGCAGGCGGCCGTGCCGATGCAAAGCGGGGCGCAGGACCGGGCGACCTTGCCGCTGCAGCTGGCCGCCATTGCGCGCGCCGATCCCGCGCAGCTCGCCGCCGGTGTGGCGATATTGGTCGGCGCCGAAAAGGACGCCAGCCAATACCGCTTCGTGGTGCAGGGGCAGGAAGAGATCGACACCGCCATCGGCAAGCTGGCGAGCTGGCGCCTGACGCGCGTCATCGCGCCGGGCTCATACCATGCCGGCATGGATATCTGGCTGGCACCGGGCCTTGAGTGGTACCCGGTGCAGCTGCGCAGTACCGAGGCCAATGGAACGGTCACCACCCAGACGATCCGCAAGATCGTCGTCAAGGATGCAGGAAACTGAACTATGCAAAGTGTGATGATCAAACGCTGTACCGCCGGCGCGGTCCTGATGGGGGTGGTGCTCGGCGCGTGGGCGCAGGAGCATGCATCGGTCAAGCGGCCGGTGGACCTGCCGCCTTCGGCCGACCTGACCTACAAGATCGAGGCGCGCAAAAAGGGCATTTCGCTGTCGGGCGAGGCCCAGGTCAACTGGCGTGTGGGCGCCGGCAGATACAGCGCGGGCAATACCGCGCGTGCTCAGCTGCTCGGCAAGATCCTGGATAACCGCAGCGAAGGCTTGATCGACGTCTATGGCTTGGCGCCCCTGCAGTTTCGCGAAAAGCGCTTTCGCAAGGACCAGACCATCGCCACGTTCGACCGCGCCGCCAAAACGATCGTCTTCAACGATGGGAAACTGAGCTATCCCTTGACCGGCGGCGAGCAGGATCGCGGCAGCGTGCAGTGGCAGTTGGCGGCGGTGGGGCGCGGCGCGCCCGAAAAATTCACGCCCGGGTCCGAGTGGAAGTTTTTTGTCGCCGGCCGGCGCGATGCCGAAATGTGGACTTTCAAGGTGGTCAACCGCGAGATGCTCAAGACCGGCATGGGAACGCTGCCGACGGTGCACCTGGTGAAGTCGCCATCACCGGATGCGCGCGGCCAGTCGCTCGACTTGTGGCTGGCGCCGTCGCTGGAATGGTATCCGGTCAAGCTGCGCTTTGCCGAAGAAGATGGCGAGTTTGTCGAGCAAACGCTGGACAAGCTCGTCAAAAAATAGCACGGCGTTATCCTGCACGACCCGGAGCAATACCGGGCCCGCCATACGCCACGTACGCTGCCCTGCCAGCGCCAAACGGTCCTCGCCTGGCGCGCTTTCCCCATCCCCCGCCTGCCGCCTGCGCAAGAGGTGATCGCCGTGACGATTGCGTATTTTCAGTCGCTGCGCTTTGTCGACATTATCACCAAATTTAACAATAGCCAATACATTGTGCTTCTTGGCTACCTTGCTATAACATACTTTTTCCTTGCCCTCCATGAAAAAATGTTCAAAAAGAATTCTTATCAGGGATACTATTTTTGCCTGATTTACGTTAAGCTTTGCGCAATGTTGTATAAGCAAGTTTTACCAGCCTGGTGATTGCTGCAAAGGTGCTCGCGTGCTCCTTCCGCCGAAGGCCCATTTGAAACGGAGCCAGCAACCACGGGCCGCAGTGGGTATTGCGTGTGCACTCTCGCTCTCTTTTGCCGCCTGCCGATCTTCTTCAAGGCATCGAGAATGGTGGCTTTTGCGCGCTCGCGGCGCGCACCGACGACACATTTCCAAATAACTTGCATCAGTGCTTGCCGTGCGCGCGTCCAGTCGCGTCGACGCTGATGTTAGATGCAACAAGTAACAAAAAAAGAAAAAAACATTTCTATAACATTACACTTATTAAAATATTACTCATGCAATTTGCGCAAGTGTATTTCAGTCGTTTTTTATTGATAGAAGAATAAGGTTCGTATGCATCAGAAAGTAGTGGTAACCGGGCTTGGCGCCTTGACCTCGATGGGCGCCGACGCGGCCGCATTGTGGGATGGCCTCAAGCACGCTCGCTCCGCGATTGCACCTTTACAGCGCTTCGATGTTGAAAAATACCGGACCCGGATCGGCGGCGAAGTAACTGCCGACGTCTCCGCACTGCTGGGCTGGAACGTTGCCAGTTTGTCGCGCAATGCGCAGTTTTCGCTCGCTGCCGCCGCCGATGCGCTGGCCGACAGCGGCGTGCTGAACATTCCCACCGGCGGCGCCGACATCGGCATCTGCCTGGGCAGCGGGCTCGGTGGAATCTACTACAGCGAAGAAGCCATCGCCGCGCTCGGCAAAGTCGGCCCCCGTGGCGTGAGCCCGATGACGGTGCCGTTCGTCGACCCTAATTCGATCGTCAGCCAGATCGCCATGAAGTGGGGCCTGACCGGGCGCCAGTTCACCGTGTCGACCGCTTGTTCGTCCAGCGCACATGCGGTCGGCATGGCCATGGAAATGATTCGCTACGGCCGCTGCGACGCGGTGCTGACGGGCGGCGTCGAGGCGACCATCTCGCCGCTGGTGTTTGCCGGCTTCGACCGGCTGCGCGCCATGTCGGCCCGCAACGATACGCCGACCCTGGCCTGCCGCCCGTTTTCGGACGACCGCGACGGCTTCGTGATGGCCGAAGGGGCCGCCATGCTGATGCTGGAAAGCGAAGCGCACGCCAAAGCGCGCGGCGCAAAAATTTATGCGCAAGTACTCGGTTACGGCGCCACCGGCGGCGCCTTCCATGCGGTGATGCCGCGTCCGGACGGCAGCGACCTGGTCGCATCGATGACGCGCGCGCTGGCCGACGCCGGCGTGCAGGCCGGCCAGATCGACATGATCAACCCGCACGGTACCGGCACCATGCTCAACGACGAAGCGGAGCGGGTGGCGCTGCAGGCGCTGTTTGGGGCCCACCTGGCGGATATCGCCGTGACCCCGACCAAGCAGTTGACCGGCCACTTACTGGGCGCGGCCGGCGCGATCGAGTCGCTGCACCTGGTCAAGTCGATCGCCGAGTCGTGCGTCACGCCGATCGCCCACGTCAACGGCACTTCCGGCCTGAATATCAGGACCGGCGAAGCCTACGGCAGGCGCATCCAGTACGCCGTCAACAATTCCTTCGGGTTTGGAAACAATAACGTCAGTCTTGTCTTTGGAGCATATGCATGAAAATCGACCGTCAAGAATTCATTGATCTTATCAAGCAAAACGTCACCGGCGTGAGCATCGACGCGGTCAAGCCGGACGACAAGCTGTCGGACCTGGGCATCGATTCGCTCGGTTTTGCCACTTTGCTGTTTGCAATCGAAGACAAGCTGAATGTGCAGATCGACGACCAGTACCTCAGCAAGCTGAGCGGGTTATCCACGATTGCGGAACTGGTATCAACCTTCAAGGGCCTCGGCTACGAGATTGAAGTGTGATACCGGTATCCAGAGAATTCGCTCCGTAACGGGAGCGAAGGGCGCATCAGCCAGACTGATGTATTAACGATGTATTTATTTAAAGGCATTACATGAAACTGAACATCAACAAAGCAGCACAAGGTCCTGTCCTGGCTAAAAGCGATGAGCCGCGCGAGCCAGACACCAACTACTGCGGTACCGGCGACATCAATGGCTCGACCGGCGTAGGTTGCGGTCGTGTTACTGACAACGGCGACACCATTTTCGTCGGTGTTACCCGCACCAACGGTGGATCCGTCGGCGTCCAGTACTCAGGCACGATCAAGTGCTGCTAATCGACTAACATTCGGCGCCAAGTCGATTGTTGGTCGTCATCTCGCGGCGCCTAGTAACGCCGTGATGTGACTGTGAGTGCCGCATATCCGTGCGGCACTCACAGTGATAGCAGAACCTGACACCACCCTTTCCAGACAATACCATTTCCACTCAATTTATGTCGCCCTTCTCGTTTGTCCCCTTCTTAGGACGTACGCTTAGCATGCTGATCTTGGTGCCTGTCATCCAGTTCATGCTGCTGCGTAACCTCAAGAGCAACAATCACGCGACGGCGGCCGCTATCAGCAGGTCCCTGCAAGTGACAATGAACCAGGCTGCCGGCATTTTCCGAAGCAGCTTGCGTCGTTTTGCACGCTTTAATATTGATTATTTCTTGCTATGCCGCAAAGGCGTCGAGCATATGCTGGCCCAGGCGCAGGATGTTGAATTGATCGGGGCCGAACAACTCGCCCCGTTTGTCGATTCAACCCGCCCGGTCATCATTGTTACTATGCACATGGGCAATTTCCAGATGGGGTTCTTGAAACTGGTGTCTGCGATCCGTACCCGGCGCAAAATATCCGTGTTCAAAGTAAGCGGCGCCGACCGCAACGAAGAGGTGCTGCTGGCCGCTTTTGGACGGTGCGGCCATGACATCAGCATTTTGCGCGCCACCGAAGATGGTGGGCGCCAAGCCTTTATGGAACTGCGGCGCGGCAACGTCGTGGCGATGACGGTGGATATCGAAGTACACGTCACGACGCGCGAGGAAGTCGTGTTTTTCGGCCACCCGTGTCAGATGCAAAGCGGGCCGGCGCAACTGGCGGTCATGACACGCGCAGTGATCATTCCCGTCATCACCTACGACGCTGCAGACGGCCGTCAGATGGTGCGCGTGGAGCAACCATTGTATTCCGAAGCCGCTTACGAGGGCGAGTCGAATCGCCAAGCGGTGCACAGGCTTACCCAGAACATTGCATCCTTGCTTGAATCCTGGATCCGGATCGATCCAAGGCAAGTCATGTTCTGGTCCGGACTGGCCGAAACGATCTGGCACCGTCCACCATCGATGCCTGCGAAGGCGGACTTGGCGCCGGCAGCGGGGCAGGAAGCGGTATCGGCATGAAGCGACTTTTGCCCGAACATCTCCCTCAACTGCTGGCCCAGCCCACGTTCAGCGCCCGCAGCAGCTATGTGGCGCTGGCCTCTGCCTTTGGTAATTCCAGGTCCGAACTCGACGCAGTCCTGGCGCAGGACGACAGCATGCAATTTGTGGACGATGAATGCGCGCCGGCCCTGCTCCTGTCGCTGCACGCCGTGGACCGGGTCCAGGGGCACGCGCGGGTCCAGTTGCACGGCAAAGACGAGCGTGGCGCATTGCCGGCCTTCCTGCAACGCCTGTCATCGCAGTTTGCGCTTACGCGCCTGTATTCGTACGTGTTTCCCCATGAAACGACAGAAATCGCGCAGCTGCGCGCGCTCGGTTTCGTGCCGGAAGCGTGCTTTCGTCAGCACCTGTTTGTCGACGGCGCTTATGCCGACCTGCAAGTGTTCGGTCTGGTCACGGATACACCATGATCTTTCAATTGCCGGGCTTGGTGATCTGCGTGCGCAAGCCTGAATTGGCCGACCTCGATTGTTTGACGCGATGGGTTTCCACCGAGGCTTACCTGAACAATATCGGTGGCCCGGGGGCGCATCATGCGGGACAAGCACGCCTGCGCGCCGAGCAAATGCTGCAGGATAATGCCGATGACCACTCGCCGAATAAATATTTCCTGGCCGAAGACCGGTTTACCCGCGAGCCGGTCGGGCTCGCAATGCTATGCAAGATCGACTGGCGCCACCGGCATGCGGAGTACACCTACCTGGTGGGCGACGAGGCCAACCGCAGCAAGCTGGCTGCCGGCGATCTGAATATGGTTATGTACAACCATTGTTTCAATCACCTCAATTTGCGCAAACTGTACGGCTACATCTTCGACACCAACGCCGCGTCGCTGCGGATGATTTCCTACGGCGGGCAGCTTGACGGCACACTGCGCCGTCATCGGGTGCGCGCCGGTGTCGCTTCGGATGTGCATCTGTTTTCGATCCTGGATAGTGAATTTGCTGCGTTCGTCAATAAACACGCCGCGACATTACTGAAAAAACATATCGAGCGGGGGCTGATCAATTGGCGACCTGGGCTATAACATGGCTGCTGTTGATGGCGCTGCGTTGCCGAACCAAGCGGCGCACGGGATACATGCTGGACGCACTGCTGGTGACGCTGGGCGTCCTGATGCTGCTGCAGGGCGCTGCCGCGCCCGCGCTGACGACCGCCTGGCGCGCGCTGCCGGTCTACCTGCTCGCCGCACTGCTGGTGTTCGCGCTGTCGGTGTGCATGACATCGAACACGCCGCGGGCCTACCTGGGCAACGTCCTGGCGGCGCTGGGCAAGGCACGCGGACCACGCCATGCGTATCTTGCCTGGCGCGCGCTGCTGGTTGCACTGTACGAGGAAAGCGTGTGGCGCGTGGTGCTGCAAACGGCGCTCTGCGCCTGCATCGGTCCGCTGATCGCGCTGCCCGCAGTGGCCGCCGCGTTCACCCACTTGCACCGGCACCGTACCGCCGGCAGCTGGCCGCGCACGCTCGAGTTGTTCAGTTTCTCGCTGATCCTGGGAATGCTCTACCTGTACACGGGCGACCCGCTGGCAGCGATCCTGCCGCACGCCATTCGCAATTACCTCATTGGACTTAGTGGATACCGAAGTGAAAAAGTTTAAAACCGTTTTCCTGTTGTCCCTCGCCGCGCTGGCCGTCGGCGGCGCCGTCATGGCCACCCGCGGCGCCAGCTTCGGCGCGGCCAAGGCCGCCAACGCGCGCCTGGCCGGCACCGTGCTGCCAAGTGTAGGTCCGCTGCGCGACGTGATTATCGCCAAGGGCACGGTCGCCTACGAACACCAGCTGGTGCTGCGCTCACCGGTCAGCGGCCGCATCGGCGCGCAGGTGCCGCGGGAGGGCAGCGAGGTGCGGCGCGGCCAGCCTTTATTGCAGGTGCAGGATATCCAGGACGACAGCGAAGCATCGCTGCGCGCGCTCGACAAGCGGCGCGCGGTGGCCAAACTGGACGCGCTGGAACGCGAACTGCGCGTTGTGCGCCGACTGGTAGAAGTAGGCAGCTCGGCGGCCTTTGATCTCGAGCAAAAAACCGTCGAGCGCGACATGGCTGCCAAGGATATCGAGCGTGCCAACCTCGACCAGGCGCGTTTGGTCGACAAGCGCGCCATGGGTCGCCTGAACAGCCCGCTCGACGGCCAGGTGCTGGCCGTCGCTGCCGTCGCCGGGCAACTGGTGAACGCGGGCGAGGAACTGCTCACGCTGGTCGGCGGTGAAAGCCGCACCGTGATTGCCTATCTGGATGCGATGGACGTCGAGCGGCTGCACGTCGGCCAGGCCGTGGTGTTCAGCGACCAGGAAGACGGCGGCGTGCGGCGCGCCGGTCGGGTCAAGGAAATCGCGCGCGCCATTACGCCTGCGCAGCGCCAGAATGCGGTCAAAATCGTCATTGCGCCGCTGGCGCCGATCAACGATTTGCGCGTGGCGCAGCAACTGTATGTCGAATTCATCGTGCTGGAGGAAAAATCGGTGCTGCGCGTGCCGCGCGACCGCGTGTACCTCGACGGCAAGCAAAAGTTCGTCAACGTCGTCACCAAGGATGGCGTGCGGGCGCGCGCGGTGCAAACCACGCGCGGCGACGCCACCTACGACCGGGTGGTGGCGGGTATTTCCAGCAGCGACCTGCTGGCGCGCAGGGGCCAGCTTGCCAGGACCGCCAATGATTGAGCTGGCCGGCATCGAGAAGCACTTCGTGATCGGCGGGGGCACCCTGGGCGTGATCCGCGGCATCGACCTGTTCATCGGCAAGGGCGAATTCGTCGCCATCATGGGACCGTCCGGTTCGGGCAAATCGACCCTGCTCAACATCATCGGCTGCCTCGACACCGCCTCGGCCGGCAGCTATCGCCTGTCCGGCGACGACGTGTCGGCCATGGACGACCGCGAACTGGCCGCCATCCGCAACCGCCGCATCGGCTTTATTTTCCAGAGTTTCAACTTGATCGCCCGCAACAGCGCACTCAAGAATATCGAAAAGCCGCTGATCTACCAGGGCGCCGGCGCCGCCGAGCGCAGCGCGCGCGCCGCCAGCATGCTCGAACGCGTAGGGCTGTCGAACCGAGCCTCGCACTTGCCGTCGCAGCTGTCGGGCGGCCAGCAGCAGCGCGTGGCCATCGCGCGCGCGCTGGTGACCAACCCCGACATCCTGATTGCCGACGAACCGACCGGCAACCTCGATTCGGCCACCGGGCGCGACATCATGGGGCTGCTGCGCGAAGTGAGCGGCGAGGGCCGCACCGTGGTCATGGTGACGCACGACCCGGCGCTGGCCGCGCATGCCGACCGCACCATCCACCTGGCCGACGGCAAGGTGGCCGCGTGAACCGTTCCTGGCTGGGGCTGCCCGCCCATTCGCTGATCGCCGAAGCCTATGAGGCGCTGGCCGACAACCGCCTGCGTTCGGCGCTAAGTCTGCTTGGGGTGGCGATCGGCATCGCTTCCATCATCGTGGTCAGCAGCATCGCGTCGTCCGGGCGCGACATGGTGTTTCGCGAACTGGAAACGTTTGGCCTGAAGACGATCTGGGTGTTTCGCACCTTTGCCGGCGAAGACCGGCTTGAAAAAGATGCGGTCGGCTCGGGCATCAGCAGCGCCGATTACAGGCAGTTGCTGCAGGATGGACAGGGCGTTCTGGGCCGCTTGTCGCCGGTGGTCGAACTGCCGGGCGAAAAAGTGGTCGCCGCCAAGAACGGCAAGACCGCGCGCGTGCGCCTGCAGGGCGTGAGCCATGACTACGACGTGATCGACGGCGACGAGACCGCCAGCGGGCGCTTCCTGACCGAGGACGATATCAGTGCGCGCCTGAATGTGGCCGTAATCGGTTCGGCGGTGGGAGAAAAGCTGTTTCCCGAGCGGGCCGGCGATCTGGTGGGCCAGAAGTTCACCTTGGGCGACCAGTGGTTCGAGGTGGTCGGCGTGCTGCGCGAAAAAAGCCGCGACTTGATCACGAGCATTGGCGCCGGGCGCGGAGAAGAAACCGGCGCGCGCATTTTGATTCCTTACACCACCCGCCAGAAGATGATGGGTGACTCCGATTTTGTTAGTTATTTACAGGGCCAGGCAATGGATTTAAACCGCTCCGACGAGGCCATCGCGCACATCGTCGATACCCTCAGCGTCAGTCATCGCGGCGTGTTCCGCTACAAGGGCGAAAGCATGGCCAGCTACGTGGCCACCGCCAACAAGATCCTCGGCGGCGTGGCCCTGATCGGCATTGTCGCGGCCGGCGTTTCGCTGCTCGTCGGCGGCCTGGCGATCATGAACATCATGTCCACTTCCGTCATCGAGCGGACCCGCGAAATCGGCGTGCGGCGCGCGATCGGCGCGCCCCAGGTGGCCATCCGGGCCCAGTTCCTGACCGAAGCGGTGTTGATCAGTTCCATCGGCGGCGCCATCGGCATCGTGCTCGGCATCGGCGTGGTGCGCCTCATTTCGGCCGTCTCGTCGCTGCTGGTGAACATCTCCTTCGACGGCTTGCTGCTGGCCATCCTGAGCACGCTGGCAGTGGGCGTCGCTTCCGGCTATTACCCGGCGTTGACAGCCTCGCGCCTGGCCCCGGTGGAGGCTTTGCGCCATGAGTAAGCAATGTGCGCTGCGCACTGCCATCGTCCTGCTCCTGGCGGCCAGCGGCGCGGCCGCGGCCGCGACCGCGGCCGATACTGTCACGCGCGCGCCCGCGCCCAGCTTCGACCGCGCGCTGCGCCAGGCCATGCTCAACGATCCGGAACTGCACAAGGGTGCGCTCGGGGTCGAGATCGCCGAGCAGGAAACCGGACGGGCGCTGAGCCAGTTCATGCCGCGCATGGACTTGAGCGCCGGCACCGCGCGCATCGATGCCTACGGCAATGTACCGGGCCTGGAAACGCTGCTGCTGGCCGGTAGCCGCTATGCCTACAGCGCCAGCAGCAGCCTGTCGCTGACGCATAACCTGTACAACGGCGGCATCGACCAGGCCAACCTGGACGTGAGCCGCGAAAAAGTCCAGGAAGCGCGCATGCAGTATTACCTGAAACGGGCAACGCTCGCCTCGCAGGTGCTCGATCAGTTCCATGTGCTGCGCCAGGCCGAACTCGAATTGCGCATCGCCCAGGTGCAGCAGGAGGCCAAGGACGAGCAGTTGCGCCAGGTTGAAGGGGACTTCGCGCTCGGGCGCCGCGCGGCGCTGAACGTGTCGGAGGCGCAGTATGAAGCGCAGATGCGCGCGCTGGCCAGCTCGACCCGCGAGCGCGCTTATCGCAATGCGCTGCGCGACCTGACGGTGCTGATCGGCGAGGCTCCGCGCGCGCTGCCGGCGCCGGCGCCAGCGTCGGCGCCCCAGCATGGCTACAATAATGTGCTGACCCGCTGGGGTTTTGGCGCGCCCGGCGCGGTCAACGAAGTGCAACTGTCGGCCTCGCGCATCCGCCAGGCCAACCTGGACGTGGAGCGGGCCAAGGGACGCTACCTGCCACGGCTTGACATTTATGCGCGCATCACCAGCGCGGGCGTCAACCGCAACGATTTCAACAAGGCGTACACCGGGCAGACCAAGGACAAGCGCTTCATCGGCTTTTCGCTGACGTGGAACCTGTTCGACGGCTTCGATACCTCGTCCGACGTGGCCGCCAGCCTGGCACGGGCCGCCTACGCCCAGGCCGATTTCAAGGTGGTTAGCCGGGATCTGGCCAAACAAATCAATGAACTGGGCCGGCCCCTGGCCGACGCCGAAGAAGACGAACAGACCGAAAGGAAGCGCTTGGAACTGATGCAGAAAAAACTGGGGATCACGCGTGTCAAACTCGAGTTGGGCAAAATCGACGCGCATGCGGTCGCGACCGCGCAAACGGAACTTGCGGTCCAGGAGCTGGAGCTCGAAAAGCGCTCTGAAACGATCGACTACTACAAAGCCCGGCTTTTGCTGCGCAAGGGAGCTTTATGACCGACCGTCACAGTCACAGTAACGCCGAGCGCGGTTCGGTGCGCCGGCTGTACCTGCAACTGATCAAGCCGCAGCGGATGGGGATCGCCCTGTTCTTCGCGCTGCTGATCCTTGCCATGGGTTTGCAGGTACCGTTGCCGTTCTTGTTAAGCAAGGTCATCGACGGTCTGTCGTCTGGCCTCCCGTTTGCCGAGCTGCGCCCTGTGATCTTCCTGCTGGTGGGACTGTCGGTGGCGGGGCTGGTGCTGTCGATTGGCAGCCAGATATTTTCCGCGAAACTCAACAGGCGCTTTGCCATGGATGCGCGCCTGACCGTTTTTCACGCCCTCCAGCACGCGCCGCTGCGCTTTTCGAGTCAGTTTAACGTCAGTGATCTGTACACGCGCATGACCGGGGACTTGGCAGTGCTCAACTATTTTCTGCCGACGGGAATTGCCGCAGCGGCACGCCATGTTTGCGCGGTGCTCGTGTATGGCGTCATACTACTCAAACTCAGTGCGACCGTGGTCCTGTATATCGTCTGGCTGTTACCCCTGGCCGGTGTCATTTTCTACGTGGCGCGCAAGCGCATGTCCGTGCTCGCGAAGGCCGCGCACGCCGGCGTGGCCCTGTCGAACGCGACGATCCTCGAATCGCTCAATGGTTTGCGCGAGGGCAGGGTGACCGGTTCGCGCCCTTTTCATCACCAGCGTCTGCGCACCGCGCTGCTGCAGAGCGAGGAAAAGTTACTGACGGCTCGTATCTACAGCGCATTGATGTTCGGCACGCTTGGCTTGATTCCGATTATCGTCACGGCCATGATCTGGGTGATCGGCGGCTGGAAAATTTCCACCCACGAGATGACGGTTGGCAGCCTGGTCTCCTTCATGTTTGCGCTGTCGATGTTGTACGGTCCCATCAATGGGCTGTTCGGCGTGGCCTCCGGTTACGTGTTCGAAGTGGCTGCGTTTGAAAGAGTTGCTGCGCTGTTTACGACCAGCACGGTCGCGCCGGCTGTCGCCGCCACGCTCGCGGTCGAGCGCGAGCGTGGCGCTGCGGCCGCCGCCCCAGCTTTCGAGGTGCGCGACGTGGCCTTCGCCTACGGCGACGAAGCAGTTTTCTCTGGCTTTAACGCCAGCATTCCGGCCGGTTTGTGCACCACCTTGGCAGGCAGCAATGGCGCCGGCAAGTCGACCCTGCTTTCGCTGCTGTGCGGCCTGGAAGCGCCGACCGGCGGCAGCGTGCTGTTGAACGGCATGCCGGTGACGGCGCTGGAGGCGGACTACCTGGCCAACCATGTCGGCTACTTGCCGCAGAATATACTGGTCTTCGGCGATACGCTGCGCATGAACATTACGATGGGACGCAGCATCAGCGATGCCCAAGTGCTTGCGGCGGGCGCCGAACTGGGCCTCGATGATTTTCTGGCCGACTGGAAGCAAGGACTCGACACGGTGATTCTGGAAAGCGGACGCGACTTGTCCGGCGGGCAGAAGCAGAAAATCGCGCTGTTGCGCGCCGTCGTCAACCAGCCCGCCATCCTGATCCTGGACGAGCCGGAAAACAATCTGGACCATCATGCGCTGACCCATCTGCTAGCCTATTTGCGGCGTGCCAAAGGCAAGTGCACGGTCTTGCTGGTCACGCACGGCGCAGCGTTCGAGGAGGTGATCGACCGCACGCTTGAGATATCGGCGGGCGCCAGGCCATTCCAACAAGCGGCCTGAACAACTCCTTCGGGAAGTCCAGGCAACAATTCAAGCATGATGACAAGGAGCTTTACATGACGCAATATCATTCAAACACACCTGCGCTTGGCCGCACCGTCAAGCTGGGACTGGCGCTGTTGCTGGGACTGACGCTGGCAGCCTGCGGCGGTCCGGGCGCCTCGACTGTGCCGCGTACGGGGACGCTGGAGGAGAAGCACGCCTACATGGTCTCCCACATCGACGATTTGCTGGCGCAACAGCAGGATGCGTCCCAGCCCGGCCTGAGCATCGTGATTGTCAAGGACGGCGCAGTTGCTTACAGTCGCAGCAAGGGCATGGCAGACATCGCCCGCAACACGCCTATCAGCGAGCAGACCGTCTTTGAGCTTGCCTCGTTGACCAAGCCGATTACCGCGATCGCCGTGATGCAGCTCGAGCAGCGCAAACTGCTCTCGCTCAACGATACAATCGGCAAGTGGCTGCCGCAACTGCCGCAGACATGGGGCGCCATCACGGTCCACCAGTTGCTGTCGCACCAAACCGGTATTCCCGACTATATGGGCGGCATCTCGCCGTTGGCCGCGCTGCAGCTCGACGGCTTAACCAACGACGACCTGTTCAAACGCTTCGCACTTGACAGCCATCTCAATTTTGCCCCCGGCACGAGTGCGGGCTACAGCAACAGCAACTACGTCATTTTGGCGGAGATCATCGCGCGCGCATCGGGCCGCAGCTATGCGCAATACGTGCAGGAGAATATTTTCACGCCGCTCGGCATGCGCTCCTCGTATGTCACCGGTGCCAGCGCGCTCCAGCCGGGAGACGCGGCGTTAAACTATGCGCGCAGCACGACGACTCACGGCGCCAGCTTCGTGACGGTGGGGCCGATCGGCGTGCACAGTTCGGCGGCCGACATGACGCTGCTGTTACGCAGTCTGGGGACCGGTCAGTTGGTATCGCTGGACACACTTGCCGTTATGACGAGTCCAAAATCGGGCTTTCCCGTACTTGGCAGTGGTGAGTACTACGGTTATGGATGGTTTATGCAACGCAACTCCTCGCCGCTGACCTTGTTTGCTCATCGGGGCGGTGCGGACGGTTTTCGCAACATCATGCGCGTCAACTATACAAAAGGAATCTATTACGTAATACTTAGCAATGGCGGCGATGCAACCGAGAAGACGCTCGATGCCGTGCTGCAGGTGGTGCAACCGCTGTACGAATAGTGCGCGCCGATTCAATGATGAGCTGTGGCCAATAGTGCGGTTAAACCAAGGAGTGAACAGATGCACCAAGATGTGAGACGCAATGGTTTCTTGATGCGCCGGCGGCCCGGCAGTCGCCTGGCGCTGGCGGCGCTGTTGGCCGTAGCACTGACTGCTGCCGGATGCGGTGCCCCGCGTTTGCAGACCCCCGAGGAAGTTGACGCCGTATTGGCCAAATCGGCAGAGGGGTATAACCGCCGTGAATGCGAACGCAAGAACATCGACGCCAGCGCTTACTTCGCTTGCAGGCAGCAGAACCACCGCTCCTACGAGCAGTGGCGCAAAGAACGCGACAACGCCAAGCCTTGAAGCGTGAGGCTCGCCGGCGCAGTCGCGGCGCCGCGCCGCTGGTGCAGGCAGCTTTGGCGCGCAGCGGTCGGGCCGCTACTTCCCCTGCGCCGGCACGAATTCCTGCATGACCGCTTTTCGCAGCAGCGCCGGCGGCACCAGCCCTTGCGAGAGCACGAAGTCGTTAAAGGCGAGCCGGTCGAATTTCTTGCGCAGCGCAACTTCGGCCGCCTGGCGCGTTTCCATCAGCCGCTGGTAGCCGTAAAAATACGCCGTCGCCTGGCCCGGCGCGCGGAAGGTATAGCGCTGCATCTCCTGCGTGGCCATGCCTTCGGACTGGCCCACTTCATCCATCAAGAACGCTTTCACGCCTTCCGGTGAAATTTCGCCCAGGTTGACCATCGGGTCGAGAAAAGCGCGCGCCGCGCGCAGCATGCGCGCCTGCTGCGCGAAGAGCTGCCCGTCGAGCGGCAGGTAAGGCTGCATTTCCGCCTCCGCATACAAGGCCCAGCCTTCGACGTTGACGCTGTTGAAGGCATACACGGCGCGCGCGGTCGACACGCCCGCTTCGATCATTTTCGCGAACTGCAGCTCGTGGCCCGGGCGCGCTTCGTGCGCCGTGATGGTCCAGGTGCCCGCCTGGTGCGAAAAATCGTCGAATGCAAGCGTCTTGCCCTTTGCGTCCGGCGCCATGCCGGTGGTGAGCACGAATTCGCCGTACTCGCCGGTATTGCCGAGCAGGCGCGGCGGGTTCATGTGCGGCGCGGGCGAGGCGGCGTTTTCGGCCACGCTGGCCAGCCGGATCACGGCCTTGCGCGCCGGTAGCGAGACGATGCGCTGCTCGTTGACCGCCTGTTCGATCGTGGCCAGGCGCTCGGCATACAGCGGCATCACTTGTTCGGCGCTTAACTGCTGCTTTTTCAGTTCGCGCATGACGGCGCGGTAGTCGGCCACGGGCAGCTTGCGTTCGCGCGCGATCTGGCCAGCGGTGATGTTCATCTGGTTGCGAATTTCCGCGAACGAGGTGAGCGACTTGGCGATCAGCTCTTGCGGGCTGATGTCGACGCCGAACTGGCGCAGGTTGTTGGCATACACTTCGGGCGGCAGGCGGTGGTCCAGGCGCGCGCGCGGCAGCACTTGCGCTTTGACTTGCGCGTTGTAGGCAACCAGCTGCGTCTCGAGGGTGGCGAAGGTGCTCTCCCAGCCAACCAGGCCGCTTTTGGCGAGCAGCTCGCGCATGCCCTGAATCAGGGTAGGGCTGTCGTTGATGGTCTGCTCCACTTCATCCTTGAAAGGCCCGAGCAGCTTGCCGTCGGCTTTCAGCCGCTCCTGCAAGCGCTCGTTGGCCAGCACCGTCAGCGGCCGGTAACCCTTGGTCAGGCCCGCATATTTTTCCAGCCGCACCAACAGCGCCTTCTGGCGCTCCTTGGGAATGCGCGGGTCGAGCATCTCGCGCACCACGCCGAACATCATCCCCGTTACGTCGATAAAAGGCAGAAAATAGCGTCGGTTCAGAGCCGCCGAGCGGATCTGGTCTTCGCCGGCGCCAATCAGGATGGCGAGGTCTTGCCGCACTTTGGGGTCAAGCTCGGACGCCAGCTGCTTTTGCAGTTGCGCGATGGCCGCGCGCAAGTCCTTGTTCGAGGCCTCGAACTGGTCGCGCGACAGGTCGGTGATCTGTTCGTCGTAGCCGTCCACCCCCAGGCCGCTGGCGCTTTCGGGCGAATATTTGGCCAGTACATGGAGCAGCAGTTTGGCGCTCTCATTGCTCTTGGTGACCCAGGCTGGCTGGGCCGCGCCGGCGGGCAGCGACAGCGCGCCGATGATCAGCGCGGCCAGCAAAACATGGGCCTTTTTATATGTATGCGACATGCCATTCCTCCTCGGTAGTGGCCAATAGCGGCATCGGCAAGTATAGGAGGCGCTCGCGTCCCATGTCAGCAAAATCTTCGCACAATCGTGTATGCATGCGCTGCCGCCTGGGCGCCTGGCTTCGCCGGGAATATTTGCCGATCGGCTCGTGCCCCCTTTTATGCGGCCCGGGCGGACTGAACTGATATACTGACGCCCCCGCGAACGAGCAGAGAAGCGCCCGAAATTACAATGATGGACAATATGGCAGGCGCGGTTTTGACCGCAGAACAACTTACCCCCGGGCAGGACGATCACGATTCGCTGCAGTCGCACTTCCACGCCGGCATTTCGGCCGACGAAATCGAGCAAGTGTTTCACCTCAAGCGCGCGCAGCCGACGCTGCAGGCGTTCACGGCACTGTTCCACGGCGGCGCCGACGGCGTGCTGATTCGCCTGCTGGTGCTGCGCGAACTGGCGGCCGACACCAGCACGGCCGCGTTTACGCGCGCCGACATCAACCTCAAGCTGTCGTACCTGATTCCGGAAAGCCTGGAGACGGTGCTGCTGCGACTGCGCTCGCATGGCTTGCTGGCCTGGGATGCGCAAGGCGCCGTGTACCGCGTCACGCCCATGGCGCGCAACGTGCTCTCGGCGCTCGACACGCTGCTCTCGCTGGGCAAGGCCGACGACGAAGCCGAGATGGGTTTTTTGCTCTCGCAAGTGGCCGGCGCGCAGGCGGTGGGCGGGGTGACGGTCGAACAGCTCAAGCACCTGCTCGGACGCCTGGTCGACTTGACCGAGGAGTTTCGCGACGCGATCGCCTCCGGTTCCGAATTCAAGCTGCGCACCTCGCAGTCCAAGTGGCACATGGCCTGCGACTGGGTCGAGAAAGGCTCGCTGATCCTGCGCGCCATTCTGGCCGACGAACGGGCCGACTCGGCCACCCACAAGGCGGCGCAGGCGATCGGCCGCGCCCAGAGCGCGCTGCTCAACATGCAGGGCATGTTTTCGCGCGCGCTCAACCAGATCGAACGCCAGCGCGTGCACCTGGGCCAGTCCGGCCTGTCGACGACCGACGTCAAGCGCTGGCTGCTGGCACACGACGACCTGGCTTCGCTCGCCACCGGCGCCATCGACCGCCCCGTCATGCCGATGTTTTGCACCCCGGCCGAAATGATCGACGTGGCCGAGACCGAACTGCTGCAGGAACGCTTTGCCGTCATGGCGCAGGCCGGCCTGCCGGTCGGCCAGGATGCGCCGCTGACCGTGAACGACGCGCCGCCCATGCAGGCCGAACTTGACGACTGGCTGGCGCGCCTGTCCGACTTTGCCAACCTGGGCAACTTCCCCAGTTTTTCGGAAGACGGTCCCAAGACAGTGCCGATCCAGGATTCGCTGCTGCCAGCCAGCTTTGCAATCGCCTCCTACCGCGCCTCGATGCTGCCGCTGCTGGGCGACGCGTCAGAAGCGAGCTTGCAAGGCGCCACCGCACAACTGGCGCGCCTGCCCATTACCTTCACGCCTACCGACGAGATGGTCATGCTCAACGATCCGCACGTGTTTGCGATGTCGATTGCCACCCTCTCACTAGACCTCGAAAGCGGCCTGCTTGATGAATGACGATTCCCAAATCCTGATCGCGCGCCTGCTCACGCATCAAACGCTGCGGCGCGACGACAAGCTGGTCAAGCGCGTGCTGTCGGACGAACTGTTTCGCGCCGAGGTGGACAAGCGCCTGCTCGACTCGGGCTTGAAGATGATCGACAACGTGTATGCCGACCATGTCACGCTGGCGCTGCACCGCGCCGTGGAGCCGAAAATTTTCGGCGCCAAGGATATCTGGCAAAACAATAACTTCGGCCTCACGCGCGACGGCGTGGCGCTGCTGGTGGTGCTGTGGGCGCAGATTATTCTGCCCAAGCGCGAGCGGCAGGAAACGCACCAGAACGCCGACGACGACCAGGACGACATGTTCGACAAGGACAAACCAATGCCGCGCGCCGAAGACACCTCGATCGGCATTTCGTACACGGCGCTGCTGTCGGACTTTGGCGACAAACTGGGTAAAAAAACGCGCATGGACATGAACCTGGGCGTGCTCTCGCGCATGGGCTTTATCGAGCGGCGCGGCGACGTGATCCTCGAAGGCGCGCTGCTCGACCTGCTGATGGACACCGACGTGCTCAAGGAGCGCATCATCAATGGCGCCCTGGCGGACGTGTTCAAGCGCGCGCCGGTGGCAGTGGCTGACCCGGTGGCTGACCCGGTGGCCATCCTTGACCCTGACGCTGGCGTCGATTCCGACAGCGCAGCAGACCCGATAACCTGAGGCAGACCATGTTCCATATTAAATCGCTAGAACTGGTCCACTGGGATTACTGGCAACGCATCAAGAATATTCCGCTCGACGCCAAGATCATCACCATCGCCGGCCAGAACGGCTCGGGCAAGACGACCTTGCTCGACGCGCTGCGCACGCTGTTTGGTCTTGACTGTTCGATGGGCCGCACCTACAAGCACTACGCGCGCCACTCGGGCCAGCAGACCGCGTGGATTCGCGCCGTGGTGGACAACAAGAACGTTGGTCGCCAGCTGTCGAACCGGCCGTTTCGCAGTTCCGGTTTTTTCAGCGACGACGAAGTCACGCTGTTTTGCCAGATCCAGAAAAACGGCGGCGACTGGAAGCGCCAGTATCTTATGCGCCCGGGCAATATCCAGATCGAGGATGTGACGGAAGCGAACGACTGGCTGGGCGTGGAAAACTACCGCAAGCGCCTGGCCAACGCCGGCCTGTCGCCCGCCATGGCCAAGGTGCTGGCGCTCGAGCAGGGCGAAACCGACAAGCTGTGCGAGTACGCACCGCGCCAGCTGCTCGACCTGGTGTTCCAGGTCTTTGGCGACAAGGAAGTGCTGGACGCGTACGACGAGGCCAAGCGCCACCAGCGCGACACCGAGACGGAACTGAAGCGCTTCGAGACGGAGCTGGAAGCGTCGCGCACCAACCTGGAAGGCCTGCGCCTGCGCGTGGCCAACTACCACCAGTGGGAAGACCTGCACAAGGAACGGCGCAACCTGCTCGAAGAAATCATGCCGAGCCTGGAGTACCACGAAGCGCGTGAAAAAGCCGGCGCGGTCAGCCGCAAACTGCGCGACGAGCGCAAACCCATGGCGCAGGCCGATTCGCAGCTGGTGGAAAAGCGCAATGGCCTTGCGGCCCAGGCCAAGGCACTGACGGACGCCCAGCAGCAGGAGACCTTGCTGGAGCAGGAAGGCACCGTGCTGGCCAGCCGCCTGACGCAAATTAACGCCAAGCTCAAGCCCCTGGACAGCCTGCTCGAACAGAAGGAACGGCTGCAAAAGCTGGCCGCCGATTCGGGCGCCGACATTGCCGAAGTGGCCGCCCAGCTGGACGCCAAGGAAGCGGAGCTGACGCGCCAGCGCCAGGCGCGCGAAACGCTGTCGAACCGCATCGCGACCGAACAGTCGACCATCTCCGCGCTGCAGGGCAAGAGCGCCATGCCCGAGCCGGAAGCGGTGCGCGGCATGCGCCGCGCGCTGCGCGAGGCGGGCATACCGCATGCCATGCTGTCCGATATCGTCGAGGTGACGGACGCCAAGTGGCAAGGCGCGGTGGAAGGCGTGCTCGGTGGTTACGCTTCCGTGGTGCTGCTCGAACGCGCCAAGGATGCGCCGGCCGCGTATCGGCTGGCCGAAAAGGAGCGCTATCGCCACTTCATCGTGCCTGAATGCGTCGACGCGCCCAATACCAGGGATGACAGCTTGCTGTCGGTGGTGCGCTTTTCGGCGCCGGCGCCGTCCTGGCTGATCGACCAGCTGGCCCGCATCGACCGTGTCGATTCGGTGGAGGCGGGTTTCAAGCTGGGCAAGGAAGCCGAATGGATCACGCCGGACGCGTATCATCGCGAACGGCGCGGCGGGCGCTCGCTGTTTGTGGAAGCGTCGCGTTACCGCTTTGGCGACGCCGGGCGCACCCAGCGCCTGGAAGCGCTGCAAAGGTCTTTGCCGGGCCTGGAAGCGAAGGAAGATGAGCTGACGCTGGCGATCAGCAAATTGGCCGCCGAAGTGGGCGCGCTCAAGGGCCGCATCGCCGGCGTGGACGCGGCCAAGGAACTGACGGCGCGCCACGCGGAGTTTGAAGAAGCGCTGCGCAGTACCGCGCCTTTGAAGGCCGAGCGGCTGGAAGTCGGTTCGCGCCTGGGTGAATTGCAAGGGCTGACCAAGGCCGCAACGGTGGCGCGCACGCGTGCCGACACCGTGTGGCAGAACGCGCGCCTGGCCTTGTCGGAGGCCGAAGCGGGTTTGCGCCTGGGGCACAAGCGCCAGATCGAACAGCGCAGCGAACATGCCAAGGCGCTGGTTGATCTGCGCCGCAGCTGGCGCCACCTGCCGCAAAGCTGGCGCCGGCGCGCCAGGCGCGCCTCGCTGGTGGCCGAACACCAGAACACGCACCAGGTCGACCTGCGCGTGGCCTCGCTGCAGCATAGCCTGGCGCGCGACGACTGGGAGCTCGACGCGACCGTCATCGACCAGCACCACCGCCTGAACGACCAGTTGCAGGGCCGGCAGTCGGAAACCGACGAGCGGCGCTACCAGAACAACCGGGCGATTGAAGCGACCGGCAATGCGCGCGGCGCGTATATCGAACGGCTGCGCTATACCATCAAGACTTACAGCAAGAACATCAAGGAACTGGGTGAACTGGCGGGGATCGAAGTGCATGCCGACACGGTGCGGCTGGAGAACGACGACGTGCAACTGGCGCAGGCCGGGCTGCACGTGCGTTTCAAGTTCGACGGCAAGGACCAGATCGGGATGAACGATGGCGAAGCGTCGGGCGGCCAGCAGGTGATGAAGTCGCTGGTGCTGCTCATTGGTTTGCTCAAGTCGGAAGACGGCTCGGGCGGGTTCGTGTTTATCGATGAACCGTTTGCGCACCTGGACATTCGCAATATCCAGCTGGTGGGCGAGTTCCTCAAGAACACCGAGGCGCAGTATTTGATGACCACGCCGCTGACGCACAATACGGATGTGTATGACCCGTCGGAGCTCACGCTCATCACCAGCAAGAAGAAGAAAGACATGCAGTGGGCGCAGCCGATTTTCGTGCTGCAGCGCAGGCTGGCGGCCGACAAAAAAGCCGCCGCCTGACCCACTGCACGGTCCGGGGCTCATGGTGGAAAAACCGCCACTTGATAAATCGCGCATTCCGCCATGCTCCGCCGGCGCCATTGCCCACTGGTTCCAGCGCTTACGGTGGCATGCGAGACCCGACCAGAGCCTGATAGTTTCTTTATTGGGAAATTCTGCACATAAGCAGCAATTAGAGCGTATTATTTCCATTTATGGAAACAACCTACTCTCAAGCTACTTCTGCATCGTTAATTTCTGAATGAGGAAACAATGGCTCGCTCCTTGTCCCATCCCGGCACGCCGGTTGGACCACGTATTGCCAGCCTCGCAGACCTGGGCGACCTGGTCCGTAACCGCCGCCTGGAGCTCAGACTGCGCATTGACGACGCTGCGCATGCGTGTGGCGTGGCGGCCAACGTCTTCTCCCGCCTTGAGAATGGCGGGCCGATTGGTGCTGACCGCCTCTTGCTCGTACTGGCCGGTCTCGGGCTGAGCATGCTGGTCACGACCAAAGAGCATGCCCATGCAATTCTGCCGGCCAGCGATGGATGCTACGGACGGCCATGATGACCCATCGCCTCCATGTTGCCACGATGGGTGCTGCAGTTGGGGAAATCATCTTTGAATCTCAGGACGACAATTATGGATTCCAGTATGACGCTGCCTGGACCCGGTCGACTGCAAGCTACTACTTGGCGCCTGCGATTCCCCTCAACGCTGCTCCGCACAGCCCGGGTTCCGTAAAACGCTTCCTGGAAAACCTGCTGCCGGAGGGACGCGCGCTGGACATTGCGGCCCTGGTAAGCCAAGTTTCGAAGAGCAATATTTTCGCGTTGGTACGGCTACTGGGGAAGGAGCCGGTCGGGGCCTTCAGTTTCCTGGCATTGGACGCTTCACCCGAGGAGGCCGCAAACATTGCACAGGAGCGGTTGAACGAGGTGGTTCGCCGATCTATTTCAGATGACGAGCTGAGCCAACGCATCCGCGAACGCGACGCCATTCCCTTCCCAGTCTGGGACGGCAAAGTGCGCTTGTCGTTGGCGGGCTACCAAGACAAGCTGCAGGTCCTGGTTGAGGGCGACCGCATATCGCTCGTCGATGGCGCGCTTAGCTCGACACATCTGCTCAAGCCAGAAAGTCAACATTCGCACATGCCATGCATGGTTGCCAATGAACACTTTTGCATGAGCCTTGCGGCGCGGGTCAATCTTGCAGCGCGACTGAACCTGCCGGTCGCACCGGTCAGCATCAGACGCTTGCCAGAACCGATCCTGCTCATTGAACGGTTCGACCGTGCTGTAGAGTGGAACCGGCAAGCTCCTGATGCCGTGACGGCTGTAACGCGGATGCACATCATCGACGCTTGCCAAGCCTTGGACGTCCCATCGACCTTGAAATATGAGCGGAACCTGGGCGCCGGCAAGGACGTGAGCCACATACGGGAGGGCGTGAGTTTCGAACGACTGTTCGGGCTGCTTAAACAGACGGTTGTGCCGGCCGCAGCGCGCTCTTACTTGCTGCGATGGGCAATCCTGCAACTTTTGCTTGGCATCAGCGACGCCCATGGGAAAAACATTTCATTTTTCGTTCGCCCTGCCGGGTTGGTGCCCGCGCCAATGTATGACCTGGTCTGCGTCAACGCTTATGGCGACGACGTCGAGCGAGACATGGCCATGGCCTACGGGGACGTGTTTATACCTGAGGGTATAACGCCGTATGCGCTTGCCGACTTCGCACATCGCACGGGCACGCCACCATGTGCTGCGCCTCGCGCCCGAGCAAGCAGCCATGGACATCTACATCGGCGACGAGCGCGCACTTGTGGCTCAGATTGCCGCGTATATTTGCGCCCAGGCCAGGCAGCTACTGACTATTGCGCGCGACGTCCCCAAGGTCGACCTGTCTTTGTTTGAAAATGTCCAAGGTGCACCACGATAGAATATCGAGCGAACCGCCTGAACCATTCGTCAGACGAGAAGAGGCGGCCCTTGTTGGTACCTGAGCCTGCGCCTCCGTCAACAACCGCGGCCTTACCCGGCATCCACCGCCTTGCGCAGCCTCCACCGCCACCGGAGCATCCCGGCCGAGTAGGTCCCGAAATACCCCAGCATCAGGCCCAGGCACGGCAGGAAAAACACATAATCGGTCACGCGCGGGGTCGGCTGTCCCGAGCCGTCGTTCGCATAAATCTCAAAGCCGATAAACAGCACGCACGCCACGAACAGCATCGCGATCACCAGCCCAAGGCGGGCATTCGGCGTGAAAAAATAACCATCCTGCACCGCCTCGAAGCGCGTCAGCTTCAAGCCCCAGACGCCGTAGGCGATACCGCCACCGACACCGACCGCCAGCCAGCCCAGCAGCGCCAGGTCAGGCGCCACCTGCGACGCCGTGACGGCCGCGATGGCCGTGAACACGCCTGCGCCTGTGTAGTGCCGCTGCATGACCGAGCGCTGGCGCTTCATCATGCCCTTGACGCGCGAGTAGATGCGCCACACCAGCAGCGGCGCCAGCGCCAGCAAGGCGAGCGTATAGACGGACAGGCCGTTCAAGCTTTTTGCTCCAGGGCGCGCTCGGCGCTGCGCCAGCGCAGCAGTCCCGCGCCGTACGCGAGGTAGTAGCCGGCCATTATGCCCAGGATGGACAGCGTCGGCGGGCTGCTGCCCAGGTTCGGCGTCTGCTGCACGCCCAGGGTGACCATCTCGAAAATCCGGTACGCCATGCGCGCGATGAAGAGCATCGACACCACCATGCCGATCGGGGCGTACGGTGTATAAAAATAGTCGCTGCCGACGCGCTCGAAGCCGGTGCGGCGCAGTGCGACAACGCCTAGAATGGCGCCCACGACGACGCCGCCGGCAATCGCGGCCAGCGCCAAAGGAATGTGAATCACAGCCGTTGCCAGTCCAATCAGTAACAGCGGAAACAGGGTCACGGCGCACCAGTGGCGCCAGGTGCGCGACTGCTGGCGCACCGTCAGGCGCTGTACGCGCTTGTAGACGCGATACATCAGCAAGGGGGCAAGTGCCATGATGACGATATTCGTATTGCTGATCATTTTTTGTCCTGGAGATGACATGGAAGGAAAACGAGACGAGCATTGTAAGCCACGCCGTAACGGGCAGGCGTGGCGGCCGGTCTCATGGTAATGTCATTACTTCATCATCAGGAGCAAAACCATGAATCCCGTGCCCTACGAATTTCATCGCGCCCCGGACCCGGCGCCAGTCGAGGAACCGCTGCCCGAGCCGTTTGACAATCCGCACCCCCACCATCCGCCGGTAAACCGGCCCAATGATGATGAGCCGGTGCCGGATCACAAGCCGAGCATGATGTAAGGGGCAAAAAAGGGGCCAGGCCGCATTGCGCCGTGTGTCTCGACGGTGCTTGTCCAAAGAATGGGCCGCCCAGGCCCCTTCGGCCCCTTCGGCCCCTTCGACCTTGTAGCCAACTGTTTTGCAATCCCTCCGTTTTCGAGGACGGGGGGCGCCTAGTCGTAGGCCCAGGT
This sequence comes from Massilia sp. TSP1-1-2, assembly GCF_049896185.1. Lineage (NCBI taxonomy): Bacteria > Pseudomonadati > Pseudomonadota > Betaproteobacteria > Burkholderiales > Oxalobacteraceae > Massilia > Massilia sp. TSP1-1-2. The sequence goes on from NZ_JAFCTU010000008.1 coordinate 126,995, forward strand.
GTACAGCAAATCAAGCGCCGTATTGGTCCCGGTCTGGAACTGCAGCGTGATCTTCGGCGTCACTTTGTAGCGCAGCTTGACCAGGCTCGACGCCGTCGTCGCACCTTGTTCAAAGCTCAGGTATGCCTTTTTCGACAAGCGCTTGCCCACCGTGACCACGGTGCTTTCCAGTCCCTTCGCCTGCGACAATCCCAGCTCATCGAGGCCCAGCGTATTGGCGATGCGCGACTGGAAGCCGCCGCCATTGCCGCCCAGTAGCGCGCCGGCCGCCGCCGTCAACACGCCCGCCTCATTGCCCGACACCGCTTCCATGCCATGCCCCAGCACCAGCCAGGCCAGCTTTTCGCTGTCCGTCACGCTCGGCGTCGACACCAGCTTGGCCACGGGCGAAAGCGCCGTGCCGCGCACTTCAACGCCGGCTTCCACGTTGGTCTCGGACAGCTGCTCGCCTTCCGGACGCCGGCGCACCGCGCGGATATTCAAGGCGGGATTGTCGTACCGGCCGCTAAAGGTCAGCACGCCGCGTTCGATCGTCAGGTTCTGGCCGTACGCCTTGTAGGTGCCGCTCGTAACCCGGATGCTGCCGTTGGCGCGCGGTCCGCGCCCATTGCTGCGAATGCGCACCTGGCCGGTCAGATCGGCGTCGATGCCCATCCCGCGCAGGCGGAACGAGTCGCCCAGGTCGGCATCGAGATCGATGGTCAGCGGCAGCGGCGGGGCGCTTGGCTTTTCAATCGTGCCTTGCTTGGTGCGGCCCAGAACGATCACGTCGTCCGACAACGTCGGGCGCCCTTGGGGCGCCAGTTCCACCAGCGCGCGGTCGGCCTTGAATTTGCCGACCAGTTCAAAACGCTTGGCGTCGCGGACCAGGGTGCTCTCGCCCGTCACCACCAAGGTGCGGTCGGGACGCGAGAGAATCTCGAGCTTGTCGGCCACGAGTTTGAGTTGCGCGGTCGCTTCGCCGCCGGAAAAGCGCACGTTGCCGTCGGCCGTCATGCGTCCCTGCACGCCGTCAAAGGTGAGCCGCTGCAGCAGCAGCTGGTCGCCGGCCAGCTGCGCGCGCAGCACGCCGTTGCGCAGCTTGACGCCTTGCTCGGCCCAGCGCACCGCCAGGTTGTCGCCATTCACGCTCCCGTTCAGGGTCGGCGTGCCGACCGTGCCGGCGCCCGTCAGCGCCAGCTTCAGGCCGCCGCCAAGTTCAAGCCCGGGCTGGCCCGACAAAGGCGCCATCCATGCGATCGAGGTCATGTCGGCGTTGACGGCCAGCTTGAGCGGACTGGCGTTGGTCAGGCGTCCGCCGACCAGTTGGGCGGTGGCGTCGACGCTGGCCTGGCCGGCGCGTGCGCCGTCAAAGCGCACTTGCGTGCGCAAGGCGCCGCCGGCCACGTCGGCGCGCACGTCGAGCGTGCGCAGGCCAAGGACCACGGGAATTTCTGAGCCGACGATCAGGTCGCCCTTTTCGCGGAACACGTGCAGCATGCCGTTCAGGGCAGGCGGCGCGCCGGCCGCGGCAGGGCCCTGCATGTCGAGCGACCAGTCGGCGCCGATGGTCAGGTCGCCGGAAACGTTCTCGCGCATGGCGGGCGAAAACTGGGCCAGGTAATTGAGCGGCACGCCGGCGGCGGCGCCTTTGCTGGTCCAGTGCAGGCCTTTTTTGTCCAGCGTTTGCAGGCTGACGGTACCGTTGGGCAGCCGCACGACGGCGTCGCGCAGCGCGATGTCGGTCGGTTTGAGCAGACCCATGACGCCCGAGCCCGGGGCGCCTGCGATGCGCAGCGGTACCGGCGCTTGCAGCGCGAACGCGTAGCGGCCCTTGTTCTGCAAGGCGGCCACGGTGCCGCTCCAGACGCCGGCGTTCCAGCCGCCTTGCACGTCGCCGGCCGCGTCCAGGTCAGGATTGCGGGCGGCAAAACGCAGCGTGTGCGCGCCGCGCGTGCCGCCAGTGGTCAAGCTGGCCGTGTCGACGCGCGTGTCGCCATTCACGTAGCCGGTGACGACAATGTTGCTCACCAACGGGTCGGCCGCGCCGCGCCCGGTGCCCAGGTTGGCCGACGCCTTGATGGCGCGAATTTCATGCTTGCCGAGCAGGCGCAGGTTCTGGCCTTCGAGCGCCGCGTTGACCGCCGGCGCGGCCATGGTGCCCGAGACGGTGCCCGAGCCGCGCAGCACGCCGGCAAAGTCGGGACCGAGCGCGCCCAGTTGCGGCGCATCGATGCGCCAGTTGAGGACGTCGGCCCCGGCGCCAAAACTGCCCTTGGCGTTGACGACGTTCGCTCCCAGGCGCAGGTCGACGTCGGCGTTCGACACGTGGCGCGCGTCGGCGGCCAGCTTGGCGTAACCGGTCAGCGGCGAAGTGCCCAAAGTCGAGGGCTGCAGCGCCAGGTTGAGCGAGCCGCGCCAGTCGGGACCCAAGCGGGCGTCGGCGTCGAAACTGCCGTTGATACTGCCGGCCATGGGGGAACCCAAGGCGGCGGGATTGAACTGCTGCGCCGCGCCCTTGGCCTTGACTTCGACAAAGCGCGCCCCATCCTTGGCCGGCGCTGTCAGATAAGCGTCGCCGCTGGCGTGCAGCACGCCCAGGTTGTTGGCGCGCGCCGCCGGCGCCCAGCCCAGGCCCTTGGCGTCGACCTCGAACGAGGTGCGCGGCGCCCCGAATGTGCCGCTGACGGCGCCGGTGGCCACCAGCGTGCCGTACAGGTCCTTGCGCACGGCGGAAAGCTGCTTGCCGTCGACGCGCCACAGCAGTTTTTCGCCCGGGGCGCCAAAACTGCCGCGGATATCGACAACGTTCCCGCCCATCGCGAGCGTGGCCAATACGTTGCTGATGTGGGCCGCGTCCGCGTTCAGTTTCGCCTTGCCGGCGAGCGGCTGGTCGAACACGCGGCTCGGTCGCAGGTTGACGTCGGCAGCCACGCGCCACTTGGGCAGCACGAAGCCGTTGACGTTGATGTCGGCATTAATGTCGGCCTTGGGGTAGTCCCCGAACGAGGCGGGATTAAAGCTGTTGGCGCTGGCGCTGACCTTGAATTCCTGGTTGCCCGTGAGGCTCGCGTTGCCGGTCAGGTGCACCACGCTGCTGCCGGCCGCGATGCTCGTTTTTTTGATCTGCAGCAGATTGTCGGCCAGGGTGGCGTCGGCGTCCAGGCGCATTCCCGCTTCGGCCAGCTTGGCGCTCAAGGTTTGCGTATTGCCGTAGTTTGCCAGCGACAGGTCGCCCGCAATTTTCGTGCTCTTCATGCGGCTGTGCAGCTGCTTGAGGTCGAGCCGGTCGGTGTGCAGCACGAAGTTGGCGGTACCCAGGCCCACCTGTTCTTCCTGGCGCGCCAGGCTGCCCGAGCCGGTAAATTTGCCGGCGCCGCCAAAGTCGATGACGGCGTTGTTGAACACCAGCGCCAGCAGGTTGCCGCTCATGTCGCCATGCATGGCGCGCAGCGGCAGCAGTTGCTGGTCGATGGTGCCGGCCGGGCCCTGGTTTTCGATGTTGACGCTACCCTTGACGTTGCGGTTCGCTTCGATGCGCGCCGCGATCGTCACGGTCAGGTCGGCCTTGGGCAGGGCCGGGTTCAAAAAGGCCGGGTCCAGATTTTTTGCGTTGATCGACATGGCGCGCAGCGGCACCGGATCGAACGGGGAGAGCGTGAAGCGGGCGTCGCCCACCGCCTTGCCCGACTGCCCGGTGGCGGCCAGTTCGGTCGTTACCAGGTCGCCCGTGGCGTGCAAGTTCAGTTGCGCCGCCGCCTGGCCCTTGGGCGGCGCGAGCTGAGTCAGGCTGGCGCTGGCATCGAGCTTGAATGGTTTGTTCGCGTTGATGGTGCCGCTGGCCTTGGCGTAGCCCACCGGCGTGATGGCGCTGCCGTTACCAAGCTTCCACTGCTGTTTGGTACCCGCCAGGTCGAAGCGCACGTCGGCGATGACGGTCTTGACGCCCTTGTTGGTCATGATGACTTCATTGATGCGCGCGTCGTTCAGCTGCAGCGTGAAAGGCGCGGCCAGCGAGGTGGGCATCTTGGCTTTTTCGCCTTCCTTGAGCGTGTCCATGCGCAGCGTCATCACGTGCAGCTTGCTGATGGCAATGCCTTTGGTCAGATACTGGAACGGAGACCAGTCAATGGCGATGTTTTCGGCCGTGATCAGTTGTTCCGGGCTGCGAAACACCAGTTTGTCCATGTGCATGGAGCTGTACAGGGAGCCGGTGACGCCGGTGATGACGATGCTGCCGCCGCTCTCGCGTGCCACGCGGGCAGCGAGCGACTGCAGCGTGGATTCGCGCCCCAGGTACCAGTAGGCGCCAACCAGCACGGCGCCGGTGACGGCCACGCCAACGCCGACCCGGCGCGGCCAGCGGCGCGCGCGCGCCGCTGGAGGAACAGTCGAATTTGCCTCGGCAGGCGTGGCTGCCGGTGCTGGTGTGGGCACAAGTGTAGCTGCAGCTGCAGGTAGGGCGTCGTCGTTCATCAGAATGTAAATCCAAGCGAGAAGTGCAGGCGGGCTTTTTTAACGGCCTGGCCGTAAGCGATATCAACGTTGATCGGGCCGACCGGGCTGCGCCAGCGCGCGCCCACGCCGTAGCCCGACTCCGGTTTCAAGTCCTTGATGGCGTCGGCGGCGTTGCCGGCGTCGTAGAAAAAGGCGATGCCCCAGGGCGGCTTGAACCAGTACTGGTATTCGGCGCTGCCGGTGAGCAGGTAGCGCCCGCCGACGATGGCGTTACCTTCGCGCACGCCCAGTTGCTGGTAGCCGTAGCCGCGCACCGACTGGTCGCCGCCGGCGCGAAACAGGAAGGTGGCCGGTACCCCCGCTTTTTGTTTCGATCCCAGCGCGCCCGCTTCGGCGCGCAGCACCAGCGTGCCGGAGTCGCCCAGCGGACGGTAGGTGATGTAGCGCGTGGTCAGGCGCAAGAAGCGCTCGTCGGTCAGGAGCGGCAGCACGGCGGCCACGCCCTGCGCGTTGAAGACATAGCCTTTGGTGGGCAGCAGCAGGTTGTCCAACGCGCGCTTGGTGAAGTTGTAGGTGAACGGGACGCTCTTGCTACCGCGGTCGGGCAAGCCGTCGACGCTGCGTTTCTCGCTCAGGTATTCAAGCGTGATCGAGCGTTCCAGCAGGGGCGAACCCCAGGCCCGGCGCACCGCCAGCGAGGCCACGGCGGTGACCTCGCCCTGCACGTCGTTGCGCTCGAAGCCGGCGCCGAAACTGTCGTTGTAGCCGCCCGGCTTGGTCGGAAAATAAAAGTCGGCGCGCGCGCTCTGGCGCTTGGTCTCGGCAATCAGGTTGCTCTTCATGCGCAGGCCGTACACCGACAGGTCGTCGTAGGTAATCTGGGCGCGGTTGCCGGTGTTGGTTGAAATACCCAGGCCGACTGAAATATTTTTTTGCTTGTTCTCGGTCACCCGCACCAGCAGCGGCAGGAGCATGGGATTGTCGACCGGTTTCTTGGGGGCGGCCGCTTTTTGCTCGTCGGTCAGCGCTTCGATTTCTTCGGCCAGCGTTTCGGTCTGGTCGGTGCTCACTTCCACGCCGCTAAAATAGCCGGTATCTTGCAAGCGCGCCTGGAACGCTTGCATGGCCGCCTCGTTGTAGACCTCGCCCGGCTTGATTTCGTTCAGGTTCAAGATGATGGCGGGGGCATAGCGCTTCAAGCCTTCGATGCGCAGTTCGCCGAAGCGCACCTCGGGGCCGCTGTCGAGGACCACCTTGAGCAGGGCGCGCTTGACGTCCGGGTCGACGACGGCGCTCGACTCGACCAGCCGGGCGCGCGGATAGCGGTTCTGGATCACGCGGCGCAGCAGGTCGCGCTTGGCCGTTTCCCAGTCGTCCTGGCGAAAGCGGCGGCCCGCCGGCAGCGACCAGCGGCTGCGCAGGTCGGCGCTGTCGAAGGGCTTGGCGCCGCCTTCGATCGGCTCGAACCCCTGCAAGATCAGCTCGACGTCGCCCACCACCACCGGTTCGCCCGGTTCGACCAGCACGCGCGCGATCGGCGTGGCGCCGCTGGTGTCCAGCCCGGCGGAAACGCGCGGCGAATAATAGCCTTCGGTGGCGATCAGGGTCTTGACCTGGTCGGGCGCGGCCTTGACCAAGCGCTGCAGCTGGTCGATGTCCAGGCGCGGATTGCCCTCCCAGCGCAGCAGGTCGAGGTTTTCCTTGAGCAGCTTTTCGATAGGGCGGGGCGCGTCGATTGCCACGCTGTATTTAATGCCCTGGGCCCATGCGGCGGCTCCTGCCTGCAAGCTGAACACGGTGATGGCAATGTGTGCCAGAATTCGTGGCCGCCGCGGCGCATGCGCTGGCGTGTGTGCGGGTCGTGCAGAATACATGTCGCTCCATTGGGGAAATTGCTGGCACATCTTACCGGATTGCCTACTTTGGTGGCGAACGCTTAACATTAGAGAACTTCATGCCAATTCACCCTACCGACAGCGCCCTCGTTTTGTTTAGCGGCGGGCAAGATTCCACCACTTGCCTGGCCTGGGCGCTGGAGCGCTACGGGCACGTCGAGACCGTCGGATTCGACTACGGCCAGCGGCATGCCGTGGAGCTGACCGTGCGCCCCGCAGTGCTGGCCGGCGTGCGTGCTATCAAGCCCGAATGGGCCGCGCGGCTGGGCGAAGATCACATGGTCGACCTGTCGGTGATTGGCAAGATATCCGATACCGCGCTCACCAGCGACGTTGCCATCGCCATGCAGGACAATGGGCTGCCGAACACTTTTGTACCTGGCCGCAACCTGCTATTCATGACAGTGGCGGCCACGCTGGCCTATCGGCGCGGCTTGAACGTGCTGGTGGGGGGCATGTGCGAGACCGATTTTTCGGGTTACCCGGATTGCCGCGACGACACGATGAAAGCACTGCAAGTGGCGTTGAACCTGGGGATGGCCACCCGGGTCAAACTGGAAACGCCGCTGATGTGGATCGACAAAAAGGAAACTTGGCAGCTTGCCCATGCGGCAGGCGGCACGGCGTTGGTCGACCTGATTCGCTCCGGGACACATACCTGCTACCTGGGCGAGCGGGGCGCGCTGCATGCGTGGGGCTACGGGTGCGGCACGTGCCCAGCCTGCGAGCTGCGCGCGCGCGGGTACCAGCAATACGCCGCGGCAATGCCATAGTCCGGCCATACCGCGTCAGCGCACCACATCAAAAGTGCTTTTTAAAAGTGGTACTCGGCCCTGAGCATTGGCGTACTGGCCCGATAACCCTGGCCTCCCGTCGTGGCCGACGTATTGCCGAATTTATTGTTCCAGTACTGGTATTGCAGCCCGATCCGGAACTTGTTCTTGCCTTGCCCCAGGTCCAGCCCGACGTCGTACATGATCTGCATGTCGATATTGGTTTCCGCGCCCGTGTCATTGCCCACTTCGTCGCGGCCCTTGGCGGCAATATAGTTGGAATAGCCCTCGAAAGCGAGCCGCTCGCCGATTGGCAAGCCCCAGGAAGCGGTCAGCATGGGGTGGGTGTTGTAGGTGTAGCGGCCGGTGACGGTGGAAATGGGCGCAAAGGCGCCGCTGGGCGCATTGCTTTCGCGTAGCAACAGCAGGCTGGTGTTGAAAAACCCTTTCACATCCCACATCAGCGTGGGACCGGCCACCAGCATGCACTTGCGCGAATTGTAGCCGACATCATTCTTGCTATTCCAGTCGAAACCGATGGTCGCGCCAAGGCCGCGCAGGGCGCCGAACTTGATCTCGCTGCCGCGCAGCTTGCCGATGTCGAGCGTGTGGCGGTACACCACGTAGGCTTCCTGGGCGCCGTCGCGCTGGGTCAGCGAGCCTGGGTCGTTCTCATCGGACTGCAGCAAGTCGACGTTAAGGAAATTGCTGCCGTATCGGTAGCCGCTGGCGTGCGTGAGGGCAACAATGTTCTTGCGAATGTCCAGCGGGTTGTAGGGTTCGCGGAACGTGTTTCCGATGCGCCAGCTCAGCGCCGTGTCGCTCCAGTCGGCGGCGTGGACGCCCGGGCAAAACAGCAAGAAAATGCACGCGCACTGCAGCAGTGCAGGCTTAGCTTTGGCCATGATTTGCTCCTGTAGGGGCTATCCGTATAGCATGGTTTTCCGAGCTATAATCATCGCACCTTGCAGTGCGCAGTCATACAGCAGCACGGCAATGTTGGTATGGGTGTTGTTTTTCTGAAAAAAGCGGACCGACCCATTCTGCAGTAAAACCCACAGATTGTGACCATGCGCCTTGCCTTACTGACCGACCTGCACGCCAACCGAGAGGCCACCAGCGCCTGTCTGGCCCACGCCGAGCAGCAAAAGGCCGACCAGTACGCGTTCACGGGGGATTTTGTCGGCTACGGTCCGGATCCGGCCTGGGTGGTCGATACCGTGGCCGCTTACGTCGAGCGCGGCGCGATCGCGGTCCAGGGAAATCACGACATTGCGGCCACGCGCGACTCGCGTCCGAGCATGCATGCCGAAGCGCGCGAAGTCATCGAATGGACGCGCCGCCAGCTCGACGCCGGACAAGTGCGCTTTCTGGCCGAGCTGCCGCTGGTGCGCGAGATGAAGCAGATGCTGTTCGTGCACGCCAGCGCCAACAATCCGCCCAAGTGGGAGTACGTGACGGGGTTGGAAGAGGCTGAACTGAGCTTGCAGGCGACCGATTGCAAGATGGTGTTTTCGGGCCATGTGCACGCGCCGGCGCTGTACCGCAGGGCGGACGATGGCCGCATGGGCTCGCATGTACCGGGTCCGGGCAAGCGGATCGCGATTCATCCTCAGCACCAGTATCTGGTGATTCCCGGTTCAGTCGGGCAGCCGCGCGACGGCAACAGCGCCGCGTGCTACGCGCTGTATGACGACCAGACGCGCGAACTGAGCTATTTCAGGGTGCCGTATGACCATGGAGCGGCGGCGCGCAAGGTGATCGCGGCTGGGTTGCCGATCGTGTTCGCGATGCGCCTGATCGAGGGGATTTGACCTGTCACATTGCCTACATCGTCCTTGCGCGTGTGAGTGTTGCAACGCTTTTGGCGACCCTTTGACTGCACAAACGCCGCGCTATTTCCTACCTTGAAACCCCAAATAACATCGTCCTCGCGCACGCGGGGACCCATGGAACAGTTGCTAAATCGCACCGTTCTATAGGTCCCCGCGTGCGCGAGGACGATGTTGTTGAGATGCTCGTCATCATAGACAGCGTGGTCCTGGCGGGGCACCGTACCCTGTTTTCAAAGGCGTCGCCCGGCTATGAGCCAGCGCGCTGCTTCAGGTCGTGGTGGCGACGCTTGTCACGGCGTGACAGGTAGCAGATGATCGCGACCGGGATCAACACCGGCAGCATCAGCGGCGAGAGCGCGAGCACGGCGGCGATGGCTGCGAGCACCACGGCCACGATGACCACGATCCCCACGCCGGCGCATACCACTGCCGTCACCACTGCGGCGACCACCAGGGCCACCATGGCGACCAGCAGGCCGCCGCCCGCAAGCAGGGCGCCGAGCGGGCCGTCGGCATCGGCGTCGTCGATGTTGAACGACATCTGCCAGGGATCGAAAGTGGCATCCCAGATCCACATCGCCATGATGAATAAAAGAAGAAAGGGAAAGAGCTTTTTCATGTCGGAACCTCGTCAAGTGGTATGGCTTGACTGTAGCCAGAAGCCTGCAACGGCGCCATCCGTTTGCGACAGACTGCATGTTCGCGGGGTCGAATGGTGGCTTTGGGCACATCAAATTGCACGCTTGCCAACACGGGAAATGAGGCAATTTTTCACCTTGTAAATTGTCTTACGTTGCCTATACTGAATGCCTGTTCTATCCGGTATAGGGATTCAAAATATGCATTTCGTTTATTATCCAGCAGACCACCTCGCCTACGCGGCGTTCGGGGATCTGGCCCGCCAGCTGCGTACCTTGCTCGGCGGTGGGGGACCGAAGGGGCCGCCATCAGCGCCCCCTGCGATTCCGCCAATTATCATCAATCCGTTCAGCTACCAGACGCCCGGTCCGGCCATCGATCCGCGCGTGACGCCCGTGGGTCCTCCGATCCGACCGCCGCGCCGTCCGGATTGCCGCTTCGAAAGCGCACTTCAGTAAGGCCCAGCCCGCGTCAAGCGGGCTATTTATTGGTGCGCCTATGCGCCGCGCTCGCTGCGAACTGGCTGGAATTGGACTATCATTCAGGCCCCTGCAGTTTTCCCTACTTGAGCCCCGCACATGACCGATCACGCACCCGACGCCGCCGCCGACGAACCCGAGCAAGAAGACACCGGCGACGGCCTGGTCCAGGAGCCGCGCCTGTGGCAGGGCAATGGCTGGACCGCCAAGGTGATCAAGAACGAAGATGACGAAGGCTGGGCCGTGGCCATGATCAAGGATGGCGAGCCCGAACCGGCGCTGGTCGGCCCGTGGACCATGGGGCGCGACAAGAAAAACCCCAAGCCGCTCGACACCAACGCCTTCCATACGCTGGTCAAGACCGCCGCCGAAGTCATCCGCCGCCACGAGCAGCAACTGCATGCCATCCTGCACAAGAATATCTGGGTCAATATCGAGGGCACCGAATACAAGGTCACGCTCGACATCGTTCCCGACGAAGAGCATCCGTATGCGATGCTGGCCGCTTTCGACATGGATGGCGAACAGGTTGGCAAGGTGCGCACCTCGGCCGCCTTCAAGTTGTCGACCTCAAGCGCCATCAAGTGGATTGAAAACGACTTTCGCGATCCGTCACCGCAGCACGGCTAACTTTCCGTCACGCCGGCCAGCGGCGGGTAGCGCTTCTGGCAGCGCTCGCAATAAAAGGAGCGCCGCGGGGTATTGCCAAGGCGCCCCTTTTAAAAGGCAATCTTGCAGCGCGGGCAAGTCGATTTGGTGTGTGCCAGCCAGTTTTTCTTCAGCACAAACGTTTTTTTCCATGCGAGGAAGTCGAAACTGTACTCGCGCGCCTGCTCCACCAGCTGGCGCAGCTTGGGCGCGGGCAAGCCGCCGATGGTCGACAAGGGGTGCAGCCGGATGCGAAATAGCACGTCATTCTTGATGATATTGCCCACACCGGCAAAGATGTCCTGGTCGAGCAGGGCGTCGCACACCAGCATGTCCGGCTGGGCGCGCAACTTCTTGCGCGCCTTGGCCGCATCCCAGGTGGGCGACATGATGTCCGCGTCCCAGTCGTAGTCGGCATCGAGGTCCTGGTCGACCGGCTTGACGGAACAGGCGTAAAAATTGAGTTCGCTGCCGTCGGTGAACTGCAGCGACAGACGGGGCGCACTTTCCTTGCGTTCGTTGATGCGGTAGCTCCCGAACAGCATGAAGTGGATCCGCAAGGCGGACTTGGGCATGGCGATCAGGAAATGCTTGCCCCAGCTGCGCAGCGCCAGCACGCGCTGGCCCGCCAGGCTGTCCAGGTCGATGGCATTGGTATTGCCCTCGGCACGGACGATTTGTTTGCCGGCGAAATCGGCGGATTGTTCCCGCAAGATGACAAGCGATGGTCCTTCTGGCACGGTGCGCCTCCTTTCACGCCATTGTGCGGGCGAAATGGAAACAGCTGTGTGCGTCCCCTAACAATTCGATACAAACTTGCGAAGATCTGCCGCTGGCGGACGATGCGAAACGGCGTATATTGGTACGGTAAAGAATCGAAAGGAAAGACCATGATGACCCTGATACGCCCCTTGGCGCTCGCTGCGGCGCTGCTGTGTGCCGCTGGCGCGGCTAGCGCGGGCACCGCAAGCGTGAGCTTTGCCAATCCGGACCAATTCGCCGACCTGCCGCGCGACGCTTACCAACGCGAACAGGTGCTGGCCGACCTGGGCGAGCATTTTGGCGTGCTTGCGGCCAGGCTGCCTGCCGGGCAAGAAATGAAGGTGGAAGTACTGGACGTTGACATGGCCGGGCGCAGCTGGCCCGGCGGCTGGGGCATGCGCGAATTGCGGGTGCTTGACGGCGGCGCGGACTGGCCGCATATCAAGTTCCGGTACACAATTTCGCACGACGGCAAGGTGGTCAAGGGCGGCGACGAGATGTTGCACAGCATGGATTATCTGTCGCGGCTGAACCGGTATTCGAGCGGCGATACGCTCCGGTATGAAAAGCAGATGCTCGATACCTGGTTCAAGACGCTGACGGCGGTGCGCTAAGCGGCACGGCTTGCGGCACGGCTTGCGGGGCACGGGTGAAAAACCGTTGCCTGTCTTGCCCGCCCCCCAGTGCCTGACTGCTGGGGCAGGGCCTTACCTTTTTTCGATCTTGTCGCCTTTCCTGAGTTGGGCCATCATATCGCGGACGGTGTAGTCGGACGGTACGCTGAACAGCGACGCGGCCGGTTCGTCGCGCTTGATGCCCGCCACGCGCCAGGTGCGCTCCCCGAAGCGCGGGTCGGTTCGCTTGTTGAGCAACGTTACCTGCAGCTCGGGCGAATACCAGCTCTCGGTCGTCACTACGATGGCATTGCGGTTGCCTATCTCGCCGGCCGGGATCTCGTAGCTTTTCAGTTTGCCCTGGGCCTTCACCCCTTCGATGTCGCGCGTTCCCAGGTCCGTGACGGTGGCTTTTGCAGCCCATTTCATGTCGCCAAAGGCGCCTGCGACGAGCGGCCCGAGGCGTTCCAAGGCTGCGCGGGCCGGCCCGTCGCCGATGTCCTTTAGGACGCGAATGCGTACATCTTCGCGCAGGCGCTGGCGCGCCTCGCCGTCGGCAGGGCGTTCGATGCGCTTGACGATGACTTGTTCGCCGTCGTCCGAGCGCGCCTCTTCAACGTTCGCGCGCGCCTTGTCGGTGGCAGCGCGGGCTTTCTGGGCCGCCAGACGGGCGAGGTCGCGGTGGGGACCAACTTTGGTGGCGGTCCTGGCTTGCGGATTGAGGATATAAGTCACCTGTTCCACAGGATCGTGGATCGTCGCGCTGCGCACGTTGCCGGACGCGTCGCGCAGTTCCTGGCGGGTGCGCCCGGCGCTGTCGCGGTAGCTCATCGAACTGGTCTTGTTGACGATCTGGTTGCCGTCGGCGAGGTTGTGCTGCTGTTCGGTGACCACTTCGGCGCTGTAGGGCGCATTTTTGATGCTCTTGACATGCATCTGCATCATCGGGCCGCCAAGGGGGCCGCGCCCGATCGGCACCGCGCCGCCCACGTCCTCACCTTGGATGACGATGCGCTCGCGCTCGACGTCGCGCGGTCCGCCCGTGTCGTCGGCGGTGCCGCTGGCGAAGGCCGTGGCGTGGAACTGCAGCGCGGCGGCGCCGGCCATGGCCGGGGCAAAGGCGCCGGTCAGTAGCGCGGCGATCAGGATATGCTTGGTATTCATGTCGTCCTCTGGTGGTGGGTTGCTAAGGGAGTGAAACAAGACGCAGGGCCAGCGGCGCGCCGTCGGCGCCGACGAGCATCTCGGCGCGGACCGAGTCGCCCGCGTTTTCGGGACTGACCGGCAGGCCCAGCGCGGCCAGCGCGGTGCGCGGGACATCGGCTTCGAGTACGCGCGGGTCGGTTTCCTGCTCGATGCGTTCGGCCGATTCCAGTGCAATGAAGGCGCCGCTGTCCTGGCCCATCATGGCGGGGGCCGCGCCCGGCTCGGGCGTGGCTTGCAGCGTCAGCATCAGGGCCGTGAGTGCCACCAGTGCGGTACTGCCGGCGCCTACGCTCCACTGGCGTGGCGAGAATGCGTGATACCAGCGCCGTGTGGGAAAACGCGTGGCGAAGGCTGCCATGAGTGCGTTTTCCAGCGCTGGCGGCGCGTGCTGTGCCTGCATGGCGCCGCGCAGGGCGGCCAGGGGCGCGGCGAGGGCGGGGTCGGCTGCTTGGTCGATATTCATTGTTTGCACCTTAGTTGCAGCATCAGGCTGCGTTGATCGGTTCGCGGCGGTGGAGCGCCAGTCGCTTGGCCAGCGCCGCGCGCCCGCGCGACAGGCGCGAGCGCACGGTGCCGATATCGACCTGGCAAATGTCGGCGATTTCCAGGTAGGACAGCTCGTGCATTTCATACAAAATGACCACATCGCGGTAATGGGGTGGCAGCAGCGCGATGGCGCGCCGCACTTGCTCGGCCAATTCCTCGCTGAGCAGGCGCGCGAGCGGCTCGTGGGCGGTGCTGGCGCTGTCCGGATCCTCGTCGCCCTCGTCATCTGGCTCAGCGAGTTGGTCTTCGCGCTGGCGCGGATGCTCGTGTTTCAAAATGAGCTTGCGGGTCACGCCGAACAAAAAGTTGGGCAACGTCCCGCGCAAGGGATCGAACTTGAAGCTGTCGGTCAGCAGACCCATGAACACTTCCTGCACCACGTCGGCCGCGGTATCGGGCGAACCGCAGCGCAGCAGCGCGAAGCGGTACAGCGGACCCTGGTGACGCCGGTACAGGGCCTGGAACGCGGCCGCCATCCCGCAGCGCAGCTGGCGCAGCAAATCGGTGTCGGTATCGGTGGCAGGGGTGCTCGTTGTCATTGTCGTGTCTCTACTACTATTCCCGTTTCGACCGCGAAAAGTTCCAACTATTTCAACCCCGGGGTCAGACCTCAATTAAAAAACATTTCACAGCGTGCAAGGAATCGCTTTGCTTTTTGAAATGGATCTGTTGCGATGCGGTACGCGGCATTGCGGTGCGTGGATTCTCCGGGCGGGCACTGGCCGAAACGGTGCAAATTTGCGGCTAGCAATTTTTATCGCGTAAATATTTCTCAAATCTGGAGGTCTGACCCCAATTAAAAAACATTGCCCGGATTTGGAGGTCTGACCCCAATTAAAAAATGTTTCGCAGGCGCTTGTTGCTGATCTGGACGCTGGCCGAGGCGATCTTGCCGTCGATGACTTCGTAGATGGCGACGAGGTCGACTTCGCCGATGCCTTCCGGGAAGTTGCGGGTGACGACTTCCTGGTCGATAACGATATTGCCCATGACGGCGCGCTGCACCAGCCTGGCGTGCAAGTCGCTCTCCTGGAAACGCAAGGCCATGCGTTCGCGGATCTGCGCCGCGCCGCTCGCGGCCAGCGTGGCGGGGTGCTCGTACTGGCGCGCGTGCTCGCTGTAAGTGGCGAGCAGGCCGTCAAGGTCGCGCCGGTTGTAGGCGTCGAGCTGGCGCTGGACGACGGCGGCGGGGGTAGGGTCGGTCATATGGTATTTTTCTTGGTGGGATGGACGTGATCAGGCGCGGCTGCGCCCGGCCCGATGATTGTACTGGCACCAAGAAACTTTGCTGCTGCGGACCCGCTGTCAGGCGGCGACCGCTCCTTCTTGCCTGAGCAGCGCTTCGAACTCTGCCGGGGGCAAGGGAACGCTGAACAGGAAACCCTGGCCATAGTCGCACCCGGCCGAGCGCAGCACGTCGTACTGCTGCTGCGTTTCAACGCCCTCGGCGATGACCTTCAGATTGAGCTTGTGCGCCATGACGATGATCGCTTCGCACAGCGCCACGTTGGCCGCGTCGTTCTCAAGGTTGTAGACGAAGGATTTGTCGATTTTCAGATAGTCGAGATCGAACTTGCGCAAATAGGACAGCGACGAATAGCCGGTCCCGAAGTCGTCCAGGGAAATCTTGATGCCGGCCTGCTGAAACGCGAGCAGCTGCTTCATGACGGCGCTGTTGGAGGCGAGCAGCAAGCCTTCGGTGATTTCGAGTCCCACTTCCGGCGTGCCCGTCCCCCCGCCAAGAGGCATGCCGTCGCCCGTCAGCCAGTTCCACCAGTCTTCGCCATTGCTGTGATAGAACTGCGCCGGGGACACATTGACGTTGATGGTCAGTTCCGCGTTCCAGGCCCGGCAGCGCCGCGCCTCGGCCAGCGCCTGGTGGAACACCCAGTTGCCGATGCCGACGATCAGGCCGGTGTGCTCGGCGATGGGAATGAAGTCGGCCGGGCTGACGTCGCCCCGCTCCGGGTGCTGCCAGCGCAGCAACGCTTCCGCCTTCCGAATGCGCTCGCTCGTCATGTCGATGATCGGCTGACAGTATACGTCGAGCTGGTCGCCGTCTAGGGCGCGGCGCAACTCGTTGCTCATGGCCATGCGGGCCTGGGCCGCCTCTTGCATGCCGCTGGTGAAGTAAGTGACGCGGTTGCGGCCGTGGTCCTTGGACTGGTACATGGCCTGATCGGCGTTGCGCAACAAGTCGCCCACGGTGGTGCCATCGCGCGGGTAGAGCGTAATGCCCACACTGGCCGAAATGTAGGCCAGCTCGCCGCCCAGCCGGAACGGGCGCGCCAGGTCGTGCCGGATTTTTTGCGCGATGTCGGTCGCGGTGTGAATGTCGTGCAGTTCGCTGAGCGTGACGGTGAATTCGTCGCCGCCCAGGCGCGCCACGGTATCGGTTTCGCGCACATAGGTTTGCAGCCGTTGCCCCACCTGCTTGAGCAGCAGGTCGCCCGTAGCGTGCCCCAGCGTGTCGTTGATTTCCTTAAAGTGGTCCAGGTCGATGAAAAGCAGCGCCAGCGGCAAGCCGCTGCGGTTGGCCTTTTTGATGTCCATTTCGAGGCGGTCGTGGAACACGTTGCGGTTGGGCAGGCCGGTCAAGCGGTCGACGTTTACTTCGCGCAGCGCTTGCTCGATTTGCTGGCGGTCGCGCACCTCTGTCGTCAGCGAATAAGCTTGCTGCTGCTGCAGCGCGGCGATGGTGCGGTGCAGCGTCTGCGCATTGACGCCGGGGTTGAAGCTTTCGGCCGGCAGCACGTGGCTGTGCAAGGTGCACACTTCGTTGAACATGCTGGCGTCATTGGCGCTGGGAAAAGCGTTGAGCGGGTAGACGCACAGCAGCGAAAAGGCAAAATGGCGCTGCAGATTGTTGAAATAGCGCTCGACCCGGATGGCAGCGTCATGCTTGCCCGCCGACTGCAGCGAACAGTGGCTGGTGGCACACAAGATGGCCACCATTTCGCCAAAGACATAGACCTGGCCGCCGCCATGCTCGGCAGCGTGGCGGATCACGCCGCCGATGGCATCGCGAAAGCGGTTTTCGTCAGGCATGCCAGCGTGCATGAATAGCGGTAGCATGTCATCGGCCCGCAGCGGCAGATAGGTGCCATTGCGCGCGCAGCCCTGCGCGTCGAGCAAGCCACGGGCCGCCAGCGAGCTTTCAAGCATGTGGAGATGCTCGGACGTGGCGATGGCGATGCCTTGGCTTCCGCTTGCAATGGCATTGCCGATGTAGTCGGCCAAGCCCTTGATGAGGAGAACGTCATCTTCGTAAAACTGCACCAGATGAATGGTTCATGGCACGCGCCAAAAGGAGTGAACCTTTTTAGACTATCGCGGCGGTATGGAGTTCAGTTGGATTTGGCGGGAGCGGGAACGGGAACGGCGGGAAGCGGCTCGCGCCGGCGTGTCTTGCTGACCACACCGGCGCGGTCGAACAAGACCACGTATTCGGCGAACTGGCCGCCCGCGCGTGGCGTCTGGTACAGCCACACTTCGTAACCGCTGTCGAAGGCAATGTTGCGCGTGGGGCCGAGCGCGGCCTGCACGCTTGCTTTGGTGGCGCCCGCAACCACACTGGCCGAAAAACGCTGCTCGTCAACCTGGGTGCCGGGCGGCGGCGCGCTGGTGGCGCAGGCGCCCAGGACCAGCAGGCAAGCCAGCGCCGCGGCAGAAAAAACGGGGCGCGTCATGGCTGGCCATCCATATAATCGAATTCGATGATGGTGTCGTCCGGCCAGCTGCGGTCCCACAGCGGCGCGTAGTAGCTGCGGTCGAGCAAGACCTGGCAATCGCAGAACGGCAGCGTCTCGCGCGTCTGGTCGCCGCCGGCGTACAGCATTTTGAATGGCAACACCTCGCTGCGCCCGCCGTGGCGCAGGGTGACGCTGAACACGGGACGGTCGGCAAAAAACAGGTAATTGCCATCGGCATTGCTGCACACCTGGTCGGTATTGGCCAGCGCGTTCGAGAGCCAGCCGAACATGGGCGAACTGTTGGAAATGAGGCCCGCGTCCATGCCGACCCGGCATTCCAGCCGCAGGTCGCCCAGGCGGCGGGTGCCGCTCGCCAGGCCCGGCGTTTGCACCCAGGCGCGCCAGGTCATGGAGTCGCTGCGGCGGTTGGCGATGACGGCGGCGTTTTCGCGCAGCGCCTGCTCGTTGCGCGGCAGCACAAAACTGTAGTCGGGCGCCACTGGCACCGGCACCGTCGCATTGTCGGCAAGCACGCGCAGCGTGACGCCGTCGAGCTTTGAATTGGGCAAGCGCGGCAGCACGCGAAAGCGCAGCGTGGCTGCAGGGGCCAGTGCATGTTCGCGCGCGAAGCGCTCCATGCCTTTGATCATCTTGGGGTAGGACTTGTCGACCGGATCGCGTACAAAGGGCACGTGCACGGTTTGCATTGGCGCTGCCTGCGCTTGGGCTTGGACCTGAGCTTGAGCAAGCGCCGCGCTGCCGGGCACCAGCAAGGCGAGCGCAGCGATGGCCGCGCAAGAGGCGAACCAATGCGCCACCGCGCGGAGCCGATGCGGTGCTGGCAATGAGCGCGAGTGGCGCATGGCCGTTACCAGTGACGCGGGCGGCCAGTGTCCATGTGGACAAATTGCGAGGCGGGATAATAGCCGACCCCGCCACCGTTGGCGTTCATGGCCGCCTTGTGCAGCGTGGCCAGGCTGCGCCCCGGCATGCGGATGTCGATTGCCTTGCCCTCGAGGTGCATGCTGTGCTTGGCCACGCCGTCGCTGGCGGCGGCCAGCAGGGCGTTCGATGCCGGCGAGCGGTAGCCCGAGATCACGTGCAACATGTCGTTCGGGCCCACGTTTTTGCTCACGCGCTCAAGCAGCAGCAGCAGTTGCGGGTCCATATTGGCGATGCTGTCGTTGCGGTGGTCGCGCAGCAGCTTGTTGATGTCGGCCAGCGCGTCTGGGACGAATTGACCTTCGGCCCAGAACACGCTCTTGACGCTTTCACCGGTGTGGGTGTTGTACAAGCGCAAAACGCGTTCGTTGGGCGCCGTCACGGCGGCGCGCGCCAGGGCGGGCACGCTCATTGCCGAAGCGATGACAGCGGAAGTCTTTAAGAAGGAGCGGCGTTGGTTCATGGAGAGTCCCCTGCACGTGTTCATAAGGGATCATGATAACCCCATCGGCAACTTTCTGCTGAGATTTCCGAGCAGCAATGTTCTTATTGTCAAGTATTTAACGGGCAACTTCTGTCAATTGTCGCGATTGTGCGACGCCTGCGCCTTGGCAAGACCAGTCAGAGCGCCCCGTTGTTTCCGCCGCTAACGCAGCGTCCCGCACTGCAGCTTGCACCCGGATCCATGACCGCTGAGCAATTGGACAACATGCCCGAGGCCAGGTTGTCGGCCTTGCGCCGCGCGCCGTAGGCGTCGGCCAGGCGCTGCAATTTGGCGCCGTCGGTGCCTTTGGTGGACCAGGCCAGGTAAGTTTCCGGTCCGCCGCATGCCTTGTGGCCGATTGCGACTGTCCGGCATTGTTGGGCCGCGTCGCAGGCTGCGCCGCCAATTTCGGCGCGCAACTGCTGCAGCAACGCCGTGCTGGGAGTGGGCGCCGCCGCCTGCGTGCTCACGCCGCTGCAGGCACTGCCCGCAGCGCCAAGCAGGACCGCGCCGCACAGGCGCACGACGGAAGACGAGATGTTCATGCTTGATGATCGCCCACGCTTGCCGTGTTGGCAAGCGCGGCACGCAAGAAAAGCGCTAGAACGGCGAGAGCACTGGCAGCGCGGATAATTTTTCAAGCAGAAAATCGAAACAGGCCCGCAGTCGGGGCGGCATGTGGCGCGCGCTGGGCAGCACCAGCTGGACCGGCACGGGCGCGAGCTCGTACGCGACCAGCAGGCGCTGCAGCGCGCCGCTGGCGAGCTGGTCGGCGACCTGGTACGACAGCGGCCGACCGATACCGCGCCCGGCCAGCACGGCCATCAGCATGGCGTCGATTTCATTGACCGACAGACGCGGCGTGAGGCGCACCACCTGGTCGCGAAAGCGCCATTCGGTGTTGTTGCCAAGCCCAGAGTTATAGATCACATCGTGTCCTTCAAGTTCCTGCGGGGTGGCGGGTGCGCCGCGCCGCGCCAGGTAGTCGGGACTGGCGACCAGCACGCGCGTGACTTCGCCCACCTTGCGCGCCACCATGCCAGTGTCGGGCAGGGGGCCGATGCGCACTGCCAGGTCGATGCCGTGTTCAATAAAGTCCAGATTGCGGTCGTGGAACACCATTTCTACCTGCAGCGCGGGGTGCAGGTCGAGGAACGCGATGATGGCCGGGGTCACATGGCGCCGGCCAAATACGTGCGGCGCCGTGATGCGCAACTTGCCGCGCAGCTCGGCGCTGTCTTCTTCGCGCACCGCATCCTGGTAGTCGGCCAGCACGCGCCGGGCGCTGTCGGCCAGGCGCAGGCCAGCGTCGGTGGCCGCCAGGCGGCGCGTGGTGCGCTCCACCAGCCGCGCGCCGACCCGCTCTTCGAGCGCGGCAAGCGAACGCGTCACCGACGGCGGCGAGCGCCGCAGCCGTCGCGCAGCGCCACTCAAACTGCCGGCCTCCAGAATGGCGATGAAAACTTCAAGTTCATCGATGCGGCCCATTGATTCTTCCAGTAAATGAAATAATTATTTCCACTTTAACATTATTGTGGTCAAGCCGTGAAATGGCTAGGATGAGATCTTCTTTGACAGCGGAGGCACCATGACCAATACCATCACCCTGCACGGCACCCCATTGTCCGGCCACGTCCACCGGGTAAAACTGTTGCTCCACATGCTGGAGCTGCCCTACGCTTTTGTGGAAGCGGGCGCCGACGTGCGCGCCAGCGCCGCCTTTCGCGCCCTGAACCCGCTCGGCCAGATCCCGGTGCTGCAGGACGGCGAGCTGACCGTCTGCGACAGCAACGCGATATTGGTGTATCTGTGCAAGCGCTACGCTCCCGAAGGCAACTGGCTGCCAGACGACGCCGCCGGGGCCGCCAGCGTGCAGCGCTGGCTTTCCATTGCCGCCGGCGAACTGGCCTTCGGTCCCGCCAATGCACGCGCCATTGCCCTATGGAAGGCGCCGGGCGACCCGGCCGGCGCCGGCGCCATCGCCCAGCGTCTGCTTGGCTTTATGGAAACGCACCTGGCTGGGCGCGCATTCCTGGCAGCCGAACACGCCACCATTGCCGACCTGGCCTGCTACGGCTACGTGGCGCATGCGCCCGAGGGTGGCGTCAAGCTGGACGGCTACCCGGCGCTGCACGCCTGGCTGCAACGCGTTGAAGCGTTGCCCGGCTTTGTTCCGATGTCCGATTCGCCGCTGCCATGATCGACGCTCCCTTTCATGCCGGTGAGCTGCAGGCGCAGCAGCTGGCGGGGCAGGCGCCGGCCCGCCACGGCATTAACGAGTTCATGCCCGAACAGCACCGCCTGTCTTTCGAGGCGCTGCCTTTTGTGCTGCTTGCCAGCGCCGCGCACGAGGGCTCACCGCGAGCGCAAGTGCTGTACGGCGCCCCCGGTTTCATCCATAGTCCCGATCCGCAGACGCTGGAAGTTGCGTGCAATTGCCAGCTGGCGGCGGGCGCGCAGGTGGGGTTGCTGGGGATCGATTTCGCCACCCGGCGCCGCAACCGCGCCAACCGGGTGGTGCGCAGCAATGCGCTGGGCAAGCTGGTCATCGAGGTGCGCGAAAGCTTTGGCAACTGCCCCAAGTACATCACGCCGCGCACTGTGCAAACGGCGCCGCGCTTGCCGCTCGCGCCGATCGCCTTTGAAGGGCTCAGCGAGGCGGCGCGCGCGCTGGTGGCCGCGTCCGACACTTTTTTTGTGGCCAGCAGCGGCGCCGGGCACGGACTGGATATCTCGCACCGCGGCGGTCCGCCCGGCTTTGTGCATATTCAAGGCGACAGCCTGGTCATTGCCGACTTCAGCGGCAACCGCTACTTCAACACTTTTGGCAACCTGCTGCTGGACGCGCGCGCGGCGCTGCTGTTCATCGATTTTGCCTCCGGCGACGTCTTGACGCCGGCCGGCACGGTGGTCATCGCGTGGGAAGAAAACGCGCGCAGCTGGCGTTTTCGCTGCACCCAGGGGCTGCTGGCGCCGGCGGCCCTCCCATTCTGCTGGCATTAAATGCTACAGTTCAGTTGTCACAGTATAATTTGAGTCGCAGTTCCACTTTTATGGGCCCGAGCATGCCAACTGATTTGACAATGTCCTTCACGCCGGTCAACGTTCCGGTGTCGCAGCGTATCCGCGAGCGCCTGGTCGCGAGCAAGACGCGCTTTCACGCCAACGACAATATCGCGCCCTACATCGAACCGGGCGAGCTTGACGCCCTGCTTGACGAAGTGAGCGCCAAGTTGCAGGGCGTGCTCGAAAGCCTGGTCATCGATACCGTGAACGACCACAACACCCAGGACACCGGGCGCCGCGTGGCGAAGATGTTCATCAATGAAGTGTTTGGCGGTCGTTACGTCGACATGCCGCCGGTGACCGAGTTTCCCAACGCATCGCACTTGAACGAGCTGATGATCGTCGGCCCCATCACCGTGCGCAGCGCCTGCTCGCACCACCTGTGCCCGGTAATTGGCAAGGTGTGGATCGGCGTCATGCCCAACGAGCACTCGGCGCTGATCGGCCTGTCGAAGTACGCGCGCATCGCGCAGTGGATCATGGGCCGCCCGCAAATCCAGGAAGAAGCCGTGGTCCAGCTGGCCGACCTGCTGCAGGAAAAAATGCAGCCCGATGGCCTGGCCGTGGTGATGGAAGCCGATCACTTTTGCATGCAGTGGCGCGGCGTCAAGGACATGGATGCGAAAATGATCAACAGTGTCATGCACGGTTCGTTCCTCAAGGACCCGAACCTGCGGCGCGAGTTTCTCTCGCTGATCAAACGCTAACCGAACACGAAAGAGGCCACCATGCTAGTCCGACTCCTGTATGCCAGCCGTGCCGTCGGTAAGATCGATTGCGCAGCGGTCCAGAACATCATGCAAAAATCGCATGCCTACAATCCGAGCAACGGCGTGACGGGCATCTTGTGCCATAGCGAAAAGGTGTACATGCAAGTGCTCGAAGGTGGGCGCGACGCCATCAATTCGCTGTATGCCAAGATCTTGTGCGACGAGCGGCACACCGACGTGGTGCTGCTGCACTACGAAGAAATCGGCGAGCGCCATTACGCCGGCTGGACCATGGGGCAGGCCAACCTGTCCAAGGTCAATGCCTCGGTGTTGCTGCGCTTTTGCGACCTGCCCGATATCGATCCGCATGCCATGTCGGGCAAAAATTCGCTGGCGTTGATCGACGAGTTGATGGCGACCGCCACCATCGTCGGCCGCCCGTAAGAGAAGGCGGCAACGGACGGTTCGCGCCGCTTATTCGCCGCTGTTTTTCATTTGGCCGATTAGCCGGTACGCCATGAAACCGAGCACGCACACTCCCAGCAGCAGCACGCCCCACAGCATCAGCATCCGGTTGCGCGCCGCACTGCCGGCAGCGGCGGCGTCGCTCGGCGCTGCCGCCTGCACGCTGCCAGCCTTCATCTGACCTGCCACCGCCTGCTCCACCGCCTGCAATTCCGCCGCTGAAAATCCAGGCGCCACTTGCGCCACGTCCAGCGCCGCACTCTTGGCGCCAGCACGCCCGAAGAC
This sequence comes from Massilia sp. TSP1-1-2, assembly GCF_049896185.1. Classification (NCBI taxonomy): domain Bacteria; kingdom Pseudomonadati; phylum Pseudomonadota; class Betaproteobacteria; order Burkholderiales; family Oxalobacteraceae; genus Massilia; species Massilia sp. TSP1-1-2. The sequence goes on from NZ_JAFCTU010000008.1 coordinate 150,473, forward strand.
CATCGAATAAGGCCCCGGCCCACTGGCCATGAACACCAGCGTGGCCGGTAGCCACGACAGTTTCAGTTCGGGGGCCGCATCGCTTGGCGCCGATGTTGGCCGCAGCACCCAGCGCGCTTCATGCGCGTCGTCGACGATCACGTCGCCCGACTTGCGCAGCTTGCCGTCTTGCGTAATCTGGAAGAACGTGGCCTGCAGCTGCGGGCGAAATTCCCAGCGCGAGGTGCTTGCGCCTTTCAACGCGGGCAGCTCGACGTAGTTGCCAAACACCGCAGGCAGCACCACGTTCTTATCCGAAAACTGCAGGCTCATGCGGCGCACCGGAATCGCCTGGGCTGCGTTATAAACCAGGTCGCCGGCGAGCTTGCCGGGTTCCGGCTTGAGCACCACGCTGTCGAACGCGGGCGGCAGGTCGGTCAGCGTGGGCGACTCGGCCACGATGCGGGCAAACTGGATCGGCGTGCCTTCGCGCCACGACAGGCGCGCATAGCGAAACGCGCGCGGCGCAAACTCCATGCGGTTGCTGGTGAGGGTCTGGCGCTCGCTGTTGGCCAGCCAGCTCAGGCTCGCGTAGCCCAGGCTTTCCCAGCTGCGCAAATCGTCGCTCACTTCCAGCTCCACCTGCGCGTGGTAATTGGTCACGGCGTCGGGCAGCGTGAACGAGAGCGCGTCGAAGGCGGCAGGCGCGCCTTGCGCCTTGCCCATGTCGAACACCAGCGCCTCGAGACGCGCGCCGTCGGCGCCGCTCTTGCTCTGGGCGCCGTGGCGCGTCGTGATCGACATGACCGAACCGTCGGCCGAGGTCTTGATCTCAACATCGTTCTTCACGCTTGCGGCCTGGCCGGGCGCGTTGACGGGGAATACCGTCACCGGCACTTCACGCCTGCTGGCCTGCGATTGCGCCGCTGTCTGTACCAGCGCGAACGGCAGCGCCTTGCCGCTGGCGTTGAACACCCGCAGGTCGCGCAGGTCGGCGCTGCGGGCGTTGAGGTATACCGCTTGCGGCAGGCGCAGCTGGACCACTGCGTTTTTGCCGCTGACGGTGAGCCCAATTGCGTGCGAATAGTCGGCTGCGGTGTCGCTGGCCGGCTGGGCCGCCGCCACCAACGCCCAGCAACCAGCGGCCAGCGTCAAGCTGCGCAGAATGGTCATGTTTGTCATTTATGCTCCTGAGGGTTGTGGTTCCTGCTCGCTCGGATACGGGGCCAGATAGCCGATCAGCACCATCAGCAAGCCAACGCCCACGAACGAGACAATGCGTGAAACGCTGCCGTTGCTGGCCAGGTCGATCAGGAACAGCTTGGCCATGACCAGCGCCAAAAAGCCCGCGCCCACCATCCACCAGCCGCGCGAACGGCGGCGGGTGGCGGCGCGCATGATGACCATGGCCGTCACGCTCCACACCAACGAGAGCATGGCCTGGACGAACAGCGACGCGATCAGCGCGCCGGCCTGGTAGCCGATGTCAAGGTAGTGCGCGGCGCTGCGCAGCAAAATCAGGTTGAGCCAGGCGTACGCGACGATCATGCCGGCCAGCGGCAAGCGTGCCACCAGTGCCACCAGTGCCACCAGCGCATTGCTGGCCCCGGCCAGTTGCGCGCTGTCGGCCTTGAGCATGCGGTAGCAGAACGCGCCCAGCATCAGCGCAAAAGCGGTGGTCAGGTCGAGTGGATTGAGGACCGGCACGTACGGCAGCGGCGCCATTGAACCGTCCTGGAACAGATTCCAGACGGCCGCCAGCACCAGCGACCAAATGGTCGCCGCCGGCAGCAGCAGGTGACGGTACCAGGCGGCCAGCGGCGCCGCCGGCCAGCGTTCCTGCGCGCTGCGGCGCATCAGCCACACCACGGCGAGCATCATCGCCCACGCCGGCACGAAGTTGGCCCAGCTGCCGCTCACCTGAAAGCCGCCTTCGGCCAGCAGGCGCGCCTCGGCGCCGGCGCCGTACAGCCAGGTGCTAATCGCAATTTCGCCCACTTTCCACAGCATGATCCACGGTCCCGCAGTGCGCAGCAGGTGGATCGGCTTGAGCAAAAAGTCAGGCGTGTTCCAGCCACTGGCCGGCCACAGGCGCAGCATCAGTTCGCTGGCGGCCCAGGTCGCGCCAAAGCCGATCCAGACCAGCGCGACAGGCAGTCGCTGCTCGACAAAAAGCAGCGCAAGGACCAGCAGCGTGGCCGGGGCCAGCGCCAGCCACGCACTGGCGCTGTACAGGCGCAGCACTGGCCAGGAGAGGCGGCGCGCCAGCAAGGCAAAGCCGGCGGTGGACGCGCCGATGCACACCAGGTACCACGACCACCAGGCATGCTCGCGCATGGTGTCGGCAGCGAGCGGGGTGATCGTGAGCATCAGAAAACCCGACAACGCATTGAGGATGGGGCCGAACCACCATAACGCCGACCAGCCAAGCATCAGGCGCGAGATGCCTTCCAGGTCCTGCGCGTCGCGCGAGCGCCACAGGGTCCAACTGGTAAAAAAGGCGGCCCCGAAAATCATCAAGGCGCCCAGCAAAGCATTCTCGAACAGGCCGGCCGTCGGCTCGGTCCACGACCATTCGGTGGCGATCAGCAGCGTCAGCGCAACGCCCGACAGCACCTGTGCGACCAGTGCGAAGGTGCGGGCGCGCGCCCACTGCATGCGCGCTGCGATGACGGCCAGGATGCTCGCTGTCGCCAGGCCGCTGGCCACGAGCATATTGGCCATTGCCGTGCCGCGCTGGTGCAGGATGATTTCGGTCCAGGCGCCGGCCATGAACCAGGCAGCGGCCAGGCCAAGAAAGAGCGCGGCGGCGCGCGGGAAAGCGTGGTCGGTGCCGTTTTCATCTTTTTGGGCGCGGAAGGTGGTCGCCATGAAAAAGGCGGTGCCGGCCAAAATCAGGAAGCCGAGCCACAGGTTCGACTGTCTGGCGGCCTGCTGGTCGAGGCCACTGACGGCGCCCAGGAACGAGATCCAGCCCGCTGCTTGCACCAGCAGGCCGAACATCATCGTCAGTTTCTGGCGCTGGCGCAGGCCAACCCAGACCACGCCTGCGCCTTCGAGCGCCCAGGCGGCCGACGTCCAGCGCCCGTCCAGCGCAAACGGAATGGCCAGCGTACCGAACACGATGCTAAGCGCCAGGAACGATTCGATCAGCAGCTTGAGGCGCGATTTGCGGCGGCCCCACAGGGCCAGCGCCAGCGCGGTATAAAACCCGCCCATGGCCAGGGCCGAAAACGCGTTGCCGAAGTGGGTGCCTTGCATCAATGCGATCTGCAGGCCGAAGGCGGCCAGCGGCGTGCCGAACACCAGCGTGGCGTCGACATAGGCTTTCAGCTGGAGCGACTGGCGCATGGCCCAGACCAGGGCGATGGCGACGTAAAAGACGAAAAACAGGATCAGGAACAGCTGGGTGGAGAGGTAGTGCAGTTCCGGCACGTAGCTGCGCATGCCCCAGGCGGTGCCGATGACGAAGGTGAACGCAAAGCCGAGCAGGTTGAGCGCGCGCCAGCTGCGCTTGAGCGCAATGGCCAGGATGCCGGCGTTGAGCAGCGTGTAGTACGAAAACAGCGCCACGTGGCTGCCGCTGCCGGTGGAAGTGAGAATCGGCGAGACGAAGCCGCCGACAATGCCGAAGGCGGCCAGCCAGAAGGCATTTTGCAGCACCGCCAGCAGGCAGGTAAAGGCAGTGAGCACGAACAGCAGGCCAAAGGCCAGGCCGGAGGGAATCAGGTGGTAGAGGCGGAAGGCGCCAAAGGTCACCAGCATCATGATTGCGAGGGCGGCGCCCTGGATCGGCAGGCTCAGGCCGCGGTGCGTCAGGCGCATGCGCCAGCCCCATACCAGCAGGCCAATGTCGGCCAGCACGATGCCGGCCAGGCGCAGTTCGATCGGCACGGTGACGTGCTCGGACGCGTATTTGAGCAGGAAGCTCACGCCAATGAACAGGATCAGCAGGCCCATCTTGGCCACCAGGTTGCCGGTAAACAGCCAGTTCTTGACGGCCTTGATCCATGCCGGCGTTTCCGCCCGTGGGTAGACGGGGCTCGGCTCGGGCAGCATTGTGGGTGCAGGTGCAGGTGCAGGTGCAGGTGCAGGTGCGGGTGCAGATGCGGGAATCGGCGCCGAGGCAGTGTTAGGCGCAGGGGTAGCAGCGGCCATGGCGGGCACCGGCTTTTGCGGCGCGAGCGGCGGCGGAGACAGTGGTTCCGGTTCCGACACCGGCGCAGGGGTGGGGGCAGGGATGGTTTCAGGTGCCGGTACAGGTCTGGCGCGCGGCACAAAGGAAGGCACGGGCTGCGCGGTCTTTTCAGCTTGCGCCGGCGCAGCAGCAGTCTTGAGCTTGGCCCGCACCTCGTCGAGCTCAGCTTCCAGGCGCCGATTGGCGCTCTCGAGATTGTCAAGCCGGCGCCGGACCGCCCCGGTCGCTATCAGCGCCGCCAGGAACGGATAGCCGAAGATGAATAAAATACCAAATACCGCCGCCAGAAACATACAACCCCTCTTCTTGTCATTCTGAAAAAGTTTCCAAAGAGGATTGTATACTGACGGCGGGTGCAAAAGAATAATTCTTTATTAACTTATGCTACCTTGGTTCGGTGGTATCAATCCGCGCGACCTCGGGTAGCGCGGCCCGCAGCGCACGCGCACATTACCAGTTCGATTCGCGCTCAGGTGTCGACGAAATATGGTGGATCGACAGGTCGGCACCCTGGAATTCCTGCTCGGGATCGAGCCGCAAACCCATCGTCGCCCTGAGCACGCCATAAATAGCGCAGCCGCCCGCCAGTGCAATGGCGATGCCGAGCAAAGTCCCGATCGTTTGCGAGGCAAGCGACACGCCGCCCATCCCACCGAGCGCCTTGAGGCCAAAAATGCCGGCCGCGATGCCGCCCCAGGTCCCGCACAGGCCGTGCAGCGGCCAGACACCCAGCACGTCGTCGATCTTCCAGCGGTTTTGGGTGAGCGTAAACATTCCCACGAAAATGAGGCCGGCGATGGCGCCGGTGGCCAGCGCGCCTAGCGGATGCATCAGGTCCGAGCCGGCGCACACGGCCACCAGGCCGGCAAGCGGGCCGTTGTAGGCATAGCCGGGATCGTTCCGACCGGCAATCAGCGCGGCCAGCGTGCCGCCGACCATGGCCATCAGCGAGTTGACCGCCACCAGTCCGTTCATTTTTTCGAGCGTTTGCGCGCTCATGACGTTAAAACCGAACCAGCCCACCGTCAGGATCCAGGCGCCCAGCGCCAGGAAGGGAATTGACGAAGGCGGGTGGGCGGCGATGGCGCCGTTGCGCCCGTAGCGCCCGCGGCGCGCGCCGAGCAGCAGCACGGCCGGCAGCGCCACCCAGCCGCCCAGCGCATGCACCACGACGGACCCGGCAAAGTCATGGAATTCGGCGCCGAAGGCGAGCTTGAGCCAGGCCTGGAAGCCGAAGCGCTGGTTCCAGGCGATGCCCTCGAACAGTGGATAGACCAGCGCCACCAGAATAAAGGTGGCGATCAGCTGTGGATGAAATTTGGCGCGTTCGGCGATGCCGCCCGAAATAATGGCAGGAATGGCCGCGGCAAAGGTCAGCAGGAAGAAGAACTTGACCAGCTCATAACCGTTTTTCTGGGCCAGGATCTCGGCACCCGAAAAGAAATCGACGCCGTAAGCCACGCTGTAACCGACGAAAAAATAGGCAATGGTGGAGACGGCAAAGTCGGCAAGGATTTTGACCAGGGCATTGACCTGGTTTTTCTTGCGAACCGTGCCCAGTTCAAGAAAAGCGAATCCTGCGTGCATGGCCAGGATCATGATGGCACCGAGCAATATAAAGAGGGCGTCGGCGCCGCTGTGAATGACGTTCATGGGATTCCCGAAAAAGGTGCAAAAGTGGAAGATAGCAGTTGCTAAGCAACAATCGTTCCAAATTGGTGCAGTAAACTAAGTCATTGTTCGTAATGAACTTTTTCTGTCCCACGCTTTCGGGTGCCCGCCGCTTGCACCAAAATGTTTGCCCCTTTTCAGTGCGCGCCGCTACCTGCGCATGGCGCCGACGACCTTGACGTGCACGCTTTCGCCCTCGTATCCGCTTCGTCTGCCCCATTGCCGTAGCGCCGACAGGTAGCCGGTTTCCCGGGCCAATGCTTGCGGTGTGTCGCTGCGCCGGATGATGAACACCTCCAGCGTCGGCTCTTGCCTGCAAGGTCGGTCCGGCAGGGCGGCGTTCGACGCCGGGACGTCTTCGCGCACCAGCAGGCGGCAATTAAAATGCAGCAAGCCGGCGGCCAGGACCCGGCCGGCGGCTCCTTCCATGATCGTTGCGGATTTTTCAATGCAGCTATGGGGGCGGCAGCCGTGGATTAGTATTGTCCCATCCGTTAATACTTCATTCGGTGCGGGATTACCCATCGACAGGTTGATAGCATCTTTCAACAAGAAATCGTTATTCAGCGTGTCCTGGCGATCTTCACCAAACAGGGTGTTGATTTGCCTGGCGCTCATGGCGTGCAAGTCCGGTGCGGGCGCGTCCGGTACGCCGTACGCGCCCGCACCGGACATGCAGGTCAACAGGACTGCTGTAAATAACGGTGCTTTCACTGGTTTTCCTTTTTTACGACGCTGTACCGCCGGCCTGCGCCGCAATCCAGTCCAGCAATTCGCGCCCGCACACACGAATGCGCGCCGCTTCCACCTGACGCCGCTTGTACGCCGCATGGCTGGCCGGCCCGCTCAAGCTGCGTTCGTGACTTTCTCGGTCCATCAGCTGGATTTCGTACTCGAAAAAGAAATCGACATCGCCGCCCTCGCCGTGCAGGTGGATCATCTTGCGCAGCGTGACCTGCAAGCTGTTGAAGCCACTGCCGCTGTGCGGATTGTCGCTGCGGGTTTGCGGTTCGGACAGCGCCAGCAGCTCGTCATCCATTGTTTGCAGCAGTTCGGCCGGATAAGGCCCGCTGCGGTCGAGCAGAGTGCGGTACTTGACGAAGACTTGCTTTGCCGCATCGAGGTCGAGCAGCGTATTGCGCGTGCGCTGGGGATCGATATTGGTGACCGACAGCAAATGAACCCGCTGCAGCGTATGCAGCGCGAGCAAGCATTCAAAGCGTGTCGCAAAGGTCAGCCGCACGCCCAGATGGTCGTAAATGTCGGACGCCAGGTAGGCTGCCTTTTGCAGCAGTTTCAACAGAATGCTGTCGCGTCCCTTGTTGCTTTTCTTGTCGTAATGTAGCAGCGGCAGGCAAACTTCGCCGTCGGTCAGGAAGTATTGCTCGCCATCTTTGCGGATCACTTCATCCAGGCTGGCGAACACTTGCTCGCGGATGGTGTGGAAGTGACGCAGCTTGAGGTCGCTGTCGATGTAGAAGATCCCGTGCATGACCTTGAGCACCGCGCACGACCACATGTGCAGCGCGTCATTGTGCTCCGCGCGCTGCGAGGCGTAGACCAGCAGTTGCAGCGGATCCTCGGCCAGGCGCACTTGCGCCGGCATCAGCTCGCTCTGCTTGGGTTCGAGGAAATGGGACAGGATGAAGGCGACCGCTTCGCGGTGGCCGCGCACAATGCGCGCGACCGTGGCCGCGTTCTCAAGGTCAAAGCCGTACTCGCGCGCGAACTGGCGCGCGTCGTGCATATTGCGCAGCGCCAGCGACGCCAGGTCAATGGCCGACATGCCATTGGTGATGGCAGTGAGATAGCCCCAGTTCAGCGAAAACTTGTGCTTGCTTTTGAGCGATGCAACGTGCTCCGACATAAACTGGGGCGGCGCGCTTTACTTTGTGGCGGAAAGGCAGGTTTTCATGAAGGCTTTGCGCTCCCCGCCAGTTTTGCCGGTGGCGTCGGTGTTGCAGCTTTTCATTTTTTCCTGCTGAGGCGTCATGGCCTTGACTGGCTTGGCACTAAGGCATTGCTTCATGAACGACTTGCGCTCATCGCCCTTTTTACCGCTTGCGTCGGCGTTGCAGGTGACCATCTTGTTTTGCTGCGCGGATTTGGCCGGCGCGACAGCTTCAGGGGCGGCAAAGGCGCCGCTGGACAGGGTGAGGGCGGCGATCAGGGCAAACAGTGTTTTCATATAAGTCTCCTTCAGTCGTTGAGGAATGAATGCAATTTTGCAACATCACGACTATACGATAGCCCGGCATTTTTCGCCCGTTATTTTGCGCTGCAAGCGCCGCGTCAGCGGATCACCTCCAGCTTGGTCTTTTTGCCGCCCCGGAAAGTGTAGATCGTCATGGCCGCATTGAGCAAGTCGCCTTGCGGATCGAAGCGGATGTTGCCCGTCACGCCCTGGTAGTTGATGCGCTTGATGTAGGGGGCGTAGCGCGCAGGGTCCGGCGATTTCGCTTGTTGCATGGCCGTGGCCAGCACCATCACCGCGTCGTAGGCGTGCGGCGCATAAGCCTGCAGGTCCACCTTGTAAGTCTTGCGGTAGCGCGCCACAAAGTCCGTGTAGCCCTTTTCCTGCGCCGGCGTCACGCCGCCGGCCACCGCGCAGGTGACATTGCCCTCGCCGAGCGCCTCGCCTGCCAGCAGCGGCAGTTTTTCGGAACAGATGCCGTCCCCGCCCATGAAGCGGGCCTTGAAGCCGAGCGCCTGCATTTGCTTGAGCATGGGGCCGGCGACCGCGTCCAGACCGCCATAGAACACCAGGTCAGGCGTTTTGCTCTTGAGCTGGGTGAGGATGGCGCTGAAGTCGGTGGCCTTGTCGTTGGTGAACTGGCGGCCCACGATCCGGGCCGATCCGCCGCCCGCTTTGACACCCTTGATGAATTCGTCGGCCAGGCCCTGGCCAAAGGCGGTGCGGTCGTCGATCACGCCAATGCGGCGCGCCTGCAGCTTGCCCAGCGCATAGCGCGCCAGCGTGCTGCCGATCAGGGTGTCGTTGGCGACAATGCGAAACGCCGACTTGAAGCCCTGGCGCGTGTAGACCGGCGTGGTGGCGGACGGCGTGATTTGCGGGATGGCGGCGGCGTCATAGATTTTCGAGGCTGGCACGGTGGTGCCGGAATTGAGGTGACCGACCACCCCGGCGACCTTGGCGTCAACCAGCTTTTGCGCGACCGCAGTGCCTTGCTTGGGGTCGCCGCCGTCGTCTTCGGCCATCAGCACCAGGCGCACTTTTTTGCCGTCGATGGTGAAGCCCTTGGCGTTCAAGTCTTCGATGGCCATGCGGGCGCCGTTCTCGATGTCCTTGCCCAGGTGGGCGCCGGCGCCGCTGGCGGGGGCGGCGCTGCCAATGCGGACCACGTCGTCGGCGGCGCGCGCGGCGAAGCTGGCGGCAGTCAGGCCGAGGCCGAGGGCGAGGGCGAGGGCGAGGGCGAGGGCGCGCGGGAGGGCGCGGGGGAGGGCGAAGGCGAAGTCGAAGTCGAGGGAAAGGGAGAGGGAAAAGGAAAGGGACAGCGGGGAAAAGGTCGCGCGCATGGGATCCTTGGCATCGGTGTGCGGCTGGCAGGCCGTGACCCCTGATTGTAGCGTGGCGCTCTGCACGCGGCGCCCGGTACGCCGGCGCACCGCCACACCCTGGCAACGCGGACCTTGCGCTGCAGGAAACTGCTGTTGGCGGCGCCGCTTAACCGGGCAAGCGCTGGGCGTCGATATGCTCGCGCAGCTGGGCCAGGCTGGCCTGGGTGTAGTCTTTGTTCAAGTCCCAGGCGAGCAGCGGCTTGAGTTGCGGGTCGAGCAACTGGCGCAGCAAGCCGAGAAATTCGGGACTGGCGATCAGGGCAACGTGCTGGAAGCGGCCTTGCTGTTGCTCTGCAGCAAGGCGGCAATGACGCTGCGGGCGAACAGTTCGGTCTCATGTTCGGTGGGCGTTTGCGGCGGCTCGTACGCCTTGTTGGGCAGGGCGCCGCCGGTGTTGTGGATGCTGTTTCCCGCCGACGTTGGTCCCAGGCGGTCCGTTTCGGTCTCGGCCGTGCGCAGCCGAACGGCAGCGTTGACCATGTCGTCGATTTCATCAAGGGCGCCGTTGGCGCCTGCGCGTGAAAAAAGACGGGCGCGGGAAGCGTTGGCGACGACGATCCAGGTATGGTCCAAGGCGGCTCCAGGCAAGTTGGCTAGAGGTTAGAGTGGATTGAGGGCGCTTATGTTCCCGCGCTGCCGCAATTTTTGTGCAGCGCATGGGACGTGCCATGCAGCTGTTACAGGGCCGGCAGATAGTGGGTTTCGAGCATTTTCTCGAACGCTGCAATCGGTACCGGCTTGCTGAACAAATAGCCCTGGTAGGCGGTGCAACCGTGCAGCTGCAAAAAGTCCAGCTGCGCCTGCGTTTCCACCCCTTCGGCAATCACATGAAAATGAAAATTGCGCGCCAGGTCAATGATGGTCTTGACCATCACCGCATCGGTCGCATCGGTGGTGATGTCGCGCACGAAACTTTGGTCGATCTTGATCTGGTCCAGCGGCAGTTGCTTCAGATACGACAGCGACGAGTAGCCAGTGCCGAAGTCGTCCATCGACAAACTTACGCCCAGGGCGCGCAGCGCCACCATCTTGGTGACCATGTCGGCCACGTCGTTGAGCACCACGCTCTCGGTCAATTCCAGCTTGAGCCGGGCGGCGTCAAAGGCGTGGCGTCCCAGCAGCGCGGCCAGCGCCGGGACAAAATCGCTCTGGTGGAACTGGCGCGCACTGACGTTGACGGCCAGCGTCAGGTGCTGCAGGCGCGCGTCGCGGTGCCAGCGCGCCAGCTGGGCGCAGGCGGTGGCCAGCACCCAGTCGCCAATGTCGAGAATGAGCGAGCTTTCTTCGGCGATCGGGATGAATTGCAGCGGCGAGACGGCGCCGCGGGTCGGATGGGTCCAGCGCGCCAGCGCTTCGGCCCCCAGCGCGCGGGCGTCGGCGTCGATCTGCACTTGGTAATGCAGGCTCAGTTCGCCGCGCCCGACCGCGTGGCGCAGGTCGGCCTCCAGCGCGGCGTGGGTTTCAACCGCCAGCTGCATGGCGGCGCTGAAAAAGCGCATGGTGTTGCGCCCGGCATCCTTGGCCTTGTACATGGCCATGTCGGCCTGGCGCAGCAGCACGTCGGCACTCTCGCCATTGCCCACGAACAGGCTTACGCCGATGCTGGGCGAACTGTGGTGCGCGCTGCCCTTGAGGTAAAACGGGGTGGTGAGCGCGCGCCGGATTTTCTCGGCCACCAGGGCGCTCGACTGCGAAGCGGCTTCCACGCCAGGGTCCAGTTCCCCCAGCAATACGGCGAATTCGTCGCCCCCGATGCGCGCGACAGTGTCGGTTTCACGCACGCAGCCGAGGATGCGCTGCGCCACCTGCATCAGCATCTGGTCGCCCACGGCGTGCCCGAGCACGTCGTTGATGGCCTTGAATTTGTCCAGATCGATGAACATCACCGCACCGTAATGCAGGCTGCGGGCCGAGGTGGCCGTCGCTACCTGCAGCCGGTTCATTAACAGGTGCCGGTTCGCCAGGCCGGTGAGCGAATCGAAAAACGCCAGATGATGGATTTTTTCCTCGGCCTGCCTGCGCGGCGAAATATCGTCGAAATTGACGACCACCTGGCGCAGCACGCCCTGGCCGTCGAATTCGGGAAATGCGTGCACCAGCAGCCAGACCACCCGCAGCGTCTGGTCGCGCCGCACGCCCACCACCAGCGCTTCGAGCGGCTCGCTGCTGCGGATGACGCGACTGACGGGGTAATCTTGCGGCGCAATCGGCGCGCCTTGCTCGTCGACAAAGCACCACGCGACATCGAGCGCAACCTTGCCGCGCATTTGCTCCGGCGACAGGCCAAGCAGCGCCGAGGCGTGCGGGTTGCAGTAGATGACGCTGGTGTCGGGGGCGTGCACCACGATGGCGGTGTGCAGGTTGCGCAGCAGTTCGCGGTGCTCGCGTTCGCTTTCGACGAGCTGGCGCTGCTGCTCGGCGATCTGCTCTTCGTGGCGGCGCCGCTCGTCGATATTGAAGGTGACGCCGATCAGCCTGTGTCCGCGCACACCCGTGTCGTCCCCCATGATCTTGCCGTGGTTGGCGTACCACACCCATTGCCCGGCGCTGGAGCGCAGGCGAAACTGGCAGCGGTAAGTTGACGTAACGCCGGCCAGGTGCTCGGCCAGCGCGCTCTTGACGCCGGCCACGTCGTCGGGATGGACCAGCAGGAACAGGTCGTCGATGCAGGCAGCCGCTTCCCCGTCGGTGTAGCCGAGCTCGGCAAAAATCTTGGCTGCCTTGCGCGTCACGGCGCCCGTGACGAGATCGTTCTCCCACAGGTCCATGCCCGCAGCTTCCATCACCAGCTCGAGGCGTTGCTTGCCGTATTCGCCATCGTCCCGCGCCATTTGCTGTCCTTGAAAATTGATGTCCCGCGTGTGCCAGTGTAAGCCAGAAGTGACAATCAATGCGCTACAGTAATGTGCTTGAAGCCTGCAAATTTCACGGCGCTGTGCACTCTGCTCCGGTTTTTTTGCACTCGCGCCCTGCGACGGTTGGCAATGTCCTGCCTACCTGTTAAACTTTTGAAAATAGATGTCCAGATGAAACTTCTCCTGCTTGTATGAATTTTTTAGCAAGCTTGGTCTCGCGAAGACCAGGCTATCCGGGCCGGCTGCGGCACGCCTAATCACTCTTACACAACGACAGGGGACGCACCCGATGACAAGACAGTCTGGGCGATGTATGCGGGCGTTGCCAGCTGCTTTGATGTGCGTGTTTTCGGGCGCTGCGGCGCAGCAGCCGTCCGCAGCGGTCAACGCGCCGGCGCTGGCCAAAGTGCTCGACGTGCTCGACGGGGTCGAAGTGATCGTCACGGCGCAGCGCAGCGCGGCGCCCGCCTCCAAAACGCCGGTCTCGATGTCGGTGCTGGGCGAGGCCACCCTGGCGCGGGCCGCAATCGACAACCCCGCCGCGATCGGTGCGCGCCTTCCCAACGTGCATATCGATGGCGCCGCCGACGGCTTGCGCATTACCATGCGTGGTGTGTCGAACAACGACACCAGCGAAAAGGGCGACCCGTCGGCCGCCTTCATGCTTGACGGTATATATATAGCGCGCCCGCAAAGCATGAACGTCAGCATGTTCGACCTGGCGCGCGTCGAGGTGCTGCGCGGCCCGCAAGGCACGCTGTACGGACGCAATGCAACGGCCGGCGTCGTCAACGTGGTCTCGAACACGCCCGCCGGTCAGCTGGAAGGCGCGGCCAGCATCGCCCTTGGCAACTATGCCAGCCGCGATGCCAGCGCCATGCTCAATGTGCCGGTGTCGGCAACACTGGCCTTGCGCGCCGCGCTTGCCTACAACAAGCATGACAGCTACCTGATCAACGGCCAAGGCACCGGCTTTGGTCTGGGACTGGACCGCGACGAGCGCGCCGCGCGCCTGTCGGCCAGGCTCGCGCTCGGCCCGGCGGCGGCGCTGGTGCTGCGCTACGACAGCGCCACCCAGGACCAGAACAAGGACAGCATCGTCCCCGAATCGAATTTTTATGCGCGCGACGCCGCCGGCCATCCGGTCTGGGTTGGCGGCAACGCAAACGCCCGTCTGACCAATGCTTTTGCGCCGCCCAACGCGCCACTGCAGCAGGGCGCAAGCCGCGGCAAGACGTCCGGCCTGGGCGCACAGCTCGACTGGAACCTGGGGCCGTACAGCGTGCACTACCTCGGTTCGCACCGTCATTTTGCGCACGACTACCGCGTCAACTACTATTACCGCATCGCCCCCGCGTTCGCGATCGGCGTGCGCGCGGGCTACAGCGGCCAGTACCGGCAGGACTCGCACGAGTTGCGCGTTGCTACCGCGGCCAAGGGACCGCTCACCGCGCAGGCCGGTATTTACTACTTCCGCGAAAAATCGGACCTGCGCGCCGATTTCCGCGACCTGGAACTGCTCGGTCTGCCGCCTTACTACCTGTTCCACCAGGGCCCGACCGTGGCCGTCGGCAAGGCGCTGTTCGGGCAGGCAACGTGGGCGTTCACCGAACGCGCGCGCCTGACCTTCGGCGCGCGCTATTCGGACGACGGCAAGTCGCGCCTGGGCAGCACCAGTTTCCAGCAAGGCCCCGCATTTAACGCGGCAACCGACTTCAGCCTGCCGAATGCAGCATCGCTGGACACGCACAAGACGACCTGGCGCCTGGGGGGAGAATGGGACCTGGGCGCGCGCACCTTGTTGTACGCAAGCGTTTCCACCGGTTACAAGGCCGGCGGCTTCAATGACGGCTGCCGCGCCGGTTCCAGCGCCGACGGCATCGCCTGCCCGGCCGTGCTGGCGGTGCCCGAAGCGGCGCTGCTGTACCAGCCAGAAACGCTGACATCCTGGGAAGCCGGCGTCAAGACCAGCTTTTGGGGCAACAAGGCAAGTCTGCAAGCGAGCGCCTTCCATTATGACTACGCCAATTTGCAGCTGTCGGGCGTGGTGGTGATCTCCGGCGCGCCGCGCTTTACGACCACCAATGCCGGCCAGGCAAAGGTCACGGGGTTCGAACTTGAAGGCCAGCTGCGGCCAAGCGCGGCCGACAGCATCAGCTATGCGCTGGGGCTGCTCGACGCCCATTACGACGCCTACCTGCCGGACGGCGTCACGTCGTGGGCCGGCAAAAAGCTCGACCGCGCGCCGCGCGCGAGCGTCACATTCGGCTACGAGCATACCTTTGGCCTGCAGGCGGCGCAGCTCACTGCGGGGATGTTTTCGCGCACCAGCGCCGCTTACTTCATCAGCGTGCCGAGCCAGTTGCTGCAGTACCGCGTGCCACGCCGCACGCAAAGCGACATCAGCGTTGGGTACCGGCCGCAGCAGGGCGCATGGAGCCTGCATGCGCACGTGAAAAACCTCCAGAACAAGGTCGCGCCGATCGCCATCGACAGCTTTGGCATGGTCCAGCCAAGCGATCCGCGCACCTGCGGGGTGCGCCTGGACTACCGCTTTTAGGGGCGACATGGCAACGCCGATCTTCAACCGTCGACAGGACGCCGGCTTGACGCGGCTGTTGGCCCTGGCGCTGGCCTGCCTGATATGGCTGGCCGTGCCGCCGGCCGCTGCCTCGCCGGCCGCGGCCCCGCTGCTGCTGCAGGACCAGGACGCCCAGATTGACGCCTGGCCCGCCGTGCGGGTGCTGTACGACGCCGGCGGGCAGCTCACGCCGGCCGCCGCGCTGGCCAAGGCCGGCGCTTTCGCCGCGCCCACCTCGGCCTACGCCACGCTGGGTGTGCGCGAGGAAGTGGTGTGGCTGCGCATTCCCGTGGTGGTGGCGCCCGCCGGCGATGGCCGCTGGATCATGAACATCGATTACGCGCTGCTCAATCGCGTGGACTTGTATGTCATCGATGGCGGCAAGCTCACGCGCCATACCGCGCTGGGCAGCCTGCGCGACAATTCGGCAGCGTCGCTGGCCGGGCGCACGCCGGCCAGCATGCTTGAACTAACGCCCGGCACCAGTTACGTTCTGCTGCTGCGGGTCGAAAACTCGGGCGCCAAGATCTTGCCGATCCGCCTGTCTAAGCCCTACGCCTTTCATGCCACGGCCATGAACGAGCAAATGCTGCAGGGGCTGCTGATCGGCTTGAGCGTTTGCCTGCTGTTGTACAGCCTGGCGCAGTGGGTCAACCTGCGCTCGCCGCTGTTTGCCAAATATGCGCTGATGGTGGCGGGGCTGAATCTGTTCACGATCGAGTTTTTCGGCATCGGCACCCAGTACCTGTGGAAGAACAATCTGTGGATGACCGTGCATTGCGGCGGCATTTTCGCGCTGATGGCGTCATGCGGCGCTTACCTGTTTGTCGAGCAGGCCTTGGCGCGCCCCGGCAAGGACCACGTGTTCAGCTGCCTCATGAAAACCGGCGCGGTCCTGACGGTGCTCGCCGCGCTCGCCTATGGCCTGGACCTGGTCAGCGTGGCTCAACTGGTGCTGATCGTCAGCACGCTGGGCTTGATGCCGATGCTGCTCGGGCTTCCGGGCGCCTTTCTGCGCGCGCGCCGCGGCGACACGGTCGGCACATATTTTTTAGTCGGTTGGGCGATCAGCTTTGTCGCTTCGCTGACAGTGGCGCAGGTCATCTCGGGCAGGGTGGGGGCGACCTTCTGGACCATGCATGTGGGCCAGTTCGGCAATACGCTCGACATGCTGATCTTCATGCGCATCCTGGGTATGCGCAGCAAAGCCGCGCAAGAGGCGATGTTGCGCGCCGAAGCGGCAAGCCGCCTCAAGTCGGATTTCTTGGCCAATATGAGCCATGAAATCCGCACGCCGATGAACGCGATTATCGGCATGAGCCGGCTGGCCCTGATGACCAGCCCGAACGCCACGCAGCGCAACTACCTGGCCAAGATCCACGGCGCCGGCGAGCACCTGCTGGGCATCATCAATGACATTCTCGATTTTTCCAAGATCGAAGCGGGCAAGCTCAGTGTCGAATCGGTGGCCTTCAAGCTCGCCGACATTTTCGAGCACTTGTCGAGCATGACGGTCATCAAGACCGATGCGTCGCGCGTGGAGCTGGTGTTTCGGGTGGGGCGCGACGTGCCTGCCACGCTGGTGGGCGACCCGCTGCGCCTGGGCCAGGTGCTGATCAACCTGACCAACAACGCCGTCAAGTTCACTGAAAAAGGCGACATCGTCGTCGCCGTTGACGTCGCCGAGCGCTTGGACGATGCCTTGGTGCTGCGCTTTAGCGTGACCGATACCGGCATTGGCATGGACCACGAGCAGCAGGCCCGGTTGTTCCAGTCGTTCAGCCAGGGCGACGGCTCGATCACGCGCCGCTACGGGGGCACCGGGCTTGGCCTGTCGATCTCCAGGCAACTGGTGGAACTGATGAAAGGGACGATTGCGGTCAGCAGCACGCCGGGCGTGGGTAGCCGCTTCAGCTTTACCGTGCAGCTGGGAATCGGCAGCGACGCCGTGGTGCCGCTGGCCACTCCCGTGGCGCTGCTGCACCAGGTGCGCGTGTTGGTGGTCGACGACAGCGTGACGGCCGCCGATGCGCTGGTCGAGATGCTCGGCTCGTTCGGCATCAATGCGCAGTCGGCCCATTCAGGCGAGCGCGCGCTCGAGATGCTGGCCGCTGCGGTGGAGGCGGGCACGCCGTACCACGCGGTGCTGATGGACTTCATGATGCCGGGCTGGGATGGGATCGAAACGATCCGCCGGATTCGCGGCGATGCGCGCTTTGCGGCGCCGCCGTCGATCCTGATGGTGAGCGCCCTTACGCGCGAAGACATGGTCCGCGCCGACGCCGACGCCGACGCCAACGCCAACGCCAACGCCAACGCCAACGCCAACGCCAACGCCCACGCCCAGCTGCAGCCGGACGGTTTTTTGTCCAAGCCGGTGGGGCCGTCGCTCTTGTATCACAGCCTGCTGCAGGTGCTGCGCCCCGAGCTGGGCGAGGCGCAGGGCGAGCCGGGACGCGTGGGGCCGCGCGTGCCCGATTTGTCGGGCTTGAACGGTGCGCGCATTTTGCTGGTGGAAGACAACGCCAATAACCGCGAAGTAGCGCTCGACTTTCTGGCTGCCGCCGCCATGCAGGTGGACGTTGCCATGCATGGCGTCGACGCGGTGCGCATGGTGCGCGAGCACGACTACGACCTGGTCCTGATGGACATCGCCATGCCCGACATCGACGGCTTGGCCGCCACCCGCAAGATCCGCGCGCTGGGGCACCGCAACGAGGTGCCGATTGTCGCCATGACGGCGCACGCGATGGCGGGCGACCGCGAGCAAAGTCTGGCGGCCGGCATGAACGATCATGTGACCAAGCCGATCGACCCGGAACACCTGTTTCGCACGCTGCTCAAGTGGATTGACCCGGCGCGCCTGGCCGGGCGCCGCGCCGTGGAGAACGCAAGAGCGGCGGTCGCGGGCGCGGACGGCATGCCGGCGCCGGTGCCCGGCATTGAGTGGGATAAAGCGCTGGCCGACGTGGACGGCAGCCTGCCGCGCCTGCACAAGCGCCTGCGCAGCTTTCTGCGCGAGTACGCGCGCGCGCCGCAAGTGGTGCGCGACGCCGTCGCGAGCGGTCGCTACGATGCGCTCGAGCGCCTGGCGCACAACCTCAAGTCAAGCGCCGTGTACGTGGGCGCGAGCGCGCTGTCGGCCATGTCGAACACGGTCGAACAGGCGCTGCGCGCCGGGCGATCCGAACAGGCGGCCGCGCTCGCGCCCGAACTGATTGAGTTGCTCGACACGCTGCTCGCGGCGTTGGCTGACGTACGCGCTCAACCTGCAGACGCAGACCGAGGGGAGTAGCGAGCCTGTGCGAGAATGACGGATGGATGAAAAAAAGCGACACGAACTTATAGAAACGGGTTGGGAAATGCACAGTGCGGTGGAAGAAGCCTACCTTCGCCATCCCGCCACCAGGCAAGATCAGAACGCCGCGGACGCTTGGCGCGAGAAGCAGCGTTTACTGTTGGCTGACATGGCGATTCATTTATTGCAAACAGCAATTGCGCCAGGACCCATCGAGCGCGATAAATTGAGGAACAATTTGCACGCCATTCTCACCATTTCGGATCCATTCTTGCCGCTTGCCGAACTTAAAAAGGCAACGGAAAAGCTCTATAGCGGCAGTTAACTGGCCGATGGGAACCCTGGGCGCTGACCGTACCGGCCGAACAATTTTCCCGTCGTCCAGGTGCGGTTGGCAAACCACAGCAGCAAAGCCGACGCGGCCAGCGTGCAGATCGCATACGTGAGTGGCGCCACCCGCACATGCATCGAAGCGTCAAGCGACGGAGAAAACAGCAGGCTCACGCAGTAAATACCCCCAACCAGCTTGATCCGCGCCGGACCGTAACGGCCCGCCAGTACCAGCGCGCCACTGGTCATCAGAGCCAATTCCAGCAGCCTTGGCCAATAGCCCAGCAGATTGGCGAGCAACAGTGAACTACTGACGCCGCGGCCAAGCAACCAGGCGCCAAGCAGTGCATACGCGGCCAGCATGAGCAGCAATTGCGCCGCGAACGTGAAGCCGAAAATGCGCGTTGCGATGCGGCCGCGCCGCAGACCGCCGGGCACCAGCAGTTCGCGCAGGTGCAGGTCGCGCATCAGCAATGAACAGCTGATGAAGGCAGCGCCCATCGCCAGGCCGCCCAAGCGCGCCAGGTCGAGCACGCCGTCATGGGCCACCGGCCGGGTCGTCAGCAGCGCCAGCGGCATGCCGATTTGGAGTACCCGCTGTGTCAGGAGTGCTGCCGTGGAAGCGGGGCCCGGGATGCCGTTTTGGTCCCAGCCGAGGATCGTCCAGCGCCGCAGTTGCGCACCGAACCAGAGGTGCAAGCCACCCGTGCGCTTCGGCTGCGAGCGGTACGATTGCAAGCCACGTTCGCGTTGCAACTGTGTGCCCAATAGCAGGGCAGGGAACAGCAGTACGCATCCGGCCAGCAGCAGCGGCGGCAAGCCGTCAAGCCCGGCGAGCACCTTGTCCACACCGCCGATCAGCACTGCGACGCCCGCCAGCCAAGGCGCCGCTTCCAGCAGCCGGGCCAGCGCCATGCTCCCCCGGCCAGTGCCCGGCGCGCCTCTTAACAGGCCGAGACAGGCCGTGAGCGAGACGAGGGCGGCGCCGCTCAGCGGGGTGTACGGGGAGTGCGGAAGCTGGAATTGCAAACCGATGCCCGCGGACAGGAAAGCCCAGGTCAGGGCCAGGCGCATGCTGGTGCCGCGGATCAGGCTCTGGCGCAGGCGGCGCGGCGACTGGCGTTCGCCGAGCATGACGAGCGCGCGGGCCAGCTGTGCACTTTGAAAGCGGGCCACCCAAAACATGGTACCCATCACGGGCAACATCAGCACGGTGCTCGCCGCTGCTAGCGGCCGCCCGGGAGCCGCATCGAAGACGAGCATGCAGATCCAGTACACCAGGAAAATCGCCATCACGAGCAGGTAGGCTTGTGCATGGCGCATCGGTTTGAGGATGGCGGTGCTCATTGATTCAGTTCCGCGAATAGTTCGGGCAGTGTCATGGCCTTGCCGGCAGCGGCCAGTGAGGGCGCGTGGCGAGTGTCGATGATCATGCTCGCGTGGCGCGGCGGCGCACTGACGATGGCGGCCGGGTCCACGGCGCTGGCGGCCGGCACCAGCCGCAGGTAGTCGAGCATGGCATCCCAGGTGTCGAGCAGTTGCAAAACGCCGCCGCGCATGAAAGCGACGTGCGAGACCACCCGTTCAAGGTCGGTCAGGACATGGCTGGAGATCATGACCGTGCGTTCGCACGCGTCGCCGCGGGCGAACATGGCGCGCATGAATTCCTGGCGCGTGAGGGGGTCGAGGCTGGCGACCGGTTCGTCGAGCAGCAGCAAGTCCGGGTCGTGCGAAAGGGCCATCACGAGGGCCATTTTTTGCTGGTCGCCGCCGGACAGTTCGCCCACCTTGCCCGCCAGCGGCAACTGGAAACGCGCCGCGAGCACGTCGCAGCGCTCCAGGCTCCAGCCGGGATACGCTTCGCCGACCAGGCGCAGGTGGTCCGACACCACCATCCATTCAAGCAGGTCAGGCGTCTGGCCGACGTAGCCGAGGCGCGCGCGGGTGGCGTCGTCCAGGTCAAGCGAGGCTCGCCCCAGCAGTTGGCTGGCGCCGCTGTCGGGCTCCTGCAGCCCGGCGAGGCAGCGCAGCAAGGTCGACTTGCCCGCACCGTTGCGCCCCACCAGACCGACTACCGCGCCGGACGGGATGTCGAAGGTGATGCGGTCGAGAATGGTGGCGTCGGCGTGGCGGACGGTTAGGCGCTGGGCGCTGATGGCCGGCTTATTCATTATCTTCTTTCTGGGTAAATTGTTGCAGGCTCAGTTCAAACAGGGACATTGCGTCGGCGTTGCTCAGGCCAAGCTGGCGGACCGTGCGTGCGGCGGCGTCGAGCGCCGGTTGCAGCATTGCCAGCTTTTCCTGGTGCGGCGTGACGCCTGTGACCGCGGCGATGGCCATGCCCACCCCGCGCAGCCGCACCAGTAGTTGCTCGCCTTCCAGCAAACTGTAGGCCTTGCTGACGGTCATCGGGTTGATCGCATAGTGCTGCGCCACGGCGCGCACGGAAGGCAGCGCATCGCCAGGCTTGAGCTGGCCGCTGGCGACCCGGCGCCGTATCTGCTCAACAATTTGGCGGTAGATCGGGGTTGGGGCGTTCGGAAAGATGTCAAAGTCCATGTGAATCAGTGTATCACTACAATAATTCACCTAGCTAGTTCTTTTCAGCGCGCTGGTAGTATTGCTGTAATAAAATGGTTGCTAGCGAGTTAATGGAAGCAAGTTATGGCGTCGAATAAAAAGCCGGCCGGTAGCGCAGTTCCAGACAATTGCCGCAGCGGCACCAGCATGGACGTGGCGCACATCGTCATCCTGATGCAGGAAAACCGTTCCTTCGACCATTACTTCGGCACCATGCCCGGCGTGCGCGGCTTTGGCGACCGCTTCCCGATCCCGGTTCCCGTTTCAGCTCTCGCCCCAAGCGGGCAGGAGCGCGACGTCTGGACCCAGCGCGCCGCCGATGGCACACTGATCTCGCCATTCCATCTCGATACCGGACAATCCTTCGCGCACATGCGCGCAGCGGGAACGCCCCACACCTGGCCGGACGCGCAGCGCGCCTGGAACAACGGCATTCTCGATGCCTGGCCCACGCACAAGCACAAGCACGCGATGGGCTACTTCACGCAAGCGGACATCCCCTTCCAGTTCGCGCTGGCCAACGCCTTTACGGTATGCGACGCCTACCATTGCGCGGTCCAGGCGGGCACCAATCCGAACCGCGTGTACGCCTGGACCGGCAGCATCGATCCGCTGCGGCAGGGCCATGCTCCGGTCATCGGCAACAGCTACGACAACGTGCTTTTCGACCCGGACGGCGGTTACACCTGGAGCACCTATGGCGAGCGCCTGCAGGCGGCGGGCGTGAGCTGGCAGGTGTACCAAGACACGGCCGACAACGACACCGACAATCCGCTGGCCGGTTTCAAAGCATTTCGCGACGCCCTAGCCGGCGTGAGCGGATCGGATCCTGCGCTACGCGAACGCGGCATGAGCACCCGCACGCTGGACCAGCTGCGCGCCGACGTTGCCGCCGGCACGCTGGCGCAGGTGTCGTTCATCGTCGCCACCGCCGACGGATCCGAGCATCCCGTCCCTTCCAGCCCGGCGCAGGGCGCCAATTACACGGCGGGCGTCATCGGGGCGCTCAGTGCATGCCCCCAAGTGTGGAGCAAGACCGTGCTACTGCTGATGTTCGATGAAAACGACGGCTTTTTTGATCACATGCCGCCCCCGGCCGCGCCCTCGTACCAGCGCTGGGACGCCGATCCGGACCAGGCCGTGCTGGCGGGCGCCTCGACGGTCACCACGGCCGGCGAATACCACGAATCTGCCAGCACCGAGGCGAGCGAAACGCCGGAGCTGATGCACCGCCCCTATGGCCTGGGCCCGCGCGTGCCGATGTATGTGATTTCGCCGTGGAGCACGGGCGGTTGGGTCAACTCGCAGGTGGTCGATCACAGCTCCGTGATCCGATTCATGGAGCGGCGTTTCGGCGTGCCGGAGCCGAATATTTCGCCATGGCGGCGCGCCGTGTGCGGCGACCTGACGAGCGCTTTTGACTTCACCCGTCCGGATGATCGCGCGTTTTTCGCCGCGCTGCCCGCCACCGGCGAGCTGGCCGCGCGCGCGCGAACTGGCCGGCACCGTGTTGCCGGCGCCGCCGCCGCTTGCCTCCCTGCCTGTGCAGCAGGGCGGCACCAAACCATCGCGCGCGCTGCCCTACGTGCTGCACGTCCATGACCTGATCGACAATGACCGCATCGCGCTTGCCTTCGTCAACAGCGGGCAGGCCGGCGCCGTGTTCCATGTCTATGACAAGCGCCGCCTGCAGCTTGGACCGCGCCGCTACACGGTTGAAGCGGGCAAGGAGCTGCGGGCCGATTGGCTGCCCGACGCCGACGGCGGCTACGACTTGTGGGTGCTGGGCCCGAACGGCTTTCATCGCCATTTTTGCGGCCACGGATCGCAAGGCCTGGCAGTGCGCTGCGCTGATGGCGTTGACGGGATTGCCATCGCGCTGGCCAATCCCGAACCTGGCGCGCTCGCCTGCACGGTCAGCGACAACGTCTATGGCGCGCCGGCCTGGATTGTCACCGTCGCGCCAGGCGCGAGCGCGGTGCGCCTCTGGCCGCTGGCCGCCAGCGGCAACTGGTACGACCTGAGCGTGCAGGTGCACGCGTGGCCCGGCTACCTGCGGCGTCTGGCCTGGCGCATCGAAACCGGGAGCGACGGCATCAGCGACCCGGCGATGGGCGCCGTTCTGCGATAATGACTGCCTTGCTCCATGCCCCGGCCGTCCCTCCATGCAATTCTCCCTGAACGATATCCTTCGACACTACGATCGCGGCACCTATTCCCGGGGCCACGACTATGCGCAGCGCGGCAAGGTGCGCGCGCTGGCGATGGTGCGCGGCGTGATCCAGAGCGAAGTGAGCGGTAGCGGCGGCCATCTGTACCGCCAGTCCATTTCATTCGGCGCCTCCAAGTCGGGCGTCGTCATTGACGGCGACTGCTCTTGTCCCATGCAATCGAATTGCAAGCACGTGGTGGCGGCCCTGCTCGCGTATCTGGACCGGGAACCGTTCATGGCAAACGAGCCCGATGCCGGCCCGGTCGTCCCGCAAGCCATGTCGGCCTGGCTGCAGCAGGTCGAGCAGATGCAAAAGATCGCCGACAAGAGCGCCGCCAAGCCAAAAAAAGTGCGGACCGCGTCGCTGCGCCTGCTGTTCGTGCTGCAGCCCGATCACATCTTCCACCGCATCGATGTGCGCGTGGCCAAGGCAAAAATGGACGACGGCAAGGTCGTTTCCGCCACCCTGTTCGGCGACTCCTACAGCCTGCTGCGCAACACGCAGCCGTTTGTCCGGGCTGCCGACCGGGCCGCCGTGGCGCTGCTGGTCGGCATGGCCAACGGCGGCCTGTACGCTTCTCCGACCGCCGAGGTGCACGGCGAAGACGGCGCCCGCTTCCTGCGCCAGGCGCTCGACGGTGGCGCGCTGGCCTGGGCCGATGAGCATAGCGACCTCAAGACCGGCAACCTTCAGTTGCTGGAACAGGGGCCGGCGCGCGCCGGCCAGATCGCCTGGATTTCCGAGGGCGAGCACAGCGACAGTCTGCGCCTGGACTGGCAGTTCACGGGCGCCGAAGCGGTGGCCTGCGTCTTGCCAACCGTGCCGCCCATGTATGTGCATGGCGGGCGGGTGGGCGAATTCATCCTGCCCGATTCGGCCCGGACGGTGCCGATCGCCGAACTGCAGGCGCTGCTGCTGCACGCGCCGCCGGTCAGCCCGCGCGACCGCGATGCCGTCGCGCGCCGCATCGTCGAGCAGGGCCTCGGTTTGCTGCTGCCCGCGCCCCCCAACTTGCAGAACTCGGTGCGCAGCGATATCGCGCCGCTACCCGTGCTGTGGCTGGGCAGCATTGCCAAGCGCGACCCGCATACCGGCCAGACCGGCTGGGATGACTACGCGGTGCTCGGCTTCGACTACGACGGCGAGCGCGCCGGCCCCGCCGGCGACATCTACCGGCATACAGCGGCCGGTTTTGAAACCATCGTGCGCGACATGGCGCGCGAAGCGGCATCGGCAGCCATGCTGGCCGACCTCGGCTTTTCGGTGCCGGCCGCGCTCAAGGGCATGCGGCGCCTGGCGCACCTCGACGCCTGGATGCGCTTCGCGCGCGAGCAATTGCCGCTGCTGCGCGAGGCTGGCTGGGAGATCGAGCAAGACCCGTCGTTCCGGTTCGACCTGACCGAGGTCGACGACTGGTATGCCGACGTCGAGCAGGGCGACGAAGGGGGCAACGCCTGGTTCGACCTGGAACTTGGCATTGTCGTCAATGGCAGCCGCGTGGCGCTCATGCCGCTGCTGCTGCAACTGATCGGCAGCGCGCCGCACGAGTTCGATCCGGCTGCGCTCGAAGCCCATCCGGACCATGAACAATTGCTCGCCCAACTGCCCGACGGCGTGCGCGTGGCGCTGCCTTGGGGCCGCATCAAGCCCATCTTGCGCACCCTGGGCGAACTGTATTTCACCGACCACGTAGGCAGCACGCTGCGCCTGTCGGCGCTGGACGCGGCGCGCCTGGCCGAACTGGAGGCGAGCGCGCGCCTGCGCTGGGCGGGCGGCGCCCAACTGCGCGCGCTCGGCCACAAGCTGCGCGACTTCAAGGGCGTGCAGGCGGTCGCCGCGCCGGCGGGCTTGCAGGCCAGCTTGCGCGCCTACCAGTTCGACGGCCTGGCGTGGATGCAGTTCCTGCGCGAGTTTGGCATGGCGGGCATCCTGGCCGACGACATGGGCTTGGGCAAGACGGTGCAGACGCTAGCCCACATTCTGGTGGAAAAAGAAGCCGGCCGTTTGACTTCGCCGGCACTGGTGGTGGCGCCCACCAGCCTGATGGGCAACTGGCAGGCCGAGGCGGCGCGCTTTGCGCCCGGCCTGCGCGTGCTGCTGCTGCACGGCGCCGAGCGCCAGCAGCATTTTGCCCATATCGGCCAGTACGACCTGGTGCTGACCACCTACGCCTTGCTGGCGCGCGACGAAACGCAGCTGCGCGCGCAGCGCTTCCACCTCTTGATCCTGGACGAGTCGCAATACATCAAGAACAGCCGCGCCAAGGCGGCGCAGACGGCAGCATTGCTGGTGGCCACGCATCGCCTGTGCCTGACCGGCACGCCGCTGCAAAACCACCTGGGCGAATTGTGGTCGCAGTTTCATTTTCTGATGCCCGGCCTGCTGGGCGAGGAAAAAGCGTTCAATGCGAATTACCGCAAACCGATCGAAAAGCTGGGCGACGCCAGCCGGAAGGATTTTCTGGTGCGCCGCATCAAGCCATTTTTGCTGCGCCGCACCAAAGACGCGGTGGCCAAGGAATTGCCGGCCAAGACCGAGATGGTGCGCGAAGTCGAACTGACCGGGCTGCAGCGCGACCTGTACGAAACGGTGCGCCTGGCGATGGATAAAAAAGTGCGCGACGCGATTGCCAGCAAGGGCGTGGCGCGCAGCCAGATCGTGATCCTCGACGCGCTGCTTAAGCTGCGCCAGGTTTGCTGCGACCCGCGCCTGGTCAAGATCGCCGGCAAAAAGGGTGCCCCGGCGCCGTCGGCCAAGCTGGTCGAGCTGATGGACATGATCGTCGAGCTGCTCGACGAAGGGCGCAAGATCCTCGTGTTCTCGCAATTTACCAGCATGCTGGCATTGATCGAGGACGAGCTGCGCGCGCGCGACATCGCGTACGCGCTGCTGACGGGCGAAACGCGCGACCGCACCGGTCAAGTGGCCGCTTTTCAGCGCGGCGATGTACCGCTATTTTTGATCAGCCTGAAGGCGGGCGGCGTGGGCTTGAACTTGACGGCGGCCGACACCGTGATCCACTACGATCCGTGGTGGAATCCGGCGGCCGAAAACCAGGCCACCGACCGCGCCTGGCGCATCGGCCAGGACAAGCCGGTGTTTGTCTACAAGCTGATTGCGCGCGGCACGCTGGAACAGAAAATCCAGGAATTGCAACGCAAGAAAGCCGACCTGGCCGATGCCGTGCTCGACGGCGGCGCCTCGCAAAACCTGGCGCTGACCCAGGACGACTTGCAAGCCATCCTGGCGCCGCTGCACGAACAGAAGTAGCGCGCTGCAGCCACGGCAAAGGCAGGGTGCCGTCCTGGACGGCGCCCTGCGGTGCTAACGTGCGACAATCGTTTTCCGATAAATTGACTTGGGAATACGATGAAAAAACTACTTTGCATGTTGGCCATGGTGCTTGCCGGAAGCGCTCAAGCCCAGGTCCACTTTGAATCGGGCAGTACCCGTCCCATCAACCCCGGCGCGGCGACGGTCCAGATTGAGCAACAGCAGCGCATGGCGCCGCGCGTGAGGGTGCAAAAGCTGGTGCGCTGCCGCGACGGCTCGCGGCGCATGGTGCGCCAATGCCGGCATCACGGCGGGGTAGCACGCCGCTGACGAACACTGGCGCGCACGCAAGGTCGGCGTTCGCTCCGGCCCGCGTGCGCTTAGCCGTCGATCACAACGCCAAGCTGTGGGTTGGCGTTGTCGATTGAGGAAACTGTTAAAGACGCTACAGCACGGCCAGCGCCGGCCCGCCGGGCTTCCCCAGCCACGTGGTCGCAAAGCGTTTTTGCGCCGCTGCCAGTGCGGCCGCGTCACCGCGCTGGCGATACACCTCGACCAGCCCGCGCAGCGCCCAGCCGTTCGACGGCGTGCGCGCCAGCGAGGCGCGAAAGGCCTGTTCGGCGTCGTCTAACCGGCCCGCGCGCAGCAGCACGGCGCCCAGCGACTGGCGCACCGGGTAGTACCAGTACGGCGGCTCGGTGTAGGGCCGGGCATCTTGCACCGCGACCGCCTCCTGGTAAGCCCGGATCGCTCGCGGCAAGTCACCCGCAGCGTCAGCCAGGCGCCCGGCCGCTACCGCGCGCGCCGTATGCACCATGTCCTGCGCCGGGATGCCCCACTTGGCAATCGGGGTAAAGTCGGCCGTGCGCTCGATCTGCGCGATGGCGTCGATTTCCTTCTGGCTCTCGCTGAGCGCGCCGGTACGGGCGTAGCCGGTGGCGCGCGCGTAATGCCACATGGCCCGGACCAGCACCAGGTCGGGGCCGGGATCGGGCAGCGCCAGCAGCACTTCCGGACGGCTGAACTGCACGTGCGAAAAATAGGGCGCGGCCTTGACTGGCTGCAAGTTGGCAAAGTCCTTGAGCAGCGCCGCCGGCAGCGCCCGGTCCAGCTTGGCGGCAGCGGCGAGCGCCGTCTTGCCGTCGCCGCCCATCAGTGCCGACACCATCACGAAGTGGATGTTGTGCGGGTAGTAGGCGCCCTTGTAGACCGGATCGCTGCCGGAGCGGCGGAAGTACCGTTCGTCGGCGGCAATCGCGTCCAGGTTGGCCTGCAGCGCTTCCTTGTACATGCCGACCCGGTAGTAGATGTGGGACGGCATGTGCACGATGTGGCCGGCGCCCGGTATTTGCCGGGCCAGCACGCGCGCCACCGGCAAGGCCTTGTCGGGGTGGGTCGACGCTTCCATCGCGTGGATATAGTAGTGGGCCGCGCCGGGATGGGTGGGGTTGCGCTCGAGTACCCGTTCGAGCGCGTCGACCATCTCGGCGGTGCGGTTCTTGGGCTTGCTGCCGGCCGCTTCCCAGTAATCCCAGGGCGACAGGTCCATCAGCGCTTCGGCGAACAAGACCTGGATCGTGTCGTCGTTGGGAAAGGCGTGCGCGGCCTCGGTCGTAGCGTCGGCGTAGGCACGGTCGAGCGGGGCCCGGTCGGCCGCCGTCTCGTGGGTGTAGCGGCGGGCGACGGCGCGGATCAAGGCCTGTTCGGCCGGGCGCGCACCACCGGCCAGGCGCAGCGCTTGCGCGGCCGCCGCTGCGGCAGGCGCTGCGGCGGCGGGAAACATGGGCGCGTTGATGTTGGGACCGAGCACCAGTGCCTCGCCCCAGAAACACATGGCGCAGCCGGGGTCGAAGCGCTGGGCGGCGCGAAAGGCCTGGGCCGCTTCGGCGTGGTTGAAGGCAAACGTCAGGCGCATGCCCTGGTCAAAATATGCCTGGGCCCTGGGGTTGGCCGTACTGACGGGAACATGCAGTTTTCCCAGGTCGGCAAACAGTGGCGGCAGGGCTGCGTTGATCTGAATGGGACCTTGCTGCGCAGAGCGGAAGGGCGCCGTTTCGCCCTGGGCCTGGATCAGCCGCGCCAAGAGCAGCGGCGGGCCGCCTTGTGCTGGCATGCACGCAGCGCCAGAGGAAAACAAAGGATCGAACGCGACGGGATCGAACGCGACCGGATCGAACGCGATGGCATCGAACGCGGCCAGCGACGGCCTGACCAAGGTTACGGCAAGTAGCGCACCACCAGTGAGCGATGCGGCAATGATCGTCTGTTTCAGTTTCATGATTCCCCCTTCGGCCTGTGCTTATGGGGCCGAATGCGACGTCGGAGTAGCTTAGATGCGGGGCGGGGCGGCGAGTTCCCGCCGCGCGTTCGTCCGCCGCGCCCCGCACTGGTCCCTTCGATTCCGGTGTTCGTCGCACGCGTTTCCCCGGGGGGCGGTGGCGCGCTTATCCTCGTCGCACCACAACAACGCTGCGAGGACTTTCCATGAATCTGATAGTGAGCCGTGTGCCGCTTGCGGCCGTTATGGCGCAAGTTTTGATGGGGCTGTTCCTGGTGCTGGCGCTGGCCGTGCTCTAGGGATCGATTGTCGATCTGCAACGCAACCATTACACTTGAAACACAATGAAACTTTTCAACACGCTCTGGAAGGGGCTGCGCCGCGCGGGCAGTCTGGTATATCAAGGTAACGATTTGTCGGTGCACAGCGGCGTGTGGGTCACGCGCATTTCGCGCGAAGCTGTGGTGGTGCAGTTCCTGCTCATGGCGGCCATTGTCGCCTTTGAGCTGCTGATGTGGTGGAGTTCCAACCGTTCCCCCAGGCGCTGGACGGGCATTGCCATGATGTTGTGCGTCTTGCCGCCCGTTGCGGTGAGCACCTGGCTGGCGCACACGCTCGACAAGCATCCGGACCGGCCGCCGTCGAACCGGATATTTGCCGCCTGGGCTGCACTCACGGCGGTGCTCGGCTTGCCTTTGGGACACCTGGCATTTTTTCTGCTCCAGCAAGTCCAGCCGATTGCCAATGTGTCGCGCTTCATGCGCTTTTTTCCGGAAATTGGCGTTGGCTTCCTGATTGCCACCAGCTACTGGCGGCTGGTCATCATCCGCCTGTGGCACGAACGCGTTGCCAATGAAGCGCTCAAGCGGCACACCGCCGAGCAAGGCCAGGCGCTGGCAGAAGCCCGGCTGCAGATGCTCAAGGCGCAGATCGAGCCGCATTTTTTGTTCAATACCCTGGCCAGCGTGCAGCACCTGGTGCGCAACGATCCGGCCCAGGCCGATTTTTTGCTGACCAAGCTGATCAGCTACCTGCGGCAAGCGATTCCGGAAGTGCGCGGCGCGGCGTCGACGCTGGAGCGCGAATTTGCGTCGGTCCAGACCTATCTGGACATTGTGCGCGTGCGCATGGGCGCTCGCCTCGAGGTGAACGTGCACTGCGATCTGGCGCTGGCGCAAGTGGCCTTTCCCGCGCTGATCATCCACACGCTGGTGGAAAACGCCATCAAGCACGGCATTGAAATGAAAACCGGCGCCGTGCGCATTGCCGTGCTGGCGCGCAGCGTCGCGCTTGGCGCGCAGCGGGAGATTGTCATCAGCGTCGAGGATAACGGGGTTGGGTTTGGTGCGGCCGAGACGGTCAGCGGCGGCGTGGGATTGCGCAACATCCGCGACCGCCTGGCCGCAGCTTATGAGGGCCGCGCCCGGCTCGACATCAGCGCCGCGCATGGCGGCGGCGTGTGCGCCACCGTCACCATTGCGGGGAACCCCGCATGACCGTGACCGCCATCATTGCCGACGACGAGCCGTTCGCGCTGGCCGGCCTGGTCGACGCGCTGGCGCAGGTGTGGCCGGAACTGACCGTGCTGGCCACGGTCCGCGACGGCCTTGACGCTTTCCAGGCGATCCAGGCGCACCGGCCCACGCTGGCGTTCCTGGACATCCGCATGCCCGGCATGACCGGCCTGCAAGTGGCCGAGGCGCTGGGCGGGCAAACCATCGTGGTGCTGGTGACGGCGTACGACAACTACGCCTTGAGCGCATTTGAAAAAGGCGTGGCCGACTATGTGCTCAAGCCGGTCGAATTGGCGCGCCTGGCAAAGGTCGTGCTGCGCCTGAAGGAGCGCATCGTGCAGGGCGTGGCCAGCCGGGCGCCAGCGCCAGTGCCGAGCGCGCATGCGGCGCCGTCGCAGGCGCTGCAATGGATCAAGGCGTCAGTCGGCGCGCAAGTGCGGCTGATCCACGTGGACGACGTCCACTATTTCGAGTCGGACGCGAAGTACACGCGCGTGGTGACGGCCGACAGCGAAGCCTTGATCCGCATGCCGCTGCGCGAGTTGATCGAGCAGCTCGATGCGCAGTGGTTCTGGCAGGTGCACCGCAGCGCGGTGGTCAACGTGCGGCACGTGGCCAGCGTGTACCGGGTCGATGAGAACATGGAAGTGATCCTGAAGGAGCGGCCGGAGCGGATCAGGGTGTCGGTGGCGTACCAGGGCTTGTTCAAGCAGATGTAGCGGCGCTGGCGGGAGCATGCGTGGCCGCGGCATAGCCCGCGCCAGCCGCCACGCCCGACAGCAACGTGCCCCAGGCCATGTCGATGATGGTCAGCTGCCACGGCCAACCGCGCAAGGTGGCCAGGTTGCTCAAGTCATAGGTGCCATATGCCACCAGGCCAAGCAGGCCGCCCAGCCCGGCCGCGGCGCGCCAGTCGCGCTTGCGCACGGCGGGCGCGACGGCAAACACGACCAGTCCCATCGGGTACAACACGTAAAACAGCGCTGCCGGCGCCAGCTTCGGTTCGGCCAGCATCAGCGCGCCGATATACGCTTGGTAGGTAGCGCCCATCAGCACGGTAAGCCAGAGGGCGTCGATGGCCAGCAGCGTGAGCATGGTGGCGAAAAAGGCGAACAGCAGCTTGCGGACACTCATGCGGGGAACCTTTGCGGGATAACTGTTCAATTTCAGAAGTAAGTTCTTGAACGCTAACACAAACCTGCGTGACGCGCCGTTCAGCGTGGCGCGCCCAGTGCCTGGGTCCAGTACACCCGGCCGGCGCGCTCGCCGCCGCTGATGGCAAAGGCCGCGCCCATCTCGGTAAAGCCGGGGTTCATGATATTGACGCAGTGGCCCGGGCTGTCGAGCCAGCTGGCGACGGCATCGGCCGCGCTATCTTGCCCGGCGGCGATGTTTTCGCCGATCAGGCGCCAGCCATAGCCCGCTTGTGTTGCGCGCTGCGCCACCTGGCGCCCGTCCTTGCCTTGGTGGCTGAAATAGCGCTGCTCGGCCATGTCGCTGCTGTGACTGAACGCCGCCTGGGCCAGCGCGTTATTCCAGGCCAGCGGCGCGGCAGCGTCGAACTGTTGCTTGCCGCAGGTGCGCGGCGCGGCGCGCGCCGCGTTGACGGCCGCCAGGATTGCCGGGCCGGCACTGTGCGCGTCCGGCAGCATGCGCACCGGCGCCGGCGGGGCGCTCTGGGCCAGCACCAGCATCCAGGTGTCGCCCGTGCGCGTAACGCCGGCAGCGGTAAATTGCGGGTTCAGCAGTGCGGCGCAGTGCGTGACGAGCATGGCGGCCAGCACTGACCGGGCTTCGCCCGCGCCGCTCACCGAAATGGCGTCGGCCTGCGCCACCGGATAGCCGGCCCGTTCCAGCACCTGGTCGAGGAAGACGCCGGCGCCGATGTTCAGATCGGCCAGGGCCGGATGCGCGGCAAGGGGCGCCACCGGAGCCGGTACGCGGGCGCCGCAGCGGCCGGGCGCGGCGCGGTAGGCATTGACGGCGTCGATCAACGGGTCGCGCTGCCCGGCCAGCACGGGGCTGGCGGCGAGCAGCGCCACTGCCAGGGCCAGGCCTGGCGCTCCGTACGGGCGCGCGGCATGGCGCAATTGTAAGTACAGCGTGCTTTTCGTTTCCATGAAGAGAAAATGTCGTCCTGACGTTACGGGCAATGTCGGTTCCAGGAGGATACGCCATGACTGCCAGCGCATGTGGCCGGACGAAAAAAACGCCAACCCCAGGGTTGGCGTTTTTCTTGGTGCGTTTATCTTGCCGCTCATCGCGGCCAGCGTGCGCAATTAAGGCGCGGGCTGGGTCACGGTATTTTTTTGCAGGGTCACTTCGGTCTGGGCCAGCAGGCGGCCGTTGATCGTTGCGCCGGTCTTCACGGCGACCAAGGTCTTGGCCAGCACGACGCCTTCAAAGTGGGCCGTGGTGCCGATCGTGACCACGTCGGCTGCCTGCCAGAACACGTTCTTGGCCAGCACGCCGCCGGTCAGGTTCACGCGCGTGGCGCTGGCCTGTTTGATGCCACCGGCGATCTGGAAGATGAACACATCGGTCGAGCTGCCGGTCAGCGTGACGTCGGTCGAGATCTTGACGTCGGTGCCCCATTTGTACAGACCTGGCTTGAGCGTCAAGCCGCCGATTTCGCCGGTACCGAGTTCAGTGAAATCCGGGCGCACACGGCCGGCTGCATCGAGGTAGGCAGTTTGCATGTCGCTCACGGCTGACGTGAGCAGGGTGGCCGCGGTTACGCTGCAAGGCAACGGGCCGGCGGCATCGACGGTGTAGAGGATGCCGGTGGCGACTTCACCGCAGGTAAGACCAATGGCCGCGCCGGTAATCGGGCTGGCGCCCACGTCGCCGTTGATGACCGAAGCGTATACATCTGTGATGCCGGTCTTGCTCAGCAGGGCAAAGGTGCCCGCTGAACCGAGCTTGACCGGAGCCTGTGAACTTGCTGCGCCGGCAATGGCGTGCACTGCGAGCAGTGCGCTCAACAGCGTGGCAAGGAATAAGGCGCGTGGCTGGGTGTCAAAACGGGTCATGGGTTTCTCTCTATTTTTTGCGCATCCACCACCGGGTTTTTCGGGTGATGAATGGGCCGGCACGGGGGCCGTTGCAGTGCCTACGTTATACAGTTGTTGCTTTACATTATTGTGTGCGGTAGCGCGCTTAGTTACACAAGTTACATTTGACTGGACTCCATATTTGACATACAGGCGCGAATTTTGTTAAGTAAATAGCGCGGTTCCTGAAGCGCGCCCGAAGGCGCGGGAAAGTTGTCAGCCGGCGCTCTCGACCGGTAGCCGGGCCGCGGTCCAGCCGTTGATGCCGGCCGACATCACCCGTACGTCCGTGTAGCCGAGCTGCTTTGCGCGTCTGGCAGCGCCGGGCGCCTTCCTGCACAGGGGGTTCGAGCAATAGAACACCAAACCCGCGCTTTGGTCGGCCGGCAGGGCGCCCGCATCGAAGTCAACGCCAAGGTTGATCGCCCCCGGCACGCGCGCCTTCTGCCACGATTGCCGGGAGTTGACGTCGATAATGGTCAGCGCACCGCCGTGCATGCGCAGGTGCAGGTCTTGTGGTGAGATGGACTTCAGTCCCATCAGCATGGCGAACATGGCAGCTTCCTTCAGCTTGGTGCGTTGCCGGCGCCGGTGCGCACGCAGCGCAGCACGGCAAGAATCAGCGCAAAAGCGAGCACGGCGCCACCGATCAGGCCAGCCATGGCGAACGGGGCCAACAGCCAGGCAGTACTGTAGCCGAGGCCGCCGAGCACCAGTGTCCAGCCGGCAAAGCGGCGCGCAGCCTGGTCTTGCGCGGCCGTGCAGCGCAACCGCGCGCGTGCCACCAGCGCCTTGGGAATAGCGTCGGCATACACCACCACCACCGCGCCCAGCATGGCGCCAAGCAGCCGGTGCGACAGGTCGGTGCTGATATACACCGGCGCCAGCCATGCCAGTGCGGCCGAGACGGCGATGATGATGGCCGCGGCAAGCAGGGAACGGCGCAGCGGGGAAGCGGTATTGGCGGTACTCATGGTTTCTCCTTCGATGACGAGTTGTTCTTGCCCGTTTCCGGGCGGCTTACCTGCAGGCCGAACGTTTGCGCAAACATGAGCAGTGCATCTTCGAGCACCGACAGCTTGAGGCGGTAAGTGATCGTGCGCCCCTGCTTTTCCGGCTCGATGAGACCGGCCGCAACGAGCACGGCAAAGTGGGCCGACATGGTTGGCTTGGAAACGTCGAACAGGTCGGCCAGTTCGCCCGCGCCCAGCGGTCCTTGCTGCAAATGCTGCAGGACCTGGCGGCGGGTGGGGTCGGACAAGGCTTTGAAGATTGTGCTCATGTGATCGATTATTAGCTAATCATCGAACTATTGCAAGCAAAATCGGCGGCAATCGCCAATCTGCCGGGCCGCCAGGTTTGCTATGCTAGCGCCTTTGCACCGGCGCGCGCCGGCGCCTTCATTTTACGAAAGTGGCAAGTATGGCCTCGTTACAAGAGCAGTTTTTGAAATCCGGCCTGGTCGACAAGAACAAGGCCAAGCAGGCCAACCAGGAAAAGACCAAGCAAAAAAAGGACGAGCGCCGCAGCGGCACGCAGACGGTCGATGAAGTGCGCCTGGCCGCGCTGGAAACGCAGCGCAAGAAAGCCGAACAGGCGCGCGAAGCGAACGCCCAGCGCGATGCAGCCGCCACCCAGAAGGCGATCCTGGCGCAGATTGCGCAAATGGTACAAAAGAACCGCCAGAACAAGGGCAATGGCGACATCGCTTACAACTTCACGCACAACAACAAGATCGACCGGATCTATGTATCGGCCGCGGTGCAGGCGCACCTGATGGCGGGGCGTCTGGTGATCGTGCGTCAGGGTACGGCCACCGACTTGGTGCCGCGCGTGATTGCCGACAAGATCGCCGAACGGGACGCCTCGATGGTGGTGCGCGTAAACAAAAAAGCCAGCACCGAGGTCGATGCCGACGATCCGTACGCGGCGTTCCAGATTCCCGACGACCTGATGTGGTAGCCGCGGGGCGCGCGCTGCGTACGTACGCGGCAGCGCCACACATGCATATCCGATTTATCGCGCGTGGCCTGTTCAGTGACCACCGTCTGCTTTAGCATCTGACGGACAACAAACCTCGTCAGGAGCGAA
This sequence comes from Massilia sp. TSP1-1-2, assembly GCF_049896185.1. Lineage (NCBI taxonomy): Bacteria > Pseudomonadati > Pseudomonadota > Betaproteobacteria > Burkholderiales > Oxalobacteraceae > Massilia > Massilia sp. TSP1-1-2. Next base: position 185,966 of record NZ_JAFCTU010000008.1, read on the forward strand.
ACATGCAACGAACCTTGTGCAATACCGTCATCGTGGGGCTGCTGGCCGGCATGTCGTGCGTGGCCTCGGCGGGTCTGGCCACGGCGGCGCCAATCGTGGAGGCCGCGCGCTCCGGCGTCGACGTCGGCTCGCACGACAGCGCGGTGCGCGCCCAGGACGACTTCTTTCGCTATTCGCTGGGCAAGTGGCTCAATGACGTCGAGATTCCGGCGGACCGTGCCAGCTGGGGCGCTTTTAATATCGCCCAGGATAATGTGGAGAAGCAAATCCTGGCGCTGGTTGAAAAGGCAGACCAAGACCCGCAAGCCAGCGCGGACGGGCGCAAGATCGGCGACTACTACGCCAGCTTCATCGATGAAAAGCGCCGCAACGCGCTCGGTCTCGCGCCGCTCAAGGCCGAGCTGGCCGGCATTGCCGCGCTGCGCGACACGCGCCAGCTGGCAGCGCTGATCGCCCACTTTACGCGCATAGGCGTGGGCACGCCGCTCAACCTGTCGGTGGGCCAGGACAACCGCAACGCCACACGCACCATCGTCAATATTTCGCAGTCCGGTCTTGGTATGCCCAACCGCGACTATTTCCTTGCGCTCGATGACGCCAAGCTGGCGGCCACCCGCGCCAAGTACCAGGCGCACGTGCAAAGCATGCTGGCGCTGGCCGGCCACGAGCAGGGGGCGACCGAAGCGGCGAACATCGTCGCGCTCGAGACCGAGATCGCGCGCGCGCAGTGGAGCGCGGTCGAAAACCGCGACCCGGTAAAGGCTTACAACAAGCTCGACCTGGCCGCGCTGAACAAGCTGATGCCCGGCTTTGACTGGCCGGCCTACCTGAAGGGAACTGGTGTGCAAGGCAAGGTGACGTCACTGATCGTCAGCCAGCCGAGCTACCTGGGCGCGCTGGACGCCATCATGCACAAGACGCCGCTGGCAGCCTGGCAATCGTATTTCACCTTCCGCCTGCTCAGTTCAACGGCGCCTTTCCTGTCGCAGCCGTTCGTCGACGAGAGCTTTGGCTTTCGCGGCGTGGTGCTGTCGGGCGCGAAAGTGAACCGGCCGTTGCAGCAGCGCGCCATTGGCGAAGTGAACCGCGCGATGGGTGAAGCGGTGGGCGCGGCCTACGTGAAGGCGCATTTCCCGGCCGAGCGCAAGCGGCAGGTGGAAGCGATGGTGAAAAACTTCCTGGCCGCGTTCAAGGACGGCATCGCCACGCTGGACTGGATGTCGCCCGAGACAAAGCAACAGGCGCAGGTCAAACTGTCGAAAATTGGCGTCAAGGTGGGCTACCCCGACAAATGGCGCGACTACAGCGCCCTGAAGGTGGCGCGCGCGGACCTGCTGGGCAACGTGATGCGCGCGCGCGCCTTTGCGCACGAACACGATATCGCCAAGCTGGGCAAGCCGGTTGACCGGCTGGCGTGGGAAATGACGCCGCAAACGGTGAACGCGTATTACAGCCCGGAGATGAACGAGATCGTGTTCCCGGCCGCGCGCCTGCAGTACCCCTTGTACGATCCGAACGCCGAGCCGGCGATCAATTATGGCGCGGTGGGCATTTCGATCGGGCACGAGATCAGCCACGCCTTTGACGACCAGGGCGCGCAGTACGACGGCGACGGCAACCTGCGCAACTGGTGGACCAAGGAAGACAGCGCCAAGTTCGCCGCGCGCGGCAAGGTGCTGGTGGCGCAATACGGCGCCTACAGTCCGCTGCCGGGATACTTCATCAATGGTGAATTGACGCTGGGCGAAAATATTGCCGACAACGCGGGCGCGGTCATGGCCAGCCGCGCGTACCGCATCTCGCAAGGCGGCAAGGAGGGGCCGGTGATTGACGGTTTTAGCGCCGAGCAGCGCCTGTTCATGGGCCTGGCGCAGGCGCGGCGCGGCAAGGCGCGCGAGCCGAGTCTGATCGCGCAAGTCAAGTCCGATCCCCATTCGCCGGCCGAGTTCCGCGTCAACGGCAGCATGCGCAATCACCCGGGGTTTTACCAGGCCTTCGACGTCAAACCGGGCGACAAAATGTATTTGCCGCCGGAGCAGCGGGTGATTTTTTGGTGAAGTGAAGTGGGTCTACGGACGAAAAAAAGCCCGCTTGAGCGGGCTTTCTTGTCACTGCTTGCAGTGTTTAGAATTGGTTCATGGTGTTGTCTTTACCCGACGCCTTCAGGGCTGCTTCGCCGCTGAAGTATTCCTTGTGGTCGTCGCCGATGTCCGAACCGGACATGTTCTGGTGCTTGACGCAGGCGATACCTTGGCGGATTTCCTTGCGCTGCACGCCGGCCACGTAACCGAGCATGCCTTGGTCGCCGAAGTAATCCTTGGCCAGGTTGTCGGTCGACAGGGCGGCCGTGTGGTAGGTCGGCAGCGTGATCAGGTGATGGAAGATGCCGGCTTCGCGGGCAGAATCTGCCTGGAAGGTGCGGATCTTTTCATCGGCGGCCAGCGCCAGTTCGGTCGCATCGTACTCAACGCTCATCAGCTTGGCGCGGTCGTAGGATGACACATCCTTGCCTTCGGCCTTCATGCTGTCAAACATTTGCTGGCGGAAGTTCAGCGTCCAGTTGAACGATGGGCTGTTGTTGTAGACCAGCTTGGCGTTCGGGATCACCTTGCGAATGGCGCTGACCATGCCGCCGATCTGGGCGATATGCGGTTTTTCGGTTTCGATCCACAGCAGGTCGGCGCCGTTTTGCAGCGACGTGATGCAGTCGAGGACGCAGCGCTCTTCGCCGGTGCCGGCGCGGAACTGGAACAGGTTGCTCGGCAGGCGTTTCGGGCGCAGCAGCTTGCCGTCGCGCTTGATGACGACGTCGCCGTTGCTCATCGATTCGGTCGACACTTCTTCCACGTCCAGGAACGAGTTGTACTTGTCGCCCAGGTCGCCCGGCTCGCGGGTGACGGCGATCTGCTTGGTCAGGCCGGCGCCGAGCGAGTCGGTACGGGCGACGATCAGGCCGTCGTCCACGCCCAGTTCCAGGAAGGCGTAGCGCACGGCGCGGATCTTGGCCAGGAAGTCTTCATGCGGGACCGTGACTTTGCCGTCCTGGTGGCCGCACTGCTTTTCGTCCGATACCTGGTTTTCAATCTGGATGCAGCAGGCACCGGCTTCAATCATCTGCTTGGCCATCAGGTAGGTCGCTTCGGCATTGCCGAAACCGGCGTCGATGTCGGCGATGATCGGCACCACGTGGGTAATGTGCTTGTCGATCTGGTCCTGGATGGCAGCCTTGGCGGCGCCTTCGGCAGCGTCGAGCTGGCGGAACAGGCCGCCCAGTTCGCGCGCATCGGCCTGGCGCAGGAAGGTGTACAGCTCGCGGATCAGGTCGGCGACGGCGGTTTTTTCATGCATCGACTGGTCCGGCAGCGGGCCGAACTCGGAGCGCAGCGCGGCAATCATCCAGCCCGACAGGTACAGGTAGCGGCGGTCGGTGTTGTTGAAGTGCTTTTTGATCGAAATCATCTTTTGCTGGCCGATGAAACCATGCCAGCAACCCAGCGACTGGGTGTACTTGGACGAGTCGGCGTCGTAGTTCGCCATGTCGTCGCGCATGATTTTTGCGGTGTACTTGGCAATGTCAAGGCCGGTCTTGAAGCGGTTCTGGGCGCGCATGCGTGCGGCGGACTCAGGATTGATCGCGTTCCAGGCACTACCTTCTTTGTCTTTCAGGCTGGCGATGGCTTGAATGTCGTCTTGATACTGGGACATGTGAATCTCCTAGATGATGAAGCAAAAATGAGAAAAATCGGATTCGAAACGCACCTTCTGTTCACGCTCGCACTGCCCGGGGGCGGAAATCGAAAGCAAAACTGCACACAAGAATGATAGACGACTTTTCGAAAACGATCGAGTCTTATATAAGACATATAACTCTATTTTTTTCGTGCGTTTTCAAGCACTTGGTACTTGCATTTCGGTATGTGGAATGAATTTTCAAAAAATGGGATGGTCGGCGGGGTTTGCAGGCGGGCTGCCTCTCACATTGTGAAATGGTTTTTCAGCTCAAGCAATCCAGGCATGCGAAAACACAGCGCCGCCGCCTGGAAGCCGCGTCTGGTCCCGCGAAGGCGACGTTTTAGGATGGCATGCTGTAAAGACGGTGTCAACCTGCACGCCAGCGGGGCAGGCTAGCTGGTGCGGCGCAAGTGGCGGGCACATCGCAGTGTGGGATTTGTGCAAACCTTGCGCCAAAGTTGATCGTAGAAAAAAATGCGCTACAGTAATATTGTAAATGCGCATAGCAGCTTGAGGCTCGACACATCCTGGATCGACCTGATCTTGTCCACTTATTCCGTCCACCTGCGCCGTCCACCGTCCAGGAGAAAACCTTGCCACTTTCGCGCGTGCCACCTACCCGTTTCTCCGCCATGAGCGTCCTGGCCTGTGCCTTGTTGCCGGTGCTGGCGCTCTACTGCGCCAGCACCGGCGCCACCACCACCGGCAGCCTGGGCGCTGCGCGCATGTATCACCAGGCCACGGCCATGCCCGAGCCGCTCAAGATCGATACGGCCACGCTGCTCGAGAACGGCAACGTCATCCTGACCAGCCCCACGTCCAGGAATCTGATGCATTACCAGAGCGCCACGGGCGCGTGGAATGTCACGGGGCCGAAGCGCGCAGCCACGCGCGACACCAGCGTGACGCGGCTGTCGAACGGCAAGCTGCTGCTGGCCGGCGGCGCCGCCCTTAACGACGCCACCGCAAGTGCCGCATTATGGGACCCGGCGTGCGCCCCGCAAAAGCTGGCGCTGCCGCTGCCCGCGCAAGGCGTGGACGGCGACGGCGGCGCGCTCAGCTGGACCGTGACGGGCGCGCCGGGTTGCCACTTTGACGCGGCCGACTTGCCCGCCTGGCTCACGCGCGTCACTGGCGAAGCGCTGGAAATGGCGGCCGAAGGCAGCCTGGCAGTGGGTTTCATGGCCGCGCCCAACACCACCGGCTCGCCGCGCACGGCCAGCTTCATGCTGGGCAACGAGACGGCCACGCTGACCCAGCCATCCGTGCCGGCGTGGCCGTCGATGCCGACCTTTTCGCCCACCTATGCGCTCAAGTCTTGCGCCGCCACCGGCGCCATTAGCGTGAGCGCCGCACCGAGCTGCCCGTGGCGCATCAGCGCGCTGCCCGGCTTTGTGACGGCCACCTCAAGCCTGGGCGGCAAGGGCAACGGCAGCGTCAGCTATGCGGTTGCGGCCAACGGGGGCGCCGCGCGCAGCGGCCAGGGCCGGATCGATGCGCTGGACATGAGCGGCGCGTTTACCATGAACCAGGAAGCGGCCCCGTTGTGCCCGAGCGCGCCCGCCTTGAGCTTGACCAGCGCGGCGCTGACGGCAGGTGGGGGCAGCGGCGCCGTCAGCGTCAGCGCAGCTGCCAGTTGCCCGTGGCACGTGGGCGCGCTGCCAAGCTGGGTCACGCTCACCGTGGGCGCCGACGGTACCGGCGACGGCAGTTTTTCGTTCTCCGTGGGCGCCAACAATGGCGCGGCGCGCAGCGCCAACGGCGCGGTGACCGGTCCCGGCGTGTCCTCCACTTTTGGCCTGAGCCAAGCGTCGGCGGGTGCGCCGGGTGCCTGCACGAATGCGCTTGGCAGCGCGTTGCCGTCGAGCGGCACTTTGCAGGCGTCGGCCTGCAGCGCCTGCGCGCGCGGCGCCAATTTGTACACCGACCGCTATACGTTTTCCAGCATGCCGGGGCGGCAGGTGACGATCTTGCTGACTTCGTCCGCCTTCGACACCTACCTCTTTCTGCGCGACCCCTCCGGCGTGGTGATCAAGTCCGATGACGACGGCGGTGGCGGCACCAACTCGCATCCCGTACGGCAGCGACAGTTTTACCTTGCCCCCCCGGCAGCGGCGGCGTGTACACGATTGAAGTGTCCAGCTATTACAACAAGGGCGGCGGCGCTTACAGCCTCAGTGTCAACCAGTGAGGCAAGGTGCCGATTTCCGTGCAGCACCGTACAGAGCATGTGCATGGACCCTGCCATGCTGTTCTCCAGCAGTGACAATCACAGGAGAGCAAGCATGGGCAAATATGTATTGGGATGGATTTTGGGTATTCCGGCGGTCGTGCTGGTCGTCATCTACCTGATCGCGAACTGATCAGCTCGCGGCCGTTTCCGCGTAGCAAAAAAAGCCACCTGAGGGTGGCTTTTTTAATGGGGCTGGCAGGGGCCGGCACTTTTTTTAAAAGTCGGCGTTGAAACCGGCGCCAATGGATTTTTGCGAATAGTTGTAGTCGATCAGGCTTTGTCCGTACCCGGAGAACACTTGCAGGTAGCCCTTCAGGTTGGTCGTGATCGGATAAGCCCAGGCCGCCTGCAGCGCGCCGTGCCTGGTGCGCCAGTTGCGCCGCGCCGTGACCGAATATTCATACCCGTTGTCGCGGTACACGGCGTGGATGTCGCCGTGGCCCAGGAAGTCCGTGATGTCCGGGTTGTCGTTGTTCGACTTGGCATTGTCCAGGCGCCGCCAGAGCCGTCCCGCCACTGAAAAGTTGCCGCGGTCCACGCCCAGTTCGGCATACATCCGGTTCCAGCTGCGCGACAGCGTCCTGGTCTGGCCGTTCGATTGGTGCACGATGCCGACGTTAAAATACTGGAAGTGAAGCCCCGCAAATTCCTTCTTGATGGGCACCACCGCCATGACTTCTGGCTGATAGTTGGTTTCCCTGAACGGGCTGGAAGCGGCGCGGTTATACGCTTGCCAGAAACTTTGCTGCGTGTAGCCGAGCCAGATATCGATCGGCGAGCCGGCGACCTGCTCGGCCGCCTTGACCTTGAAACTGAGCTGATAGCTGATTTCCACCCGCTTGGGCGGCAGCCCGGCCGGCGTCAGCGCGCGGTAGGGCTCGGTGTTTGACTGCGCGCTGTAGTTTGCCAGCAGCAGGTAGTTTTCGTGGTGCGGACGGAACGAGAACACGCCGCGCCGGGCCGACGGCACCAGTTCCCATGATTGCTCGGTGCGCGAAATGGGCGTTTCGGGCGGGGCGGCAGTGGCCGACGCCACCGGCGCGATCACCTTGGGTTCGGCGGCGGCTGTGGCTGCGGCGGCCGGGTTGGCGGGGGCGACTGTGCGGTCCACCGTGGGGTTGCCCGCCACGGTGGCGGCGGTGGCCGCGCGGGTCAGCTCATCGAAACAGCCAAGGCGGGCGCTGGCGTCGCCCAGCGCCGAGCAGCGCAGCAATTGTTGCTCCAGTTCGCCAGCCTGCGCGGCGGCGGTGGACAGGAGGAGGGTGGCGACGACGATTCGGGGTACGGCAAGGTGCATACAAATAATTTCTATAGGAAGGGGAAAGAGCGTGGCGCGCTCGCTTGAACGCGACGCAGTTTAGCCTAAAGGCATTTTCTTTGCAGACAGACACCCACTGCCCGGCGGCTGCCACGCGCCTGCCGCCGGCGGTGCCGCCAAGCGCGCCTCTACAGTGCCTTGCTACACAGGCGAAAGTCCGGGTCCTCGGTGTACGGACGAATCTGAAAACCCAGGCTCCCCATCAGCTTGAGCATGCCGCTGTTTTTGCACAGTACCAGGCCGTCGATCTCGGTCAGGCCCTTGTCGCGCGCCACCTCCATGATCCCCAGCATCAGGCGCGTGCCCAAGCCCTGGCCGCTGAAGCGGTCGTCGACCAGCAGCGAAAACTCGCAGCTGCTGCGGTCCGGGTTGGCGATATAGCGCGACACGCCGATGATGCTGGTCGTTTCGACAAAGTCGCCGTCCGGCCCTGGCGCGCGCTGCGTCTGCACCGCCACCAGCGCCATTTCGCGGTCGTAGTCGATCAGCGTATAGCGCGCCAGCATCGGCACCGACAGCTCGCGCAGCGAGGAGGCAAAGCGGTAGTAGCGCGATTTTTCCGACAGGCCGCGCACCAGGTCTTGCAGCATGCAGGCGTCGTCCGGCTGCACCGGCCGCAGCAGGTACTGGCCGCCGCCGCGCATCGGCCACTCCTGCGTGTAGTTCGACGGGTAAGGCAAAATGGCTAGGTGAGCATAGCTGTGCGACGCTTGCGGCGCGGCGTCGACGACGATGCGGGCGTCGACCGCCAGCGCCCCGTGCTCGTCGACGATGAGCGGGTTGATGTCCATTTCGCGCAGCTGCGGCAGCGCGCACACCATTTCAGAAACGCGCAGCAGCATGTTCTCGACCGCTTCGCGGCACGCCGGCGGCGCGCCGCGCCATTCGTCGAGCATGCTTGACGCACGTACCCTGCCGATCAGGCGCTGGGCCAGGAACTGGTTCAGCGGCGGCAATTCGACGGCGCGGTCGTTGATCAATTCGATCATGGTGCCGCCCGCGCCAAAGCTGATGGCAGGGCCGAACAGGTGATCGGTGACGACGCCGATATAGAGCTCGCGGCCATGGCGCTTGCCGGCCATTTTCTGGATCGTCACGCCATTGATGCGCGCCTCGGGCGCCAGCCGGCGCACGGTGGCCATCATGTCGCAGTAGCCGTCGCGCACGGCGGCCGCATTGGTGAGGTTGAGCACCACGCCTTGCACGTCGGACTTGTGGGCGATATCGGGCGAGTCGATTTTCAGCGCCACCGGGTAGCCTAGCTGGCTGGCGATGAGCATGGCTTCGTTGCTGCTGCGCGCCAGGATGGTGTGCGTGATCGGAATGTGGAACGCTGCCAGCAGCGCCTTCGATTCCATCTCGGTGAGCACCTTGCGGCGCTCGGCCAGCACGCCTTCGATCAGCAGGCGCGCGCCGTCCAGATCGGGCTTGGTCAGTTGCGACAGCGGCGGCGGGGTCTGGCGCAGCAACTGCTGGTTCTGGTAAAACGCGGCGATATTGCTAAAGCCGTCGACCGCCGCTTCCGGCGTGCGGAAGGTGGCTACGCCAGCCGCGTTGATGATCTGGCGCGCCGCCGTCACTTGCCGGTCGCCCATCCAGCAAGTCAGGAGCGGCTTGCCCAGGCTGGCGTTCAGCGCGCTCACGGCGCGCGCCACGGCCGCCGGGTCGCCCCCGAGCTTGGGCGAATAGATCACCAGGATACCGTCGACCAGCGCGTCGCGCGCGCAGGCCTGCACCGCGGCGCAGAAGGCGTCGGCGTCGGCCTCCTCGGACAGGTCGATCAAATTGGAGAGGGTGGCCAGGGGCGAGAGCAGCGGGGCCAGCGCCTGCACGCTGGGCTCGGACAGGCGCGCGAGCTGCAGGCCGAGTTCTCCGATCCAGTCGGCCGCCAGTACGCCGGGCCCGCCGCCGTTGGTGATGATGGCCAGGCGCGGACCGACCGGGCGGTAGCGCGAGGCCAGGCATTTGGCCGCCGAAAACAGCTGCACGAACGACTTGACCCGTACCGCGCCGGTGCGGCGCAGCGCGGCGTCGAACACGTCGTCGCTGGCGACAAAGGCGCCGGAGTGGGTCAGCGCCGCCTGCGACGCGGCGGCCGCGTTGCCGGCCTTGAGCACCACCACCGGCTTGGTATTGGCGGCCCCGCGCAGGGCCGACAGGAAGCGGCGCGCGTCGGTCAAGCCTTCCATGTAGATGACGATGCTCTGGGTGGCCGGGTCGGTGGCCAGAAAGTCCAGCGTCTGGGCCAGGTCGACGGCGGTGTTCGGGCCCAGCGAGACCACGGTGGAAAAGCCGACCGCATTCTGGCTGCCCCAGTCGAGGATGGCCGAGGTGAGCGCGCCCGATTGCGAAATGAGCGCCAGGCTGCCCGGTTGGGCCATGGCGCCGGCGACGCTGGCGTTGATATGCAGGCGCGGGCGCTGGTAGCCCAGGCAGTTAGGGCCGAGCAAATGGATGCCGAACTTGCGGGCGATGGCGTGCAGTTCCCTGGCCAGCGGGCTTTGCACGCCGCTCGACAGGATCAGCGCGGCGCGGCACTGGATGCGCCCGGCCACTTCCAGCGCGAACGCCAGCTCGTCGTTGGGAAGCGCGATCACGGCCAGGTCGGCGCGCGACTGGGCCAGGTCGGTCAGGGTGCCGCTCATGCCCACGTCAAGGAAGGTGATCGGGCCGGTAAAGCCGCCTTGCTCCAGTTGCGCGCCGATGTCGCGCCCGTAGCTGGTCTGGGACGGCGGGAGCTCTGGCTGGTCGGCCTTGCCCGCGAAGACGACAATCGAGCGGGGTGAAAACAGCGGCGTGAGGTAGTGATTTTCCATGAGCGTGCCTGGCAAGTGAAGGGGGGCGTTACAGGTCGGACTGGTCGTCAAGCCCCAGCAGTGCCTTGACATGGGCGGCGGCGCTGCGCGCCAGCGACGACAGCTCGTAGCCGCCTTCCAGGCAGGAGACGATACGGCCCTGGCAATGGCGCCGGGCCACGTCCAGGATTTGCCTGGTGACCCAGGCATAGTCGGCTTCGACCAGGGCCAGGTTGCCCATGTCGTCGTCGCGGTGGCCGTCAAAGCCGGCCGACATAAAAATCAGTTGCGGGCGAAAGCGCTCCAGCGCGGGCAGCCACTGGTCCGTCACGGCCTGGCGCAGCAGCTCGCCGCCGGAACGGGCCGGCAGGGCGACGTTGATCATGTTTGTCCCGCGCGCGATGTTGCCGCAAAACGGATACAGCTTGTCTTCGAAAATGGAGCACATCAGCACCCGTTCGTCATCATGCAAAATGTCTTCGCTGCCATTGCCATGATGGACGTCGAAGTCGATCAAGGCGACCCGCTGTAAGCCATGCACGTTGAGGGCGTGGCGGATGCCGACGGCGGCATTGTTGAAAAAGCAAAAGCCGCCGGCCGCGGCATATTCGGCATGGTGGCCGGGCGGGCGCACATTGCAAAAGGCGGTGGCGCAGGCGCCGGTCAAGACCATATCGGTGGCCAGCACGGCGGCGCCTGCCGAGCGCAGCGCAGCCTGGTAGCTGAAGGGGTTCATGCTGGTGTCAGGATCGACCTGCACCGATCCTTCCTCGGGCGCGAGCGCGGCAAGGGTGTGGATATACAGGCTGGAGTGGGCTTGCGCCAGTTGCTTTTCGGTCGCCAGCGGTGCCTCGCACGGCTGCATGAAGTCGAGCAAACCCTTGATCAGCAGCATATCCCGGATGGCGCCTAGGCGTTCCGGACACTCGGGGTGCTGCTCTCCCATCGTGTGCTTCAGGCAGTCGGGGTGGGAGATATAAGCTGGGAGCATCGTTGAGGCTGGGAGCATCGCTGCCTTTGTTTGACGTTGCAGGCACGCGGCGTACCCGGGCCCGTACTTGATCGGGAATGTAATGATGTGGTTTTAGCTCAGTGTAATGATCGATGTCAAACAATTCGTTGATCCAGATCAAAATTGACAATCTCAGTACACAGTGCGCCATGCGTCTTGTCGCTATGGTCAAATGGACTGATAGACCACGATTGACGGGAAAGGGGAATCACCATGGCAGAGGCATTCAAGGTGGGCGACAAGGTGCAATGGCAGTCAGCGCAGGGCACGGTGCATGGCACGATCCAGAAAAAGCTCACCGAGCCAATGGAAATCCACGGCCACCATGTGGCGGCGTCCCCTGATAACCCTGAATACCTGGTGGTCAGCGACAAGACGGGCGCGCAGGCCGCGCACAAGGCTTCGGCACTGAAAAAAGCCTAAGGCAAACGGCGTCAGCGCCGTTCGCCACCCTCAGTTGGGCTCGGGGCGGTCGCGCGGCGGCACCGTTCTGAGCAATATTTGACCTGTTCCCAGTCGCGTTCCCACTTCTTGCGCCAGGTAAAAGGAAGCGCGCAGTGGGCGCATAGCTTGGAGGGCAGCTCGGATTTTTTTCGCATCTTCATGCCGGCCATTCTACAGCCGTACCTCGCCGGACCGGAACCGGACCACGGCCTGCAGCGCGCGCCCGCCGGCAATGCGGCGCAGATGCACGGTTACTGTGCGCCAAACCCGGTATCATTGCGCGAGGGCGCCTATGCAGGATGGGCATTTTCCAGGCGCCGCACATGAACGAGACTGGATTTTTGTATGGTAATTGTGACTCACAGCGGCAAGTTTCACGCCGACGACGCGTGGGCCGTCGCGGCGCTGAAGATACTGTTCCCGCAGGCGCAAGTGGTGCGCACGCGCGATGCCGCAATAGTTGAGGCGGCTGACTTTGCCGTCGACGTCGGCGGTATCTGGGACCCGGCGACGGGGCGCTTCGACCATCACCAGAAAGGTTTTTGCGGCGCGCGCGCGACCGGCGTGCCGTATGCCAGCGCGGGGCTGGTATGGAAGGAATACGGCGCGCGCTGCGTCAGCGCCCTGGCGGCGGCGCATACGGGCACCACCCTGGCCGACGACAGGGCGGTCGAGATGGCCCATGCCATCGACGCCGATGTCGTGCAGTATCTGGACTTGTCGGATGTGGGCGCGGCCAAGAATGCGCCGGGCGGCTATGGCCTCTCGGCCGTGGTGTCCGGCTTCAACCCCAACTGGCTCGACGAGCAAAGGGTGGGTTACGGCGACGCCGACGCTGCCTACCGGCTGAGCCAATTTACGCGCGCCATGGAACTACTCACCGACATCATGATCAACGCCGTCAAATACCGCGTTGGCGCGCTGCTGTCGGTGGAGCAGGTGAGGCAGGCAACAGTGCTTGACGATGGCAGGGTGCTGTTCCTGGAAAACGGCGCGCTGCCCTGGGCCCAGGTGGTGCGCAAGGAAATGCCCAAGGTGATGTTTGTCATCAGCCACAATATCGCCGAGCAGCGCTACATGATCCACACGATCCCGGTCAGCCCTGACAGTTTTAAGGCGCGCGCCGATCTGCCCGACGCATGGGCCGGCTTGCGCGACGCGCAACTCGCTGCCGTCACCGGCGTGGCCGATGCCGGTTTTTGCCATAATGGCCGCTTCATCGCGTCGGCCAAGTCGTATGAAGGCATACGCAGCATGGCGGCGCAGGCGCTGCAGGCGCTCGGGCAGTAGCGCCCTGGCGCCGGCGCGTTTTTTGCGATTTACCTCGCGCTGAAAAATTCGGCGTGGATCAGGCGCAAGGCCAGGCGCCGGTCTTCGCGATCGACCAGCATATAGGCGGCCACTTCGCTGGCGCCGGCAGCGCTGAGCGTCACGCGTACGCCGCCGGCGAGCGCCGCCGACAAGGCCCGGCTGGCGATCGCGCTGCCCACGTTGGACGCGTCGAGCACGCCGTCGCCGACCACCGCCACGATGGCAACCGCATCATTGCGGCTCACTTCGACGACCCCCGCCATGTGATGCGTTGCCAGCGCATCGTACGCTGCTTCAAGGTGCTCGCGCGCGAGCAAGATATTGATCGCCGTTTGGGCCGTCAATACGCTCTTGATGTTGATGCCCTGGCGGTCGAGCGTGGAGGTGACCTCGGCCAGGATGCCGGGCTTGAAGCCCACGCCCGGGCCGTGCAACTTGAGAATGGCGACGTCGTCGCTGGACGAGACGCTTTTCACCACATCATGGGTGACGGTGCGTTCGCCGTCGATGACGGTAAATGCGTGCAGGCCCAGGTCAGGACGGGTGATGTTCAGGATGCGGATCGGGATCGCCTGGTCGAACAGCGGTTCCACGGTGCGCGGATGGAGGATCTTGGCGCCAAAGTAGGACAGCTCGGCAGCTTCCAGGTAGTGCAGGCGCGCGATCGGATGGGGCGCTTCGACCGCGCCCGGATCGGCGCTCAGGAAACCGTCCACGTCTTTCCAGACGTCGAGCGATTCGGCGCCGATGCAGCGCGCGATCGACGCGGCCGAATAGTCGGAGCCGCCGCGCCCGAACAGGGTGGTCTTGCCGTCGCGGCTGACGCCGTAAAAGCCCGGCACGACAACGATGCCGTCGCCGGCCAGGGCCGCTGACACCGGGCCGGTACTGGCGTCAAAATCGCAGGCGGCGTTGCCGAACACGCCGTCGGTAAACAGACCAATATCCTCCGGCAGGGCTTCGCGGGCGGCGATGCCGCGGCTTTGCAGCACCGCCGTCACCAGCAGGCTGGACAGGCGTTCGCCATAGCTCAAGATGACATCATTGACGAAGTCGGGAACGTCGCCAATATAGTGGATGCCGGTCAGGAAGCGCTCCAGCTGGTCGAGGCGCGCGTTCAGGGCCGCTTCGGTGCGGCTGCGCTGCTCCAGGTCGGCGATGTTGGCGTCCAGGATGTCCTTCTTTAGCGTGCGTAAGGTGAGCGTGTAGTCGCGGCTCTCGGCCAGCGCGGAGAGCTTGCCGGCCCCCTCCTTGGCCGCCTGGACGCAGGCAACGAGCGCGTTGGTGATGCCGAAAAAGGCCGACACCACCAGCACCAGCGGGCGCTGGTAGGTTTGCACGACATTGACCACGCGATCGATGTCTTCGGGGCGGCGCAGGTTGGAACCCCCGAATTTGACGACGATTTTCTTCATTTGATGTTCCTGGATGGGCATGGCGATCATGTGGGGTGGCGCTGGCAACTGGCGCGGCATCGCCGCGCGGCAGGCTTGCCTTGTGCGAGGCTCTGGAAGTATGGCGGCGCCTCCGGTGCTTGTCAAAGTTTGCCGCGTACCACCAAGCCACCTGGCTTGCAGCGAACAACGCTAGGGTGCGAACCGAATTGACAGTGGCAGTACAGAAAACCCGGAGGCTGGATACACCGCCTTCAAGGCTTCCATTCCCGGCATCAGGGCGATGTGGACGGTGCGTGCCAGCAATTGCTCCATGCAAATTCGCAGCGACATCCGTGCCAGCGGCGCGCCCGGGCAAACATGGATGCCTGCACCGTACAGCAGGTTTAGCGCTGGGTCACGGTCCAGCCGGAATTCATCGGGATTGCCAAAGACGGTTTCGCTGCGGTTGGCGGAGGCCCAGATAAGGCTGATGCGTTCTCCTGCCGCGAGCGTGCGCTCGCCGATCTTGACCTGCCTGGTGGTAATCCGGCGGCTGGCAATCAGCGGGGCATGAATCCGTAGTATTTCATCGATTGCGGCGGGCAATAATGCCGGTTCCTCCCGCAGTTGTTGCTGCAGCGACGGTCGCTCGGCCAGGTAATGGACCAGAATGCCCACGCAGCTGGCAATCGTGCTCAGTTCCCCTACCGTCCAATTGCGCAAGATACTGATAATGTCCCGATCGCCCAGCAGGCTCTCGCCTATCCTGTCGCGCAGCAGGCTGGTGGTGATATCGTCGGGGGCGTCGGCGCCGGCGTCGCGGCGCGCGGTGAGCAAGGCTTGAATGTAGCTGTCGAATTCGAACGCCAGAGCGTTCATGGCGCCGGTGTCGCCCGCCAGGGTGGCCGCGTGATTCTTGCCGATCCAGTGGCGCAGCGGTTCGTGCAAAGCGGCCGGCCAGCCCAGAAAGTCGGACTGGACTTGCAGTGCAAAGTCTTGCGCGAACTGCGCCATCAGATCCGTTTGCTCGCGCGCCGCCATCTGGCTCACCAGCTTGGCGGCGATGCTGCGGCACGCAGGCTCGAAAGCGTCCATGCGCTGCGCGCTGAAATAAGGATCAAGAATGCGTCGGTACGCAGTGTGTTCCGGAGGATCCATGCCATTTGGCACGGAAAGGTGCCTGGAAACGTGATTGCTGAAGCTGTCGTGGTCGTCCAGCACGCGCGCCACATCTTCATGCCGGAACAGCGACCAGTGCAGATAGTCGCTGTGCGCCACCGGGCAACGTTGGCGCATGTCATCGTACACGGCAATCTGATCGCAAAGCGCCGCTTCACCCCTTGGATCCCAATCGTTTTTTGGTTCGCTTGTCATCTTGCCCCCTATAAGCCCATGCGTGTTTTGCCGCAATCGCGCGCATCGTAGCCTTCGCCATGCTCGGCGCAGAACCTCAGGTGGCGCCGTGCATGCCCGGCCCTGTCCACTGGAGACCAGTCTAGGGTAATGCCTTGCTTAAAGCAATATACTAAATGCATCTTTATTGGGAGTCCGTTCCAGCCAGTGCGTACGCTGCCGGCCACGGGTTCACAAACTTGTTATTGGTGGCAACGCCACCCGCGCCACGGGCTTGGCTTGCGCGTCGATGAAACCTTCAAGCGCGCTCGACAACGCCTCGAGTGCATGCTTGCCGAACGCTTGCTCAAGGTATTGGTACTGCAATTCGATCAGCGGCGCCATATGATCGATCAGTGCATCCCCTTTTGGCGCCAGGCTGATCAGCAAGCGCCGCTGGTCCGCTTCGATCCGGCTGCGCTGCACGAGTCCGGTTTCTTCCATGCGCGCCAGGATGCCCGCCATGCTGCTGCTGAGAATTTGGCACAGCGCGCAAATTTCACGCGGTTCGAGTTGCGCGTGTTCATCGAGCGCGCGCAGGATCCGCCACTGCTGTTCGGTCATGCCGTAGTGATTGAGGACGGGGCGAAAATGCGTCATCAGCGCGTCGCGCGCCTTGAGCAACTGCTGCGGCAAGTTGCCGTGGGTGAAGCGGTGAGCCACGTTAACTCCTGATGTCGGTCGCGGTGAAATGGGCAAAATTGTCGGCAAGCATGCACGCATGACTTGACTTGCTAGCATATGAGTGATTAAATCACTCATATGCTAGTGAATTATACCCGTACTTCCTTCCCATTTGACAGAAAAGACCGGCCATGATCGTGCGCGACCGGCCGTCCGGGCTCAGGCTATTCCTCGCTTTGCGCGGTTCCGTATTGCCGCGCATCTTGCCGGCACTGGTCGTCAACATTGCCATTGCCACCTTGGTAACCTGGTCGCATGGCGACGTGTTCCAGTTAAAAATCACGCTGACGACGATTCCATTCACGCTGATCGGCTTGCCGCTGTCGATCTTTCTCGGCTTTCGCAACAACGCCGCCTACGACCGCTTCTGGGAAGGGCGCAAGTTGTGGGGCGAACTGGTGCTGCGCAGCCGCAATTTTGCGCGCCAGTGCCTCAGCCTGATCGACTATCCCGCGCCGGCAAACTTTGCAGACGGGCTGGCCGACGCCCGCGTGCGCATGGTGTATCGGGCCATCGCGTTCACGCATGCCGTGCGCGACCTGCTGCGCGACCAGCCATCGGACGCGGGCTTGACAGCGTTGTTGCTGCCGGCCGAATGGGAGCAGATGGCGCGCGCCCGCAACAAGCCCGACTTCCTGATGCTGCAGATGGGAATGGACCTGCGCCAGTGCCTGAAAGAAGGGCGGATCGACCCGTGCCTGGCCGCTGCCATCGATGCCACGCTGTCGGCCCTGACCGGCGCCGGCGCCTCGTGCGAGCGGATCAAGAACACGCCGGTGCCGTTTTCGTACACGCTGCTGTTGCACCGCACCGCGTATCTGTATTGTTTTCTGCTGCCGTTCGGGCTGGTCGATTCGATCGGTTTCATGACGCCGTTCGTGGTGGCCATTGTCGCCTACACGTTTTTCGGCCTCGACGCCCTGGGCGACGAGATCGAGGAACCGTTCGGCCTGGAACCGAACGACCTGCCGCTCGACGCTATCTGCCGCGCCATCGAAATCGACTTGCGCTCGGCGCTGTGCGACGTGAATGTGCCGGCGCCGCTGGCGCCCGTCAATGATTGCCTGACCTGATTGCCCCATTTCTGCCGTAAAAAAGGACTTACCATGCATGACGAGTATCAGGATCGCATCCGCAATCCCCTCTTGCGAGAACGCATCACCAGCGCCGCCGCTGCCGCCGCGCTGATCGAAGACGGCATGACGATCGGCATGAGCGGGTTCACGCGGGCCGGCGACGCCAAGGCAGTGCCGCTGGCGCTGGCCGAACGGGCGCGCCATGATCCGCTGCAGATCACCTTGATGACCGGCGCCTCGCTGGGCAGCGATGTCGACAAGATCCTGACAGAGGCCGGCGTGCTGGCGCGCCGCATGCCGTTCCAGTCCGATCCGACCCTGCGCGCGGCGATCAACCGCGGTGAAGTCATGTTCATCGACCAGCACCTGTCCGAAACCGTGGAGCTGCTGCGCACCGGCCAGATCGCGCCAATCAATATCGCCGTGATCGAGGCGATTGCCATTACCGAAACCGGCGCCATCATTCCCACGACTTCGGTCGGCAACAGCGCCAGCTTTGCCATCCTGGCCGACAAGGTAATCGTCGAGATCAACCTGGCCCAGTCGCTGGCGCTGGAAGGCCTGCACGACATCTTTATTCCGAAACACCGACCGCAACGCGAACCGATTCCCTTGATGACGCCGAGCGACCGGATTGGCACCACCGCCATCATGATCGCCCCCGAAAAAATCGCCGCCATCGTCATCACCGAAAAAAGCGACAGCTGCTCGACCATCCTGGCGGCCGATGAGGACACGGCGGCGATCGCCGCCCACCTGGTCGCCTTTTTCGAACGCGAGGTCGCGCTCGGACGGCTGACCGAGCGCCTGCTGCCGATCCAGGCCGGGATCGGCACGATCGCCAATGCCGTAATGGCCGGGTTCATCGACAGCCCGTTCCAGCACCTGACCATGTATTCGGAAGTGCTGCAGGATTCGACCTTCGACCTGTTCGACGCCGGCAAGCTCGATTTCGCGTCCGCCTCGTCGATCACGCTGTCGGCGCCCAAGGCGGCGCAGGTGTTCGGCGACATCGGCCGCTACAAGGAGCGCCTGGTGCTGCGCCCGCAAGAAGTGAGCAACCACCCGGAGGTGGTGCGCCGGCTCGGCATCATTGCGATCAATACCGCGCTCGAAGCGGACATCTACGGCAACGTCAATTCAACCCACGTGGGCGGAACGCACATGATGAACGGCATCGGGGGCTCGGGCGACTTTGCGCGCAATGCCTACCTGGCCGTGTTTGCCACCAAGTCGCTGGCCAAGGGCGGCCGCGTGTCGAGCATCGTGCCGATGGTGTCGCACGTGGACCACAACGAGCACGACGTCGACATCATCGTCACCGAGATCGGCCTGGCGGACTTGCGCGGCCTGGCGCCGCGCGAGCGCGCCGAGGTCATTATCGAAAACTGCGTGGCCGACCCGTACCGCCAGATGCTGCGCGACTATGTGGCGGCGGCGAAGCTGCGCGGCGGCCACACCCCGCACGTGCTGGAACAGGCCTTGTCGTGGCATGTGCGCTACGCAGCGACCGGTTCAATGCTGCCCGAGCCAGGTGACAGCGGGCCTGGCGGGCAATAGCGCCTGACGGCTCGTTGCAGCAAACCTTACTGGCGTACCGTCAGCGACGGCGTTTCCGGGTCGGACACGTCCACCATGAAGGTATAAGCCGCCGTGGCCGGCACGTTCAGTTTGATGTTGGCGCCGACTGCTTCCAGCTTGCGCGTTTCGCCCGGCGCTATGGCGGCACTGCCGTTCACGGCGCCAAAGTCGATGGCGGCAAAGTCGTCCGAGCCGATCTTGAATTCGTGCGAGCCGCGCTCCAGCGTGACCGTGGCCGTGAACTGTTTGCCCTTCGCCCGCAAGGGCGTTCCCACGCCCCACTGGTTCATGCTGCCGCGCAGGTAGACCGGGGTGGCGGCGAAGGCCGATACCTGCGGCGCAGGGGGCGCCAGCGGTGTGATCGCCACTTTGCTGAATACCAGATTGCGCACGCGCCCGTTATTGATGCTAAAGCTGTTGCAGGCGCGCTTGGCGTCGCAGCGGTATTCCACTTTCCCGATCGGGAATGGTGCGTTGAACGTGGTGGCGGAAATCGCGCTCAGCGCCATGTCGTCGCGCGGGTGGTGCAGCACCAAGGTGCCATCCTTCTGGCTGATTTGGTAGATGACGTTCAGTTCCGCGCTGTAGAAGGTACCGCTGCGTGCACGCAGTTCCTCGTCGCTTAATACAGTGGCCTTCACCCGTCTGGCGGGGTGATCCTGGCCGTTCTGGTGCAGCGTGCCGCCGTTGACAATGCCGTCCGGGCCCGGCGCGTCGAAGGTGAACTGTGCCTCGACGACCTTCAGGAAGAAGGTGCGCTCGCTCGACGGGAATAGCGGAAACTTGGGCTGGCCGGTGGCCTGGGTCATCAGCCGCTCGTTTTCCTTGGTGAAGCTGATCACGAACGACGGGGTGAGGGCAAAGTCGCCGACCAAGGCATCGAGGCGCTGTGGATCGAGCTTGATCTCCTTCTGTTCGATCTTGGCGCTTGCCACCGGCAACGGCTCGGCATTGGTGCCGAGGTAGGCATCGGCCACCTGGCGCGACAGACCCGGCGCGTTCAGGTCACCGGCATTGGACAGGATCACCACCGACAGGTGCTCCTTGGGGAAACGCACGATATTTGAACGGTAGCCGGCGTCGCCGCCACTGTGCTCGACAATGTCAAGGCCGCGGTACTGGCCGATCGCCAGGCCGCCCGCGTAGTCAATCTCGCGCCCGCCGGCCAGCTTGCCCTTGGTCTGCAGCTGCGCCAGCAGCGCCTTGCCGCCGACTTTGCCGTCGTAGAAATTCTGGTCCCACAGGGCCAGGTCGTCGACCGTGGTAAACAGGCTGGTTGCGCCCACGTTCGAATACGACAGCGCGACGTATTGCCACTTGCCGTCCCGGCCTCTGGCATACGACGATGCGCGCCCGTTGACCAGCGTTTGGTAGTCGTCATGGAAATGGGTGTGCGTCATCCCGAGCGGATCGAACATGCGCTCCTTGGTGAACGCCGCCAGCGATGTGCCTGCGACCCGCTTGACGATAATCCCCAGCAGCGTATAGCCGGTGTTGCAGTACAGGTGCTCCCGGCCGGGCGTGAAATTGAGCGTCTTCTGGGCGCTGACCACGCGCAGCACGTCGTTTTCGGTGATCACGTCCTCCAGGCGCCAGCCGGCCAAGGCCAGCAGGTTCCACTGGTCGCGCAAGCCGCTGGTATGGGAAATGAGCTGGCGAATGGTAATCGTGCGGCCGAAGTCGTGCAGCTCGGGAAGGTACTTGCGGATGTCGTCGTCCAAGCCGAGCTTGCCATCTTGGGCCAGCAGGTAAATGGCAAAGGCGGTGAACTGTTTCGACACCGAAGCGACATGGAAGGGAGTGGAGGCCTTGTTGGGGGCCTCGCGTTCGATGTCGGCCATGCCGTAGGCGCCGCGCCGCACTACCTTGCCGTCCTTGATTACCGCCAGCACCGCGCCGGGGGAATCGGGCTTGCTCCACGCCGAGAACAAGGCATCAATGTCGGTGTCGGCGGCGAACGCAGGACTGGCGAGCAGGACGGTGGCGAAAACGGCGAAGGAGTACTTCATGGCAGCCTTGATAAGTTGATCAAAACTCATCATAGCTGGATAATATTTATATATGTTATTGTTTCGGATACATATATGCCGGCTGACAATTCATTCGCGGCCGAAGCGTACCGGACGGTTCCGATCCTTCAGGCAGTCGGCGCAAAGTCATGTATTCCGCCTTTGCCGAATCGGGAGCGTTCGCGCCGGAAGGCTCGCGCATCCACCGCTGGCGCTGCAGCAGCACGGCGCATGCGCCGGATGAGGTCAGCCACTGGGATGCGCTGCGGTTGGGTCGTGTGGCGACTAGTGTCCTGAGTTGGAAGTTCGTTGCTTATAAATGTTCCGAAATCGCCGAGAGACAAGGAACAAAAGCGGAGCAAGGCCGAGGCCTTGCGAGCATTTTTGACGCAGTATCGCGGGGATTCTCGGGATATTTATACTGCGAACTTCAAACTCGGGACACTAGCTGAACGACTGCACCGTCGAAGCGGCCTGGTTGAGCGGGCGCGCGCTGGCACAGTGCATGTCTATTGCCTGGCCCAAGGTTTTGCTACCAGGGCAGCTCCGCTCCGTCATACGATCTGAATGAACCGCTTTCGGCGGGCGTAAGCTCGTCAAGCACGTTTAGCATGTCGGCCGCAGCATCTCGCGCGGCACGGCCGATGGATTCGCCACGAAACGGGCGCGACAGGCGCGAGTTCACTGTGCCCGGATGCAGCGCGACCAGCACGCTGTTAGCCTGCGTGCGCGCCAGCTCGATCGCAGCAGTCTTGATCAGCATGTTTAGCGCAGCCTTTGACGCTCGGTAGCTGTACCAGCCACCCAGCCGGTTGTCGCCAATGCTGCCCACCTTCGCCGACAGCATGGCCATGATCGCCCGTTCGCTGTGCAAGAGCGGCGCAAAGTGGCGCATTACCAGCGCAGGACCGAAGGCATTGGCTTGGAACGTGGCCTGCATCTGCGCGTAATTCATATCTGCCAAGCGCTTTTCAGGCATGAACGATTCAGCATGCAGGACGCCGGCAGCATTGATAATGAGATGGTATTGCGGGCCAGCAGCCAGTGCGCGTGCGGCTTCGGCAATACTGTCTTCGTCATTGAAATCGAGGTGGGGCTTGGTCTGCCGGTGGAGCGCCTGCACCGAGGCGCAACGCGGGCATTCCCGGAGCAGATCAATAAACGCGGCGCCGATCGTGCCGGATGCACCGATTATCAACGCGTGAAACTGGTCAGGTAAGCTATTCATCATTGGGTGCGGTTCCATGGTTGATTAAACATAGCAACAGCACGGATGCTGGCGCTGCTTGAATTGCATATTTGACATCGCTAACGTGTTGATGACATGGATCACGCTGTTGTCGGCCACAATGCCGGTTTTGGCAACGCGCGCCTTGTCGATTGTTATTTTACCTACGTTGAACTTGACGATCACCGGACCGCCTTCCATTGTCTTGACCATCCCGGGCGCGACGTCAGCTGTCTTGACCTTGCCCGAGACGACTTAGTAGGTCAGCACCTTTGCCAACGCTTTTTAATCCTTCAGCAGCGCACCCGGCTAAGCTTTGCCACAATCCTCCAGTAAGGACCATAGCTTAAACCGCTGTCTCAAATCGTGGGTCCACTATAGCCGCCGATGTCGCCGGTGACTGCAACGCCTCCGCGCGCAATCGGTGCAATTCCCGATCTCCGGCCTGCGCTGCTATTTAAACAATCGCATCAACTGATTTTTCGTCAATACCACCAAGCCGAACATCAAATGCGACATCACCTTGTCCGGACCGCGCACTCAGATGTTGCGCCCACAAAATTCATCCTTGAGCCTTGCGTTGCTGCGCTCGGCCACGGTGCGCTCCTTGTAGCGCACGGCGTCGGCAGGTTCAAACTTTTCCTTCAGTCCGCCGCGCGCGTTGTAGTCGATCGGCGCAACGTGGCTCAGACTTCGGCTATGCTCGTGCAATTACTTGCTGCAGTACGCCGCGTCGAACACCCATACAGGTTTGTCACGCGCGCCGCCGTCATCGTCGCCAGCGGCTCCGCCGCCGGGCTGTCGTGCACTCAAGCGCGGGTGAGAACGGCACTGACCGGCACGCCGCAATCGGCTGTGTCGATGTGTAGCTAATAGCCGTTCCAGCTATTTTTGTAGCCTTGCGCGTTGCACTTCGCGCCGCAGTCGCAAACGCTGGGCAAATCGTGCAGCATTTCCGGCAAGCTCCGCGTACGCTGCTGCCTGATCCTGTTCACTTTTGGCGCCGGCATCTAGCCTGAATTTTGCATAAAAAAGGGCAAGAATGCCGTAAGTGATTGATAGAATGGGAGTTATCTAGAAACCTAAGCCATCAGCACGAACACACCTTGCCCGATATGAATTCTACTCCAGAACAGCTCCGTTTTGCCTCTATTCCAGCTCACACAGTTCGCGCCGATTTCGCCGGTGGGGGCTTGTCGTCCGATCTTGGCCCGGTTCTACTGCGTGGCGTCGACCTCCGGATCGGCCTGACCAAGCGCCTCGCCGCAGCCCTGCCGGACCGCCGCCATCAGAGTTACGTCAGCCATTCGTATCACGATCTTTTAACGCAGCGCATCTACCA